>DATHET010000341.1:0-25602 GCA_035490315.1 Planctomycetota bacterium
GGTTTCTGGGCATTTCTAGCCCCGCGTCGACCCTGGTGCCCAATGACAACAACGGTGTCTCGGACGTGTTTCTGTTCGATCGCAGCACCAACCAATTGGAGCGCCTGAGCGTCGATGCGAACGGTGCTGAATCCAACGGGCACTCGGGCTGGCTCGCGCTGTCGCGGGACGCCGCCGAACTGGCGTTCCAGTGCGCTGGCAGCAACCTCGTCCCTTCCGACACGAATGGTTCGTACGACATCTTCCATCGGAGGTGCTCGCCGCCGACCGGTTACTGCACCGCGAAGATCAATTCGGCCGGCTGCCAGCCTTCCACAAGCACCTCAGGCATCCCGATGGCTTCGGGGACGCAACCGTTTCTCGTGAAGGCAAAGGATGTCCTCAATCAGAAGCCGGGCTTGCTGATCTACTCGACGGCAGGATCGAATTCCGTGCCCTTCGCCGGCGGAACGCTATGTCTGCTCGCGCCTGTTCGCCGGACTCCGGGGCAGAACTCTGGCGGCTCGACCGCAGGAATTGACTGCACCGGGACGTTCTCGTTCGACTTCAACGCATGGATCGCGAGCGGCTCGAACCCGAATCTGCTCGCGGGCGCCACGGTCTGGGCTCAGTACTGGAGCCGCGACCCCGGTTTCCCGCCGCCGAACAACGCTGGACTGACCGATGCGCAGACTTTCTTGATCTGGCCGTGATGCGAGTACGGAACGATCACACGCCCATGATGTTGTAGCCGGCGTCGACGTAGAGCGTGCTGCCCGTGATGCCGCGCGAGAGATCGCTCGCGAAGAACAAGCACGCGTCGCCGACTTCCTCCGCCGTGATGTTGCGCCGCAGCGGCGCGTTCTCCGCGATGTGATCGAGCACCGAGGCGAAGCCTGAAACTCCCGATGCCGAAAGCGTCCGCACCGGCCCCGCGCTGATCGCGTTGACGCGAATGCCGCGCGGTCCGAGGTCGTGCGCGAGGTAGCGCACACTGGCTTCCAGCGCAGCCTTCGCAATCCCCATCACGTTGTAATTCTTCACCACGCGCAGCCCGCCGATGTACGTCAAGGTCACGATCGACCCCTGACGCCCTTCCATCAACGGCAACGCAGAGCGCGCAATCTCGGTCAGCGAATACGCCGACACCTCGTGCGCGATCATGTATCCCGCTTTCGACGTGTGATAAAAATCGCCCTCGAGCTCCTCGCGCTTCGCATACGCGATCGCATGCACGATCGTGTCCAAGAACCCGAATTCCCCGCGCAGCTTCTCGAAGACCGCCGCGACCTCCTCGGACTTCGTCACGTCGCAGGGCAGGACCACCGCTCCCGGCAGATCCGCGGCCAGCTCGCGCACCGTGCGCTCCATGCGCTCGTTCGCATAGGTCACCGCCAGCCGCATTCCGGCCAACGAAAGCGACTTTGTGCAGGCCCAGGCCAGCGAGCGCTTGTTCGCCACGCCGAAGACGATTCCTGTGCGACCTGCGAGGAGCTGCAGCGGTGCTGAGGTGGATTCCATGCGTTCGTGCGTTGTCGAAGGAGCCGGGAGGGGGCAGATCCTAGCGCGCGAGCCTCGACGGACAACCGCGGCTCACGATCCTGGCTCCCGGCACCGCGGTTGCGTACGCTCTCGCGCCGGACAAGTTGAATCCCCGACGGAAACTGGCGTACACCGCGCGCTCACGCCGTTCTGCACGAAGAAGTCCTCGCATGCTCATTCCCTCCTTGCCGCTCGCAGCCCTCGCCCCCGAATGGTTCTCGGGTTGGCCGAGCATCGATTCGCCGATCGAGTGGGTGTACGTAGGCAGCGCCCTGCTCGGTGGCTTCGTCCTGGTGATCCAGGTCGTGCTCTCGCTGTTCGGCGCCGACCACGACATGGACCACGACGTCGGTCACGACGTCGGCCACGACCACGACGGCGGGACCGGATCCTGGCTTTCCTTCCGCGCGATCGTCGCTTTCCTGGCCTTCTTCGGCCTGGGCGGGATGGTCGGCTCGTCGCGCGGCCTGGGCTCGCTGGCCTCGCTCGGCGTCGCGCTTTTTGCCGGCACCCTGGCCTTCGTGGTCACGCGCTCGGTGCTCCTGCAGTTCAACAAGCTGCGTTCCTCGGGCACGGTCGACGTGAAGAACGCCGTGGGAACCGAAGCGCGCGTCTACCTGGTCATTCCCGGCGCGCGCGCGGGCGAGGGCGCTGTCACCGTGACGATCCAGGGGCGCACGATGCAGTACCGCGCGATCACTCCTGGCCCGGAATTGAAGACCGGTGCTCTGTGCAAGGTCAGCGCCGTTCAAGCCAATGACACACTGGTCGTCGACGCTCTCTAGTCCCTGAAAGAATCGAACCGCCCATGACAAGCCTCGCTCTGCTGCTCCAATCCGCGCCTTCCAAGGACTTCTGGATCGTCGTACTGGTGCTCGTCGGCGTACTTTTCGTGCTGAGCCTCGTGCTCATGCTCGTGCGCCGCTACAAGCGCTGCCCCTCGAACCGCGTGCTCGTGATCTACGGAAAAGTCGGCGGGGGACAATCGTCGAAGTGTCTGCACGGGGGCGGTTCGTTCGTCTGGCCGCTGGTGCAGGAGTACGACTTCCTGAGCCTCGACCCGATCCAGATCGAAGTGCCGCTCAAGGGCGCCCTCTCGCTCGAGAACATCCGCGTCAACGTGCCCTCGTATTTCACGGTGGCGATCGGCACGCAGCCGGCGGTGATGCAGAACGCGGCGATCCGTCTGCTCGGTCTGAACACCGACATGATCAAGAACCAGGCGATGGACATCATCTTCGGCCAGCTGCGCCAGGTGATCGCGTCCATGCCGATCGAGGCGATCAACAAGGATCGCGACGTGTTCCTGAAGTCCATCCAGCACAACCTCGAGCCCGAGCTCGAGAAGATCGGCCTGGTGTTGATCAATGTCAACATCACGGACATCACCGATGAATCGGGCTACATCGAGGCCCTCGGGCGCAAGGCGGCGAGCGAGGCGATCCAGAAGGCGCAGGTCGACGTCGCGGAGCAAGTCAAGCTCGGTGCGATCGGTGTCGCCAAGGCGGATCGCGAGCGCGCGATCCAGGTCGCTGAGGCCGTCAAGGACCAGGAAGTCGGCACGAAGAGCGCCGAGCGCGAGATGGCGGTGCGCACAGCCGAGCTGATGAAGGAGCGTCAGACCGGCGAGCAGACCGCTGCGTTCCAACGCGAGGCCCTGGTCAAGGAAGCCGAGCGCGCGATGCGCATCGAGGTCGCGCGGGCCAACGCCGAGGCGATGACCGGCGAGAACAAGTCCAAGGCCGCGATCGCGGAGTCGGAAGCGGACTTGCAGGTGCGACAGGCCGAGGCCTACGCGGTCGGCGAGCGGCGCAAGCGCGAAGCGGACGCGGAAGTGCTCGCGGCGCAGTACAAGGCGCAGACCCTGGCTGCCGAGCAGAAGGGCAAGCAGATCGAAGCGGAGCAGCGCGCGACTTTGGAAGCTCCGGCGCGGGCGCAGAAGGCGCGAATCATCGTCGAGGCCGAGGCTGCGGCGGAGAAAATGAAGCTCGAGGCTCAGGCGCGCGCCAGCGCGAACGTGATCGAAGCCGAGGGCGAAGCGAAGGCGATTTTCGCCAAGCTTTCCGCTCAAGCGCGCGGCGAGTACGAGATCCTGGCCAAGAAGGGCGAGGGCTTGCGCGAGATCATCAAGGGCACCGGCGGCTCGGAAGCGGCCTTCCAGTTGATGATGCTCGAGCACCTCGACCACCTCGCGGACGCTTCCGCCAAGGCGATCTCGAATATCAAGTTCGACAAGATCACGGTCTGGGACGGCGGCACGCCCGGCGGCGGCGCCAGCGGGTTCATCAAGAATCTCGGCTCGGCCGTGCCGCCCCTGATGGACGTGATGCGCTCGATCGGCGGCGTCGAGCTGCCGACCTACTTCGGCAAGCTCGCGGTGAAGGACGGCGACGGACCGGCGGCTGCGGCGAAGCAGGCGCCGAGCGGGGATTAGGCCGCGGCGTCGGCCCGAGGGGGGGGCTCCAGGTCAGAAACGCGCAGGCCGTGCTCGTGCTCTCTCGCGATCGCGCGTCAGAGCGTGTACTCGAGCGCGTTCGTCAGCGTCGAGTTGTTCGGCGCCGGCAGTCCGGGATCGCGGCCCCACCACTGACAGTCGACCTGTTGACCGGGGACCTGGAGTCCCGGCGACGGCGTCCCGCCGAGCAGACCGTGAGCGAAGGCGTTCATGTCGATCGTGTACACGCCGCTGCAATCGAAGGCCGGCAGAGGGCTTCCGCCGGAGTTGACCGGCACGCTGCGGCGGATCGACGCAGCGAGGCACAGGAATCCTCCCTGGAATGGAACGGCCGCGCGTCCCGTGAGGCTGTAGAGCAGCAGTCCGACCTTCTGATTGCGAACGTTCGTGCCCTGCACCTCGAAGCCGCTGGTCGAGCTCGCGCTGGGCGTCCCGATGCCGGCGATCGACGGCGTGCAGCCGAGCGAGTTCAGTTTCGCCGTGCAGTAGACGACCGGCGTCTGGCACGTGCCGAAGATGCGGAACTTCCAGTGGTAAGCGTCATGGAACGGGCCGTTCCAATTCACTCCGCCGTCGGGGCTGGCGCAGTACACCTGCCCCAGGCCGGGGATCGAGTCGTCGAGCGGGGCTTGAGCACTCGGAAGCGGCGACCAGCCGAGCCAGTACGTCGTCCCGGCCACCAGAGACACCGGCGAGGTGAGAGTGCCGCCCTGCCAGCTTTTCTGGCCGACCATGGTGAAAGGGCCCGAGCTCAAGGTCGCCAGCGGCTTGTTCAATCCCGCGTTGTGCGACCAGATCTGGACCGCGCTCGCCCCGGCGGCCTCGCCCGTGAAGACTTGGATCGCGGTTGCGTTGAAGCTCGCCGGCGCCACGAACTGGAAGCCCATCACGTATCCGGTCATCTGGATGCCGTCGTTGTAGACGTTGTCGTCGTACTCCGCGTGGCAGGGCGGGAGCTGAGCCCGCGCGTCAGCAGCCGCGAGCAGCAGGAAGACCGTTCCCAGAGTGAATTGGCGCAGCATGCTGGGCTCCTTCGAAGCAGAGAGACGTCGCGTCGTCAAGTCGATTGAAATCGCTGCCGACGAATCGGACAAGCTCCAAGGTGGTGCCGCAACCGCTTTGGATCCACGGTCGGCGGGCAGGGAGTCACTCCTGCCGCCGCCGCGTGATCTCGAGCGACGCGCCGATCAGAGGGTGTACTCGAGCGCGTCCGTCAGCGTCGAGTTGTTCGGCACCGGCAGACCCGGGTCGCGACCCCACCATTGGCAGTTGACCTGCTGTCCAGGCACCTGGAGCGCCGGCGACGGCGTTCCGCCGAGCACGCCATGCGCGAAGGCGTTCATGTCGATCGAGTACACGCCACTGCAATCGCTCGCCGGCAATGCAGTGCCGCCGGAATTCGCGGACGTGCTGCGGCGGATCGCCGGAGCGAGACACAAGAACCCGCCCTGGAAAGGCGTGGCCGCGCGGCCCGTCAGGCTGTAGAGCAGCAGGCCGACTTTCTGGTTGCGCACGTTCGAGCCGAGCACGGTGAAGCCGCTGAGCGCGGTCGGGCTGGGAGTGCCGACGCCGGAAATCGACGGTGTGCAGCCCAGCGAGTTGAGCTTCGCCGTGCAGTACGTGACCGGCCCGTTGCAGCTGCCGAAGATGCGGAATTTCCAGTGCTCGACGTCCTGGAAGGGGCCGAACCAGCTCTGACCGCCATCGAAGCTGGCGTTGTAGAGCTGGCCGTTCCCGGGCTGCGAACGATCGGTGTTGGCTTGCGCGTTGTTGATCGGATTCCAGCCGAGCCAGTAGATCGTTCCGGCCGTCAGGGGCACGGCGGATTGCAGCGGCGCGCCTTGCCAGCTGTTGGTCGAGCTCATGTTCCACGAGCCCGAGCTGAGGACGGCGAGGGGTTGATTCTGCCCGGCGTTGTCCGACCAGATCTGCACCGAGTTCAGTCCACTGGCTTCGCCCGTGAACACCTCGACCGCCGTGGCTTGGAAGCTGGTCGGGACGGTGAACTTGATCACCAGCGTCAGATTGGGGCCGCCCATGGAGACGTTGTCGGTGAACACGTTGTCGCCGAACTCCGCGTGGCAGGGCGTCTGCGCGATCGCGCTCGAGGCGGTGAGGATCAGGGAGAGGACTGCAAGTTGAAAGCTGCGCATGGGGTGAATCCTGCGGAAAGAGAGACCTCGGTGGAAACGATAAGGGCCTCGCCGCGGCCTGCGGCGGCGAGGTCAGGAAGACGAAGCGGGCTGATGCGCGGCTATGCCGCGTCGATCAGAGGGTGTATTCGAGCGCGTCGCTCAAGGTGGAGTTGTTCGGCACGGGCAAGCCCGGGTCGCGACCCCACCACTGGCAGTTGACCTGTTGGCCCGGGACCTGCAATCCCGCCGCGGGCGTTCCGCCGAGCACGCCATGCGCGAAGGCATTCATGTCGATCGAGTACAGACCGGTGCAATCGCTCGCCGGCAGTGCGCTGCCGCCCGAGTTGACCGAAGTGCTGCGGCGGATCGCCGGCGCGAGGCACAGGAATCCGCCCTGGAACGGCGTGGCCGCGCGCCCCGTGAGGCTGTAGAGCAGCAGGCCGACCTTCTGGTTGCGCACGTTCGAGGCGCGCACTTCGAAGCCGCTCAGCGCGGTCGGGCTGGGCGTGCCGACGCCGAAGATCGAGGGCGTGCAGCCAAGCGAGTTGACCTTCGCCGTGCAGTACGTGACCGGCCCGTTGCAGCTGCCGAAGATGCGGAATTTCCAGTGGTTGCTGCTCTGGAACGGACCGAGCCAGGTCTGGCCGCCGTCGAACGAGGGGCGGTAGAGCTGTCCATTGCCGGCGATCGAGGTGTCGACGCTGGCTTGCGCGCCGTTGATCGGATTCCAACCCAGCCAGTAGGTCGTTCCGGCGACCAGCGGCACCTGGGCAGCCAGGGGAGCGCCCTGCCAGCCGTTGGTCGAGCTCATCGACCAGGAACCCGAGCTCAGCATGGATCCAGGTTGATTCAGGCCGGCGTTGTGGGACCAGATCTGCACCGAGTTCTGTCCGCTGGACTCGCCGGTGAAGACTTCGACCGACGTCGCGCTGAAGCTCGTAGGGGCGACGAACAGGATCCCGACCGTCAGGCCGGGGCCGCCCATGCTGACGTTGTCGGCGAAGACGTTGTCGCCGTACTCCGCGTGGCAAGGCAGCTGCGCGCTCGCGCTCGAGGCCGTCAGGATCAGGGAGAAGACTGCGAGGGTGAAGGTGCGCAACATGGTGGGCTCCGGGGCAATGGGGGTCTCGAAACGACGAGCCATTGGAAGCGTCGCGAGGGAATCGGGCAAGGGGCAGGTCGCCTTGGCGGCGGAGTTTTCCACAGCGAGGCAGTGTCCCGTCGGCCGTCCGCGAAAGCGCGATCGGGGAATTCGAGGCCTCGAGTCCGCGCGCGAGGTCCCGATTCCCGCGTGGGGTCCGGTCTGGGATCCAGATCGCGCCATTCCTCGGTCGCCTCCCTAGACTCTTGCTACCGAGGTGATCCGAATGAGCGGCGAGAACCAACCTCAACTGCGCGCGAGTCCGAGCGCTGCTGTGCCGGAGCCGAGCGCTGGCGCGCGGGGAATCGATGCCCAGTCTCCGTCGCGCGAGCGCGGGAGCGAGCATTGGCGTTCGGTGCTCGGCGGCATGAGCCCGCGCGAGGTGCTCGCGCGACTGCTGCAAGGCGATCCGCTCGAGCTGCGACAGGTGGTCGCGGCGCGACTCGCGCAGCGTGCGTATCTTTTCGACGCGGATCGCGTGCACCTGCGCGCCCTGGCCCACTGCGCGCGCTACGCGGTGCGCTACCGCGGCACGCCGGCGATCGAGATCTGGCTGGCGGAGATCGTCGACCAGGCTCTGATCGAGCTGTTGCGCGAGGACGTCGAAGCGGAGAAGCGCGGGGCTCCGGTCGACTCGGAAGAATTGGCCGCGCTGGTCGATCTCGCTCGGCCGCTGGGCCTCGAGCCCGCCGCGATGCGCCGCGTGTGCCTGGCGCACAATCTGCTGCGCGAGCCCGAGCGCCAGGCCTTCCACGGCCTCGTGATCGCCGGGCGCGGGCTCGAGGAAGTCGCGCGCGCGCTGGGCGCGAGCGGTGTCGAGGTCGCGCGGCTCGCGCGGCGCGGGCTGGAGGCGGTGCTGATCGCATCCGGTCAGGCCTCGGAAATTTCGTCGCGCGGCCGCAAGCCGGACGCGGGGCCTGCGCTCTCATCCCTGCCCGAATCTTCCGATCCGAACGACGCCCAGGCGTCCCGCGCGCCGAGCGCGGACGAGGTCCAGCCATGACATCGCGACCGACTCCCTCCGCGTTCGCGCGATTGCTGCACGAATTGTCGCTGTGCCAGGGCGAAGAGCTCGAGCGCGCCCTCGCCGAATCCGCGCCGATGTTCGCGCGCTTGAGCGCACGCGCCGCGCCGCGGATCCTGGGCAAGCCCCATCTGTCGCCCGAATATTTCACGCGCGAGCGCGCCGAGCGCGAGCTGTGCAGACTGGTCGAGCGCGAGCTGATCCGCCTGTGCGAGCTCGCGGCCTTGCACGACGGCGACGAAGAGCAGATGGGCATCACCCAGCGCGATCTCTCCGAGTTGATCAGTGAGGAGCTCGACGTCGCGAAGTCCCTGGGTTGTCTGCGCCGCTCGACGTACCAGGAAGCGCGCGCCCAGGCGAAATTGCTGCGCCTGGGCGTGTGCGACTCCGCCGCGCTCCAGACCTGCGCCGACAAGGTCCGCTCGCGCAGCACTCGCGATGCTCTTGGCTGATCCGAGCACGCACCAGGCGCTTCCATGACCGAACGCTCCACGGACGCCCTGGAAATGCTGCTGCCCGAAGCCGCGCCGCTCTTCTGGCAGCGCGCGCAGAAGGTCACGACGTTCCTGCGACTTTTGTCGGACGACGCGCGCGGTCACGCAGGCCAGAGCGTCGGCGTCAGCCTGGCGCGGGCGCGCGGCGTGTTCGAGCGCTCGTCGCTGGAGCGCTGCGTGCGCGTGCACGAGGAACTCCTGCGCCACCAGCTTTACGCCCTGGTCGGTTGCGATTCCTTCGCGCACTTCGGCGAATGCGAGGGCGAGTTGCAGTCCGCCTGGAGCGAGCTCGAGGAGCTGCGCGGCGAGTCGCCCTGGGTTGCCCACGTGCCCGCGCCGGGTGAGAGCGCTGCTTCTGTCGCCGCGCGCCTGCTCGCGGGCCTCGAGCGCTCCGGCGCGAGCGCGGCGCGTGTCGAGTTGTGGAACGCGCGCCGCGAGCGAGCTGCATCGGGAATCGCGGCGGGGGAGAATGCCTTCGCGCAATGCCTGCGCAGTCCCGCGAGCACGGCTGCGCAGCGCAGCGAGCCGCAGCTGGAACTGGCAGGCGCCGCTGGCCTGGTCGAATGCCTGCTCGACCGCGCCGCGGTTCGTCAGGCTCGCGCGCGGCTCGAAGCCCTGGGCTCGCGCGCGCTCGGCGATACGCGGCTGCGCAGACTGTGCATCTGGACGCGCGCCTTGCTCGGCGACGATGAGGGTGCGCGTGTCGTGCTGGGCAACCTGTCCTTCGCCAGGAGTCGGCTGCCGCGGCCGCTCGCGGAATTGCGCGCTCGCGCGCCGAGCAAGGCTGCGTGGTTCGCTGGTCAACCGGGAACATCCGAGTCGCTGCTCTCGTGCGAGCTCGAAGCCAGCGAGGACATCGCGCAGGACGCCGCCGGCTTGCGTTCGCGGTTGGGAGCGGCGCTGTTCAGCGCCTGGCGGCTCGAGGCTCCGGGCCACGCGCGCCTGGTCGCCCACGCCCTCGCCCCGGCGCACCGCGGAAGGCTCGCGGATTGGATCGCGTCGCGCGAAGGAGCCTGCGCCGATCCGCGCGAATGCGAAAGCCAGCTTCTGAGCGACGCGCGTCTGCGCGTTGTCCACTTCGGCGCGGACTCGGGAAGCGAGACGAGCCGGGCCTCGATCGATCCGGCGTCGATCCAGGCGATGGCTCTCGTGCCCGTCCTCGATATGCGCGGCGACCTGTGCGGATGGTTGAACCTCGAGTTCGAGCACCACCTCGTCGCTTCCGCCGCGCAGCTCGCGCAAGCCGCGCGCGCTTGGGTCCCGCACCTCGCGCCGATGTCGCAGGTCAGGCTCGAGACCGTTCCGAGCCGCCTCGAGGACGAGAGCTCATCCGCGGCCAGCGTGCTGCGCAGCTTCGTCGACGGTCTCGCGCTGAAGACCACGCAGCGGCGCTGGTCGGCTTTCGACGTTCGCGATTCAGGATTGGTGCTCGTCGCTCAGGGCGGCGGCGCACTGGAGAGCGCGGAGGAAAACTCGGACGCGCAGGAGAATCCGCTGCGCGCGAGCTCCGAGTCCGTGCGCCATCGCGGTCAAGGTCGCGCCGTCGCTCGCGCGGCGGCAACGGGCCGGCCCGTGCTGTTCAGCGAAGCCGATTCGAACCTCGGTCTGCATCCCGATGCCGCCAGCGGCGTGGCGGTGCCGCTGCAATTGCGCGGACGAGTCGCGGGGGTGTGGCTGGTCGAATCGACGCGGCGGCGCGACTTTTCCGCCGCGGACCTGCGTCGTTTCGAGACGCGCGCCAGCGCACTCGCCGCGGAGCTCGCGGCCGCGCAATTCCGCTCCTGGCACCGCGCGCGCTTCGGACACGACGTGTGCGTGCAAGCCGCGGCGTCCTCGGCCGGCCTGTCGCCCGAGCAACTGGTCGCCCTTGCGACTTCGCGCGCTCCGGTGGCCTTGAGCGGGCCGATCGGCTCGGGTAGGCGCATGCTCGCGCGCCGTCTGCACTTCGAGAGTTCGCTGCGGGGCGCTGCGCTCGTGCGCGTGCAGGCTGACGTCGCGGCGCTCGAGCGCGAGCTCGCAGCCAGCGACGAGCCCAGGGGCCTGATCGTCGAGCGCGCTCTCGAGCTCGCGCAGGGAGACCAGTCGAGACTTGCCCAGCTGATCGAAGAGCGCGCGGATTCGCGTTCGCGCGTCTGCCTCTTGCTCGATCGATCGCTGGACGAAGCCCGCGAGCAAGGCGCGATCGCGCCTGAGCTGGCATGGTTCTTCTCGCGCGTCGAGCTGAAGCTCGCGCCCCTGGCGCAGCGCCGCACGGAGATCGTGCCCCTGGCCCTCCTGTTCGCGGCCCATTTCGCCACCGAGGAAGGAGTCCGAACTCCAGAGCTCGACGACGAGGCCCTGGCCCTCCTGTGGCGGCAGGCGTGGAGCGGCAACGTACGCGAGCTCGCGCAGTGGATGTACCGGCTGGTCCTCTGTCATCCCGCGGGTCTGATCGATGCGGCGGCGCTCGAGCGACTCGCGGCGCGCTTCGGCCAGACACTGGTGGCGCGCATGCCCTCGCGACATCCCGATCGCGAGCTGCTCTGCGCCGCGCTCGAGACCACCGCCAACCGCAAGGGTACCTGGAACAAGACGCGCGCCGCCCTCTATCTCGGCTGGGACACGGACACCCTGCAGAGCCGCCTGGTCGAAGCCGGTCTCGGCAACGCGAGCTCGGGCGCGGGCGCGGCCGAATCGAGCTCGCGCGCGAGGGGAGCGGACGACCCTCCCGCGGTCTGATCCACGATTGAACGCCTCCGATTTCGATTACGAGCTGGATCCCGCGCGGATTGCCCAGGTCCCGCTCCAGCCGCGCGACAGCGCACGCCTGCTCGTCGCCTCGCGTGCCTCGCGCGAAGTCCGCCATCTCCACGTGCGCGATCTTCCAGAGCTGCTCGCTCCCGGCGATCTCGTGGTGGTCAATGACACGCGCGTGATCGCGGCGCGCCTTTTCGGCTTGCGAGCGAGCGGAGGACGCGTCGAGATGCTGCTCGCCCAGCGCCTGGGAAGCGCGCGCTGGCGAGCCCTCGTGCGGCCCGCGGCACGCATCAAGCCCGGAGAGCGCATCGAGCTCGAGGGCGGCGTGTTCCTCGCGCACATGCAGCAGCGCGATCGTTCGTCCGACGGAACGGTGGGGGACTGGCAACTGGAGCTCGAAGCGCCCGGCGCTGGCGGCGAAAGCTTGGACACCCTGCTCGAGCGCCACGGCCGCATGCCCTTGCCTCAATACATCGAGCGCATCGTCGACAACGACGCGCGCGCTGCCCTCGATCGCGAGCGCTACCAGACCGTCTACGCGCGCGAGCCCGGCGCGGTCGCCGCGCCGACGGCGGGCCTGCATTTCACGCCGGAGCTGCTCGCCAAGCTGCGCGCGCGCAACATCGACGTCGCGAGCGTGACCCTGCACGTGGGCGAAGGCACTTTCAAGCCGGTCGAGGTCGAGGACCTCGATCAGCATCCGATGCACGCGGAGGACTACTGGCTCTCGGAGGAGACCGCGGACCTCGTGCGCCAGACCCGCGAGCGCGGCGGCCGCGTGGTCGCGATCGGCACGACCAGCGCGCGCACCTTGGAGACCTGCGCCCAGGACAACCGCACGGTCCGCGCCGGTTCCGGCTCGACGCGCCTGTTCCTCAAGCCCGGCGTTCCCCTGCGCGTGGTCGACGTGCTCTTCACCAACTTCCACCTGCCGCGCAGCACGCTCCTGATGCTCGTCAGCGCCTTCGCTGGCCGCGAACGCACGCTCGAACTCTACGCCGAAGCGATGCGCGAGGGCTATCGCTTCTACAGCTACGGCGACGCGATGCTGATCACATGAGTCCAGTACCCGGTATTCCACCACCATTTTTTACACGCGCCGCGTGTAAAAAATGGTGGTGGAATACCGGGTACCCGTTTATTCGTTTGCGAGGGCGGCGCGGATGGCGCGAGCGGCGCGTGCGGGGTCAGGGGCGCTGAGGATCGCGGAGCCGATCGCGGCGCGCGGGATGCGCTCGAGCTCGTCGACGTTGGTGAGATCGATGCCGCCGATCGGAAAGACCGGGCGATCCGAGGCCTCTTGCGCGATCCAGCAGGCCTCGCCGCCCAGGCCGCGCGCGTAGCCCTTCGTCGCGGTCGCGCGGAAGGGGCCGAAGCCCAGGTAGTCGACCGGCTCGCTCTGGGCGCGCACCACCTGCGAGGCGCTGTGGGTCGAGAGTCCGATCATAGCGCCTTCCCCGAGCTGGCCCCGCGCCAGGGCCGCGGGGAAATCACCCTGACCGAGGTGCACGCCGGCGAGACCCTCCGCCGCAAGCGCGGCCGCGACGTCGACGCGATCGTTGACGATCACGGGGACCACGCGATCTTGGCCGCGCACGAGCTCCAGCACGCGCCGGCACCACTCCCAGGAGTTGCGCGCTTCGCTGACGAGCAACGGGGCAGCACCCGCCGCCAGCGGATCGAGGCCCGACTCGCGCGGCTTCGGCCTCACCTGGATCATGTCGACCCAGGGCAGGGCTTCGCGCAGGACCTCGAGCGGGTCGCGAGGGGCGCACAGCTCCGGCGTGAAGATCAAGTACACGTGGGCGGAGATCAGCGCCTCGCGCAGGGCTTCGGGGCTCGTGGTGGAAGGCATGCGGGAACTCGCTTGTCGCATCGGCGCGCGGCTGCGTCACAATAATTCGCCGATGCCGATCCTCCTCATCCTGCTCGCCGCGCCGGCCCTTTCCCAGGCTCCAGAGCCCACGGCCGCCGCCGCGAAGCCCCTGTTCCTCGAGGACCAGGCCCGCGCCCTGCCCGGCGTGACCATGACCTGCGGCTCGAAGGCCAAGGACTACATCCTCGAGGTCAACGGCGGCGGTCTGGCTCTCGCCGATCTCGACAACGACGGCGATCCTGACCTGGTGGTGGTCGACGGCTCGACACTCGAGCGCATCGCCAAGGGCGAGCCCGGTTTTCCGCCGCGCGTCTTCTTCAACGATGGTCGAGGCGTTTTTTCTCCCGCGGGCCCCGCCTGGGCGATGAGCGGCGGCCGCTGGGGGATGGGCATCGCCGCGGGCGACGTCGACGGCGACGGTTTCGTCGACCTGGTGATCACGCAGTGGGGGCCGACGCGCCTGTTCCTGAATCAAGCCGGCAAGGGTCTGAAGGAAGCGAGCGAGAAGGCGGGCTTCGTCGGCTCGCGCTGGGGGACTTCGGCCGCGCTGCTCGACATCGGCCGCGACGGTTTCCTCGATCTCGCCGTGGTGAACTACCTGGCCTTCGATCCGCTGCTGGTCGCGAAGCCCGGCGGCGAGTGCACCTGGAAGAGCTACCCGGTGATGTGCGGTCCCGAGGGACTGACTCCGCAGCACGACCAGCTCTACAAGGGCCACGGCGACGGGACTTTCGAGGACGCGACCCAGGCCGCGCACTTCGTCCCGACCGAGGCGGGTTTCGGCTTGGGCGCGATGACGGTCGACTACGACGGCGACGGCGACACGGATCTCTATGTCGCCAACGATTCCACGCCGAATCATCTCTGGGAGAACCAGGGCGACGGAACCTTCGTCGAGCGCGGTTTCGCGCGCGGCGTGAGCCACGATGCCAACGGCAAGGAGCAGGCGAGCATGGGCATCGCCTGCGGCGATCTCGACAGCGACGGCCGCGAGGATTTGCTGGTCACGAATTTCTCGGGCGAAGCGATCTCGCTCTACGCGGCGAAGGGGCCCAAGGGCTTTCGCGAGCGCTCGTCCGCGACGGGGCTCGCCGGTCCTTCGTTGCGCATGCTGAGCTGGGGAACCGGCTTCGCGGACCTCGACCTCGACGGCGATCTCGATCTGTTCGTGTTCAACGGCCACGTGTATCCGCAGGCCGATCTGCCGGGCACGGACACGACGTATGCCCAGGCGGATCAGCTGTTCCGCAACGACGGCGCTGGACACTTCTCGGTCGAGACGCTCTCCGATTCGAAGCCGCGCGTCTCGCGCGCGTCGACGTTCGGTGACATCGACGGCGACGGCGACGTCGATATCGTCGCGCTGGAGTTGAACGGCGAAGTGCGCGTGCTCAGGAATCAGCTGGAGGCAATGCGCGCGCCCGCCGATGCCTCGAGCGAACCAACGCGTGCCCTGCACTGGACCGGAGTGCGGCTGCGCGCGCGCGGCAAGAACACCCAGGCGATCGGCGCCAGGGTGCGCGTCGATTGGGAAGGCGGAACCCGCTGGTGCGAGGTGCGCACGAGCGGCGGCTACCAGTCCGCCGTCCCCGCGGAGATCCACGTCGGCCTCGGGAGCGCGGCGCGCGTCAAAGCGATCGTCGTGCGCTGGCCCGACGGCACGGAATCGAGCCTGCAGGACGTCGCGGCGGATCGCGTCCTGACCATCGAGGAAAAAGCGCCGTGAGCCGGATCATTCCGATCGCCTGGTGCGGCCTGCTCTGGCTTGCCACGTCCGCCGGCGTCGCGGCGCAGCAGCCTGCTCCGCCCGCGAAACCCGCCGCGGCGCAAGTCAGCTTGCGCGAGCGTGCTCAGGCAGCCCTCGCTCGCGATCCGCGCAGCCTTGCTTTCGCGCCCGAAGGTCGCTGGTCGAAGTGGAGTCCAAAGGACAAGCTGCCCGACGAGCTCGCCGGCGACGTCGTGGCGGGCAAGCGCGCCTACACGGCGGGGGACTACGCCGCTTCGCTCGCGTACCTCTACGCGCTGCTCGATCGCGAGAGCGAATACCCGCCCGCTCTCTACCAGGCCGGCATCTGCTACTTCCGACTGCGCCGCTACGGAGACGCCGCGGTCCTGCTCGAGCGCTTCGTCCACGTCGTGCCGCAGGAAATCGGCGCCACCCAGGCCCTGGGCCATTGCTATTACTCACTCGGCGATTACGAGCGCGCGCGCGACCACTACGGGAAAGTTCTCGCGGCTTCGCCTTCGAGCCCGGAAGCCGTGCGCGGACTGGCGCTCAGCGAGATGCGGCTGGGCAATTCCAAACGAGCGACGGAATTGTTGAACAAGGTCCTCGAGCTGCGCCCCGATCACGCCGACGCCCACGCCTGGCTCGCGCAGATTCTCTACGACGAAGGCGAGACCGCCGCCGCGCTCCCGCACGCCGAGCGCGCGCGCGACCTCGAGCCCTGGGAGCCGCGGCCCTGGTTCCTGCTCTCCCACATCTACGCCGAATCCGATCGCCAGGCCGACGCCGACCAGGCTCAGCAGCGCTTCGAGTCCACCAGCCGCATCGCGCAGCAGATCCTGCAGCAGCAGGGCCTGCTTCTGCACGACCCCGCCAAGGTGGACACATGGCGGGAGCTGATCGCCCTGCAGCGCTCGGTCGGGAATCGCGAGGAAGTGCGCGACGCCCTCCCGCACCTGGTCGCGCTCGGAACGTCGGAACCGAGGACGGCGCTGATGATCGTCGACATGTACGAATGGCTCGGCGACAAGGAGCGCGCGAAGCTCACCGCGCGCACCGCGGAAATCCTGGCGGGCGCGGACAAGCAGAGCTGGCTGTGGCTCGCCGATTTCTACCGCCGCATCGGCGACGCCGATTCGGCCAAGCGAGCTCAGGCAGCGGCGGACGCGGGGAAATAGGTCCTGCGGGAGCGGGAGGGTGCTGCGCCCCGCAATCGGGGTGACACAAGTCCATAGGGGCTACGATCTTGCGCGAGCCCCTGCAGCACTTCGGATCGACGCGTGTCCTCGAGCTTGGCACCGCCACTCACAGGAGCGCTCGTCATGACCAGTCAGAATCCAATGCTTTCCCCGGAGTTCCTTGCCGAGCACCAGCACTTCGTGCAGCGCCTGGCACGCGGGCTCGCGCGCGACGAAGCCGCCGCGCTGGACCTCGCGCAGGAGACCTGGCTCGCGACCCTGGCCAGCGGTTCCCAGGCGATCGTCCGTCCGCGCGCCTGGCTCGCGACCGCGATGCGCCGCAGGGCTTTGAATCTAGCCCGCTCGGAGAGTGTGCGGCGCGAGCATGAGACCAGATCGGCGCGGGATGAGGCTTCCGAGGACGCGAGTCTGCACGATCGAGTCAGCTGCCAGCATTCGATCGTCGCGGAGGTGCTGCAGCTCGATGAACCCTATCGGTCGGTGGTGCTGCTGCGCTATTTCCAGGACCTGTCTCCCGCGGCGATCGCGCGCCGGCGCAAGGTTCCGGCCGCGACCGTCCGCTCGCAGCTCGCGCGAGCTCACGCGCAATTGCGCGAGCGGCTCGAGCGGCGCGAAGGCGGTCGCGAAGCGTGGTGCCTGGCCCTCGCGGGATTCCTCGAGCATTCCAAGCCCGCGCTGGTCTCGGCCAAGGTGCTCGCGATTGCGGCGGGTGTGTGCGTGTCGCTCGGCGCCGGAGCTACGGCGTGGATGGTGATGCGCGCAACAACGACGAGGGCATCGGAAGGCATTGTGATCGCCGAGACGCCTCCGAGTTCTGCAGGGGAGCTTCAACCCGAGTTCGCATCTTCACGTCATGCGATTCTCGGTATCCCGGAAGCCCCGCCGCCAGTCGCGCTCGTTCTGGAAGACCCCTCCAGCGAAGTCCTGGAAGGGAAGTCCGTCGACGAGCTTCGCGACATGTTGATCCGGGTCGAGGATGAGTTGCGCCCACGACTGATGAATCCGTCGCCGGAAGTCATCGCAGCCTGGCGCTCGGCACATCCCGACGACGAGATGGAATTCGCGCGCGTGCTCGACCGGCCGACATCAGCAGTCCGGAGCGCGTCTGGAGTCGTCGGCCTGCGCGGCGAGGGAGCCTTCTTCTCATTCGCGACGCGCAGCAACAGCTACGACGACGGGCCCACGATCTACTGGGAACAAGGTGCGCTGAAGAGTCTCGGAAACTCGGTACTGGTCGACTTCGGTGGCGTCGATCCCGCAGGTGTTCCTGCCGGTTTGAGTCCCGATGACGCCGGATTGTTCACAACACTCTCCGCAGGTCCTGCCCTGCCCGCCAACAGCGCACAGCCAGCGCTCCGCGAGTTGCTCGCGGATCGCAGCCGAACCCGCTGTCCGATGATCCTCCAGCACACCTACTTGATCCGCCATGCCTTGGCGAACGAGCACGATGTCCTGGCCGTGTTCGTGCCCATCCAGCAGGACGCATTCGGAATCACCTTTGCCTGGCGGCTCCTGAAATCCTGGCCAGTGCCGGACCTGCGCACCGTGCCCTTGAATATCAAGCCGCGGGCGAATCTGTCACCCGAGCCCTGGACTGCTCCGATGTCCATCGAAGGGCTTCTCTCCCTGGTTGATCGCATCCGCGCAATCACGACTCGGAGGCTGATCACAATTCCTGACGCCTTGCGGCAGGAGTGGCCGAATCGTCCGCTCGGTCGCGTGCTGCGCGACTACTGGGCAACGCGCTACGTCGACATCGATGGAGGCGGCCGCTTCTTCAATTTCGCGACGGAGTCCAATTCCTATCAAGGCGAGCCTGAGATCGACCTCTACGACGAGAACTTCGGAGTGCAGTTTCATCCAGACGGCGCCGCATGGATCTTCGACGTCGGAGAGACGAGCGTGCTGGCCGTCGGGCCGTCATTCGCTTTGCCCGAAGACGAGCACGTGCGAGTCGGATGGGAGCTCGCGTGGACTTTCGAACGAAGGACGCCGGCCGCTTCAGGCTCGGGAGCGTTGATCGTCACTCCCGCCGAGCGCCAACAGTTCCTCGACTACCGCCAACCGGTTCGTGCCGTCCTGCACCACAGCTACGTCGTGCGCAGCATCATCCCCGGCTCCCACGACTACCTCGTCGCATTCGAGATCCTCGCCGAGGACGAGCACGGCATCTTCATCACCTGGCGGGTCCTGAAGACCTGGCCAGCTTGAGCTAGAGCTTCGCGCCCCAGCTCGCCCTTCTCAGGCCGATTCCTTCTTGTCGCGGCGCGGGCGGCCGCCCTTGTTCTCTTTGCGCTCGGCGAGCTTCTCGTTGAACGTCGCCCAGTCCTGCGTCGAGAACAGGCGCACGGGCTTGCCGCACTGGGCGCAGTACGAACGATCGACACTCATCAGATAGGGCACGTAGCAGTCGCAAGCCGTGCAGAACTTCCGGTCGGAGTAGTAGTCGAATTGGTCCATGGTGCTTGGGAAGATCGAGGGTGCGGAGCGCGTGGTTCAGCGGGCAAAGAGCAAGCGGATGGCCAGCTGGTTCCGGGGCACTCTGGGCACAACGCAAGCCATGAATCCACAAGCGCTTGCGCTGTTTCCGGAGGACCGCGAACCGCTGCCGACGGGTGGGGTACCGGTGTCTTCGCGTTTGGACGTGAAGACCCGCCGTCAGGTTGCGTGAATTGTTGAATTCAGGTCCCGCGGGCCGCGCCTACCTAGGGGTTTCCGGGCCTCGACAGCACGCAAAGCCCTGTGGCTGAACGGTTTGCTTTTGCGCCAGGCCAGCCCCGCCTGACCCCTGAATTGAGACAATCCGCAGGACGTCCTCGGATTTGCACGCGTCTCGGGGGCGTTCAGGACTTTGCACACCCGGCTGAAACCTGGGTCGCGGCCTGATCGAGGGTCAGGCGCATGTCCCGCGATGCTTCGGGGTCGGGCTCGCGATCCGCGGCGGTTTCGAGGGCTGCACGGACCCCGCTGTCCTGGCGGTGGGCGCGACCCAAGCTCCAAGCCGCCGAGGCTCGGACCATCGGGCTGGCGTGGGAGGCGAGCGCACGCAGGAGTCCTTCACGTCCGACTTCGGACGGTTGGGCGGCGAGAGCGATCGCGGCGTTGCGAGCCAGCCCGTCGGGGCCCGGGCGGCGCAGGGCGGTCGCGTCGGCCCACGTGGGTCTGGCTTCGGACTCGGCGAGCCACTTCAGGAGCCCGCCTTCGACGAGCGAAGAGGAATCGCCCCAGGTTCGCGAGGTGTCCGGGGCCGCGCGACCCCAGGGGCAGACCTCGGAGCAGACGTCGCAGCCGAAGGCCCAGGGTCCGGTGCGCTCGCGGATCTCGCGCGGCGCGAGCTGGTGCGATTCGATGCTGTGATAGCTCAGGCACTTGCCCGCGTCGACGAGACCCGGCTCGAGGATCGCCGATGTCGGGCAGGCGTCGATGCACAGGCGGCAGGTACCGCAGGAACCCTTGGGCGGAGTCGGCGTCGGCTCCAGCTCGGAATCGATCAGGAGCTCGCCGAGGAAGAACCAGGGGCCGAAGCGCGGGTGGAGCAGGTTCGCCGCCTTGGAGAGGAAGCCGATCCCGGCGCGCGCGGCGTGGGAGCGCTCGAGAACCGGGCCCGCGTCGGCCACGGGCCGGCGCCGATCGCCGAGCCCTTCCTTCTTCAGGCCGCGCGCGAGCTTGCGCAGCATCTTGAGCATGCGGTTGTGGTAATCGCGGCCCGCGGCGTAGCGCGCGACCCGTCCGCCGCCGGGAATTCCGCGCTCGGCGAGGTCGACCGCGGGGCGCGAGTGGGCGAAGCCGACCACGAGGATGGACTTGCCCGATGGGAGCAGGCGGCGCGGGTCGACGATGCGCTCGCGGTCGGCGGCCAGGTAATCCAGGCCGGCGTGGTAGCCGTGGTCGAGCCAGGACTCGAATCGCGCGGCATCGGGCGGGGGAGTGCAGGGGGAAATCCCGGCCAGGTCGAAGCCCGCTTCCCGAGCCAGTTCAATTGCGCGCTCGGTCTTGGACACGCCAAGAGTCTGACGCCCCTTTGCCGGACTGGAAACCGGCCCGGTCGGCGTCCGAACGGGCGGTTCAAGTTCACGCCCGAAGCTGAATTCTTCTTAACCCTTGACCCCGCCATGTTTAGGCAGTGTTTGGTCGTTTTGACGCAGGTTTTTCTTGGCGATGACGGAACCTTCCCAGTTACACGGATCAAATCCGATCTAGAATCGGAGTCGAGCCAGGGCTCAGCGCACTCTCTCCAGTGCGTCTGCCGTGGCGGGAAGTCTGTCCCCTTCTTCCGCAACGTCTGCTGAGATCACGACCGGATGCTGGACGCCGAAGCAAACG
This sequence comes from Planctomycetota bacterium, assembly GCA_035490315.1. Lineage (GTDB taxonomy): Bacteria > Planctomycetota > UBA1135 > UBA1135 > JADJQU01. The sequence continues at coordinate 20,631 of DATHET010000341.1, forward strand.
CGCTTGGCCACGCACCGAATGCCGCGCTCGATCGCGCAGGCTTGAAGGCTCGGGTTCTCGCGCTGCGCAAAGAGCTTCCGAAGCCCGAGTCGAACCTGATCCTGTCGTGCATCGACGATCTCGCGCGCAGTCCTGATTCCGTCCGCGACTCGATCTCGACGCGCTTGATGGAGTCCTTCCGACTGCAGTCGGGACGCGCAACGTTCGGGCTGCTTTACGAGCTGAATTGCACGCACCTGCTGACCCAGGTGTCGAGCTGCCTGCGCCGCTACGGAAGTCGTACCGATCCGCGCGACGTGCTGCAGGAAGTCTTCTTCAACGTCTACCGCTACCCGCATCGGTTCAATTGCGAGCGCGAGGACGCCTTCCGTGTCTGGTCGGCGATGATCGTGCGCAACACGGTGCTCAAGCACCTGCGCTCCAGCGGCCGCAGCGGCCACTCCGAGATGCCCTTCGAGGATCTGTCCGACCAGCCCGAGGTGCGCAACAGCGGCCCGCTCGGCGGCGCGATCGAGAAGGAGGCGCTGCGCGAGTGCGGCAGGGTTTACCTGACCTACTTGCACCTTTATCTCGAGTTCTACGCGATGCTCTCGCCACGCGAGCAGCAGGCGATCAACCTGGTGGAAGTGGAGGAGCTCAGTTACCGGGAGGCCGCTGAGCGATTAACCATCAAGCTGGAGAACCTGAAGATGGTCATTTTCCGTGCGCGCAGAAAGATCCACCGCTCGATGCGGCGTGTCTTCGAAGGTCTGCCCGCGGATTGCCGTCCGGCGCGGGATCCCAAGCTGCTGGGCAACGGATTGGAACTTTCCATGGCGGGACGACTCGGCGGTGAGGACGAGGACGACGATCTCGACAGCGAGGACGATGCGCGCGGGTTCGACACGGAGGACGGTTCATGAGCGGCAAGAAGGAATGGTGGAACGAGGGGCTGGAGGACGTCTGTGCCCCCTTCCAGATGGACATCTCGTGCCTGGTCGACGGCGAGCTCGACGAAGCCGCCGCCGCGCGGGCCATGGTGCACCTCGAAGAGTGCACGACCTGCCGCACCTTCTTCGACGACACGCGCCAGTGCATGCGCTTGCACCTCGATGCCACCGATCCCGACCGACTGATCGCGCGCATCTCGACACTGACCGGCGCCGACTTCATGCAAGAGGCCCAGGCAATCGAGCACGTGCACCGGCTGGCGACGATCTTCTATCAGCTGGGCAAGGCCTATCTGCTCTCGGCCATCGATCCTGATTTCCGCACGCGCGTGTTCGAGAAGGCCCTGCCGCTCGATTCGACGCAGACCATGGGACGCGGGTTCGTCGACGGCGTGCTCCACGCTCACCCCGAAGCCACCGAGGACGACGGCGTGCTCGAGAACGGCGGCCTGTCGCGGATCGACTGGCGCAATGCGCGCGCCCTGTTCAACGGCCGGCTCAAGCAGATCGCGAGCCCGCTGGAGAAGGGCCGTCGCCTGCTCGACGAAGCCGTCCACGCCGATCCTTCGCACGAGGAAGCGCGCCTGTACCTGGCCTTCCTCGCCGCGCGCGATGGCAAGACGCTCAAGGCGGCGCGCGAATACCGCGAGCTCTTCCAGACTGCGATGAGCGAGCAGAACCGTGGGCACGCGGCCATCCAGCTCGGACTGCTCTACGACCGCGAAGGCGATCCGCGCAAGGCGCTCGCCTGCTTCCGCTGGGTGACCATCAGTGGTCTTGCCGATCGCGACGAGCGCTTCTTCTTCGTACGTTTCAACCAGGCCCTCGAATATGCCCTGCTCGGACGCGCAGAGCGCTCTCTGTCCGCGATGCGCTCCCTGCTCGACAAGCACCCTGGCCGCGCCCGCGAAGTCGCCGACATGATCTTGAAGTCCAAGAGCCTGCAAGGCGCCATCGAATCACTCCCCGGCTACGGGGAATCGTTACTGACCACCTGCCCAGAGCTATTCCAAATCCCCAACCCCGGCGAGGGTGAACAAGATTCCGCGCACCGCGCAGACGGGCGCCCGGAGTCGTCGCGTTGATTCCCAATGCAACGCCACGTTTGGCCGTGGGGTTGATCGAGCACTGACCATGAAACTCTCTCCCAGAAACACCCGCGCAGGACTCTCGCGCGTCTCGGCCGGCCTGGCCCTGGCGGCGGCAGTCTTCGCTTGCCTCTCGATGGGCGCTCGCACGCTCATCGCGGGCGACGATCCCCCCATGTCCGCCGGCGGCGGCGACGCGATCGGCAGCCTGCCGTTCCACCACGGCGCCCCTCCGGAGCTTCCGATCCATGGCATGTCCCCCTCGATTTCCTTCGAAGGACCCAGCCTGCAGGTGATCCAGGAGCAGATCGTCGATGCCTATGGCGCCGGTTACTGCGAGCTGTTCAACCTGCCCTCGGGCGCCGTGCGCGTCGAGATCCAGGGCCCGGTGACCCTGGTGCTCGACCGGAATCTCCTGGGCAGCCACGGAGTCACCACCGGGCTGGACGTCACCCAGGGTTTCTCGGCCGGAATGGCGATCATCACCCAGGCACCGCGGCCCGTGCGCACCCAGCTCCTGCCCGGCCAAGGCGACTTCTGCCTGCCCCTCGCGAATCTCTCCGCCACGGGCGCGCTCGATTCGGGCCCGATGAACGTGCACTCGGTCAGCCTGACGGGCCTGCACCACAACTTCGATATGTCCTGCTCCGGCGGGACTTTGCGCCTGGTCACGCACTGAACCCAGGGCGATTGTTTGCGCCACGCCGGCGACCTGTCCCGACCGGGCAGGCCGCCGGTGGGCTTTTCAGGGCCTGACGGCAAAGCCCGGCGGGGGGGAGGCGGCAGGAGCTTCAGGCAGCCGCGGATCGTCCGAGAACCCAGGCAGGACTTCTCATGGACGTATTCCCCCTGCGGCCGATCAGCATCCAGGCGATCCAGGGCTCTGCCAAGGCTTCGCAGGAGCAGCTTGCGGAGGCGAGGCTCTTCGCGGCCGAAGTGCTGCAACTGGGCGATGGCGGGAGCGTGATCCTCGGCGTGGGCCGCGAGCGCATCGCGGCGACCAACCTGGCCGGACTGCAGGTCGGCCAGCGCTTGCTGCTCAAGCTGCGCGGCACGGGAACGTCGCGCGTGATCGAGCTGGTCAGCCAGGACCCCGCCGAGGCCACGGCCGGAATCGTCGTAGCCGAGGATGGAGCCGGCGAGAGCCACCCCTTCCGTCTGCTGGCTCAGGGACAGGGGGTGGGCGAGCTGCTGGGGGACCTGGCGCAGGCCTTGGCTTCGCGCGGCGAAAGCGCCTCCGCCGCGGCCAGGAAGCTCGCGAGCGACCTGGGCCGATTCGCCTTCCCTCCCGGAGAAACCGGCAGCGAGCTGGCGCAGCACATCGCGAATTCCGGCCTGTCCCACGAGGCGCGCACCCTGGCCCGTTCGATCGAGAGCCTGCCCGCAGCCGCCCTCGCATCGGCCGCCGACGAGCTGATCGCGGCGGCCTTCGCCGCTCTCGGAGAGCCCGAGGAAATCGCGCCCCTGCGCCTCGCGTTGACCGAGCATCTGGCGCGCCTCCTGGATGATCCCTCCGCCGTGGAGCGGCTGCTGCGCAGCCTGCCCGCGACGGGCGATCGGGTGGGCGCGGCACTGGATCAGTTGCTCGGGCGCGCCCTCGAGCAGAGCACTGGCGCTCGAGTCGCGGCGAGCGTCCAGGCCGAGATCCTCGAGCGAATGCTCTTCGCGCGCATCTCTCCCAAGCTGGCGGCGGCCGTGCTCCGCGCGCTGCTCGGCGAGCGCGCACTTTTGGCTCGCGCCCTGGAGTCCGATGCCCCGCCAGGACGCGAAAACCCTGCGCCTGATCTGAAGCAGTGGCTGTCGCAGGCGATCGACGCGCTGGAACCAGGGCCGGAGCGCCAGGCCGTCACCGCGGCCTTGCACTCCCTGGAAGCCGAGCAGTTCCTCGCCCTCGCTCGCGCGAGCCAGGGCGACGGCTCGAACTTCGCGTTCGCTTTGCGCGAAGGCGCGGCGTTCTCCGACGCGCGCCTGGTGCATCGGCGACTGGAGGAGAAGGACGGCGGCGAGGCGAATCCCAAGCGACCGCGCGGCGAGCGCGCCGTGCTCGGCTTCGAGTTCTCGCGCACTGGTCCGGTGCGCGCCGACTTCGGCCTGGACGGCGCCACCCTGCACGTGCGCCTGGGCGTCTCGCGCAGCGAAGTGGCCGAGCACTTGAACGCCAGGCTCGGCGAATTGCGCGAGCGCCTCGAAGCGAGCGGCCGCAGCGTGCAGATCACCGTCGGCCTGCGGCCCGCCGACGAATTGCGCGTCCCGGGACCTGAGTCCGACGAGCACCTGGCCGACGGCCGCGCCGCTGTCGATCGATTCGGCTGACCATGGCGACTCGCGAAGACTCTAGCGCGCCGGGCGGGTTCCGCGCCGGCCTCGAGCGCGCGGTGGCCCTGCGCTACACGCCCGACGCGGGGCGCGCGCCCGTCGTCGTGGCCAGCGGACGCGGCATGATCGCGCGCCGCCTGGTCGAGATCGCCGCCGAGCACGGCGTTCCCGTGCGCGAGGATCCCGACCTCGCCGCGCTCCTGTCCCTCGTCGATCTCGGCCACGAGATCCCGGCCGAGCTCTATCTCGCCGTGGCCGAGGTGATCAGCTTCGTGCACCGCGCGAACCGCGAGCTGTGACTCTCGTGTCTTTTCCAGAAACTCGTTGAGGAAGTAGAGCGACTCGAGCGACGCAGCAGCGTCGATCAAGTCGCTCGGGACCTCGGAAACCGGACCTAGCTAGTCCTGGACCGTGTACTCCAGCGCGTCGCTGAGCGTCGTGCTGTTGGGTGCAGGGAAGCCGGGATCGCGGCCCCAGAACTGGCAGTGGACGGTGAACCCGACGACTTGCAGCTGCGGCGCCGGTGTTCCACCGAGCGCACCGCTCGCGAAGGCGTTCATATCGAGTGCGACGCTGCCGCTGCAATCGTCGATCGGCGATGCCGTGCCGCCGGAGTTCTGCAGCATCGTCCGCACGACC
>DATHET010000342.1:0-2766 GCA_035490315.1 Planctomycetota bacterium
CCGAGCCGCGGCCGCGTCGAGCTCGAAGCCCGCGAGCAGGGGACGCTCGAAGCCTGCGCCGTCGACGTTGTTCCAGGGGATCACGTTGACGATCGCGCGCGCGCCTTCGAAGACTTCCGCGAGGGCCTCGAGCTCGTTCTCTCCGTCGTTGACACCGGCGAGCAGCGTCCACTGCACCTGCAGCGGATGGCCGGTGTCGCGCGCATAGGCCAGGGCAAGAGCGACGAGCTCGCGCGCGGGGATGCGCGGGGCGCGCGGCAAGAGTTCCTGGCGCAGACCGTCGTCCAGGGTGTGCAGCGACAGGGCCAGGGCGGGTTTCACGTCGTGGACCGCCAGGGCTTCGATCGCACGCCGCTCGCCGACGGTCGAGAACACGATTTGCTTGTGCCCGAGGCCCGCCGCACCGCCGAGGTGCGAGAGGGCGCGCAGCACAGCCGCAAGATTGTGCGCGGGCTCGCCCATGCCCATCAGGACCACGCGCCGCAAGCCTGGCTCGCCGCGCGCGCGCCGCTCGCGCTGGGCCAGGGCGAACTGCGCCAGGATTTCCTCGGGCCCAAGCTGGCGCAGCAGGCCGCCTTCGCCGGTCTTGCAGAAACGGCATCCGACCGCGCAGCCGATCTGCGTCGAGAGGCACACGCCGCCGCGGCCGAGCAGCACGGATTCGACTGTCCTGGAATCCGCGAGGCGCACCAGGAGGCGCGAGCTTCCGTCGCTGGAGGGATGGCGCGAGACGATGCGCGCCAGTTCTTCCTGGGCCCTCGCCAGCTCCGGAAGGTTGGCGAGCAGCCTGGCCGGGAACGGAATCGAAGCCCGAGCCGCGGCCGCGTCGAGCTCGAAGCCCGCGAGCCAGCGGCGCAGCAGCAGACGCTGGTGCACGGGTGCCGCGCCGGCGGCGGTCCAGTCGCGGAGGAACGCGAGGCTCATCCCCGAATCCTAGCAGCACGAGCGCGTCGCCGGATCGGTCCGGGCGACAGAGCGCCGCTCAATCCTTCACGGACTCGGTGATCGCGATCATGCGCTCCAAGGCCAGACGCGCTTGGAGCACGAGCTCCGAGCGGTCTTCAGGGCTCAAGCGATCGCGCGCGCCGCTCTTCTCGTCGACGGCGTCGCCGGCGAGCACCCGGTTGGCCGCGGGCGGAGTTCCGCGCCGCAAGAGATCGAGCATCCCGGCCAGGTGCGGCGGGTCGTTGCGGCTCATCGTCGCGCAGCCGCAGCCCGCGATCTTGAACTTCGGGTCGGGGATGTCGGCCAGGTGCACGACCTCGACGTCGCGCAGGCGGCCCTGCTCGCGCGCGTTGCGCACGAAGTGTCCCTCCGTCCCGATCGCCAGGCGCGCGCCGCGCGGCGCGTGGAGCATCGCGTCCCAGAGATAATTGGTCGAGCCTGCTCCGTCGGCTGCCTGCACGACCTCGAGCTTCGACTCGGGGTGCACGAGGACGCGGTACCCGCGCTCCTGCCAGTAGCGCACGTGGGCCGGCTCGAAAATCGTGTGCACGCCGCAGAAGGAACCCCACAGGATCATCTGCGCGCGATCGAGGGCGGCGAGACCGCCCACGGCCGCGCTGTCGTCGAACTTGAAGCCTCCGCGCAGCACCTGGGGATCGCGCAGGGCGACGACGCGCTTCTGGTCCAGACCGATCTGCTCCGCGACGTTGCGGCCGAGATGCTGGTCGGGCACGAAGAAGACCTTCTTGTCCTGCTTCAATGCCCACTGGACGACTCTCGCCGCGTTCGAGCTGGTGCAGACCGCGCCGCCGGTTTTTCCGGCGAGGGCCTTCAATCGCCCCGAGGTGTTCATATACGCGATGACGCACAGGCGCTCGCCGTAGCGCTCGACCATCTGCTCCGCCACCGGCAGCACCATGTAGTCCTTGGCCAGCATCTCCATCGTGCAGCCGGCCTTGGGGTTGGTGATCCACACCGCCTGGTCGTCGCGAGCGAGGATCGCGATCGCCTCGGCCATGAAGTGCACCGCCGATTCCACGATCACTTTCTTCTCGGGATGACGCGTGGCCGTCAGCGCGAGCTGGTAGCTGTCGGCGACGGTTCCGCCGTAGCGCTCGACGAGCTTCACGATCTCGCCGCCCATGTAATAGTGCGCGACGAGCAACAGCTGGTCGCCGAAGTGCTCGAGGGCCGGCCGGACGTAGCTGTCGAGCCAGGGCAGGACGCTCGCCGGCTTGCGGTCCGCGAGCGCGAGGTACTCCTCCGCGTAAGGCTTGAACTCGCTCTGGTACCAATCGAGCGGCAGATCGGTCTGGCAGATCGGAAGCTCGGGATCGAGCCGGATGCCGGAGCTCTGGAGCGGCGCTTGGGAGTTGTTCGTGACCACGTCTGTTTCGCCGAGCGGGGGGCGATAGCATGGGGCCCAACACTTCCGTGTGGAAGTGTCCGGCCCATCCTTTCCAGAAGGCGAGCGGCAGACATGCACCGGATCCTGAGACTCCTGCTGTTCGCGGCGAGCTCGCTCGGCGCGCTGGCCTCGGCTTTCGCGACCGGCGCTCTGGAGCGCGGGCTCGCGCCTCTCGGAGCGAGCGCGAGCGAGGACTGGAGCATCCCGGCGGGTGCGCCGCTGATCGTTTCCAAGTCTGGCAAGGTCAAGCCCGCGGAATACATGCGCTCACCCCTGGGGCCCGAGGCCAAGGGCGGTGTGATCGTGCTCGAGAAGCTCGAGAACGTGACCCTCGACCTGCGCGGCGTCGTGCTGCGCGGAGCGACGCTGCAGACGCCGCTCGACAAGCTCGCCGGCTTCGGCCTGGTCGTGCG
>DATHET010000343.1:0-11514 GCA_035490315.1 Planctomycetota bacterium
TCCTCGATGACCCCGATGAATCGCTCGGGCGCCCCGCTCGCCGTGCGCAGCAGCGCGACCGTCGTGCTGGTCCACAGGCAGGTTCCGTCCTTTCGGACGTGGCGCTTCTCGATCGAGTAGTCGCGGATTTCGCCGTCGAGAAGGCGCTGGACGTGCCTTCGGGTCTGCTCCAGGTCCTGCGGGTGGGTGATGTCGGTGAACGTGCGGGCGGCCAGCTCCTCGGGCGAGTAGCCGAGCATCTGCCCGAACTTGGGATTGACTTCGAGGAAGCGGCCGTCCAGGTCGGCGACCGCCATGCCCAGCGCGGCCTGCTCGAAGGTAGCCCGCACACGCTGCTCGCTGCTGCGCAAGGCCGCCTGGGCGCGCACGTGATCCGAGATGTCGATCAAGTAGCAAACGACGCCGTGCTTGCCGTCGGGAAGGATCAGCCGGTGCAGCTCCCAGTCGAAGTAATCCTCAACCTGCCTGCCCCGTCGCTGGGTGGCGAAGGTGCGGCAGACATAGGGCTCGCCACTCCGCAGAGTCTCGCGGAAGCGCCCGAGCACCTCGCTCGCGCTCGCCGCCGGCCACAGGAAATTCAAGGCCTCCGACAGATCGCGACCGATGAAATCACCCTTGCCGCCGAGCATCGGCTGGGCGGCCGGATTGACTTCGCGCAGCACCAGCTCGAAGTCGACCAGCAGGATGCCGATCGGCGAGTGCTGGATGATCGCCGAGAACTGGGCGTGGCTCGAGCGCAGGGCGATCTCGTATTGGCGCCGCTCGGTGATGTCGCGGAAGCTCCACACGCGGCCGACTGGCGAGCCATCCACGGTCAGAGCCTTGGAGACGCGCTCGATCACCCGTCCATCGAGGAGCTCGAGCTGGTCGAAGCTTTCCGAGGACGAATCCTCGACCTTCGCAAGCCGCGACAGGAAAGGCTCTGCCTCGGCCACCTGGTTGGCGAGGGCAAGCCACAGTTCCTTGCGGTTCATCTGGGTCAGCTGCGCACGCGACAAGCTCCAGGTCCGCAGGAATCGGTCGTTGTGATCGACCGGCAGGCCGGTGGGGCCGGTGACCAGGATCGCGTCGGTGGTCGACTCCAAGGTCGCGCGCAGGGTGGCCACGGATTGCGCGAGCTCGCTCGCGCGCAGCTCCAGGGACTGCTTGGCTCCGACCAGCTCGTCCTCCGCGCGCCGCCGCGCCTGCAGGATGCTCTTGACGTTCTGGAAGGCCGTCGAGTGCAGTTGCTCTTCTTCGTCCGACGGGCCGTTCATCGTATTGATCCGAGCTCGGCGGAAGCCATCTGCGTGCCCTGCACCCGGGCTCGGATCTTCGCGAAGGCCACCTCGCGGCTGGTCGACGTGTCGTCACAGAACGGCGCGAAGCCGCAGTCATCCGTGGTACCCAGGCTCTCCGGCGGAATGAACTCGAGGGCCTCCAAGGTTCGATCGCGCACTTCCTCGGCCGTCTCCACGCGCGGATCGATCGGGGCGATCACGCCGACGAAGACACGCTGACCGGGCTGGCGGTGCTCGCGGATGATCTCGAGCACGCGGATGCGATCGGGCTCGCCGGCGAGGGCCACGTAGAAATTCCCGGCCCGGAGCTGGAAGAGACTGGGCAGGAGATCGGCGTAGTCGACGTCCGCGCTGTGGGTCGAGTCCAGGTCCCCGCCGGGACAGGTGTGCACACCGATCGCCTGGCGCTCCGCCGGCGTGAAGCGCGAGAGGGCCAGGTTGTTCAGCTCAATGAAACTGTGGAGCAGGGCCCCTGTCGGATCCAGCTTGGCGGCGAACCGGCCCTCGGTGAAGTCGACTTGCACTTTGTACGCGCCCATCGCGAGGCAGGCGCGGACTTCGGCCACGTGTTCGCGGAGCAGGTCTTCGATGAACGCTTCGCGCGGGTATCCAGGCAGCTCGGTGGAGGGGTACATCAGGCTCAGCGCCGAAGGCGAGATCACCGCCTGCTTGAGCGGACGGTGCGCGTAGCGCATCGCGGTCTGCAGGTGGCGGTCGGCGCGGTCGTGGTAGCGGAAAGGCCCGGCGGTGAGCCGGGGCATGCGGCGCACATGACCGGCACAGAAGGGAATCTGGAATCCATCCGGCGCCGTGTTCGGCAGGCCATGGACGGCGTACGTCCAGAAATTGTGGTACTTGCGCTGTTCGCCGTCGGTGATCACCGGCGAGCCGGTGGCTTCGAAGAGCCCGATGGTGTCGCGCACCGCCTCGTCGTAGAGACGCTCGAGCTCGGGCCCCTGACCGTTCACCGCTGCCGCTGCTTCGATCAGGTGCGCGGGGCGGGGGATCGACCCGATGGGTTCTGTCGGAATGTTCAAGGGCGGGAAGATGCAGGTGAGAATACGGGAGGCGGGGCGTTCGAGGGTAGGCGGCAAGGCGTGATCCGCCACCCTGCGCAAGACGCAAGCGCGGGATCTGCGTGGTCGTTTGTAGCTTCTGCACGCCGCGTGCCCCGGGTTTTCCCTTGGGCGCACGATCGTCTGCGGCACACGCATTGCGTGTGCCATGCGATTCGCGTGGCCACCGAAACCAGGACGACGGGCACGGCTCGTGACTGGACGACGGATGGCCTTGATCTCGCGGCGGGCGCGGAGGGCACTACGGACTCTGCACCAGGATTCAAGCTCCACGCCTGCCGCGTTCTTTCTACCAGGCCATCCACCAAAGGAACCACTAATGTCTCCCCGCATCCTCGGCATCGTTCTGCTCGTCATTGGTCTGATCCTCGTCGCATTCGGGCTGAACGCGTCCGACTCGGCGGCGGACAGCATCAAGGAAGGTTTCACTGGCCGCTACACCGACAAGACCATGTGGTACTTGATCGGCGGGGCCGCCATGGCAGTCGCAGGCGGGGGCCTTGCCCTGATGGGCGGACGCCGCTCGGTCGGCGGCTGAGATCGCTCGTTCGAAGCACGCCCGGATCTCCACGTGAGTCCGGGCGTGTTTGCATCTCTCGCACGGCGTTCCGTCGACGGACTTCCCCACGGCTCGATTTTTCATGGAACCCGCACCCCTTCGCTCCCGTGCGACACCCTGGTTCGTGTTCTGCACGGCCGTCGCGGCCCTATATTTTGGCCGCGATTTCCTGACGCCGATCGCGCTCGCGGCGTTCATCGCCTTCCTGCTCGCGCCCTCCGTGCGCATCCTGACCCGCTGGCGGATTCCGCGGGTGGTGAGCACGACCCTGGTCCTGGGCTGGGCCGCAATCCTGGTCATCGGCCTGGGCTGGCTGCTGCTCGAGCAGCTCAGCAACTTCGCCGAGGATCTTCCGCGCTACGTCGTCAACCTGCGCGCCAAGTTCGAGGACCTGCGCGCGACCTACGGCAATTCCATCGAGCAGGCCTCGTCCACCGTGCGCGCGCTCGGCGGCGACGTGGGGCAGGAGCCCGGCGCTCCACCGCCCGCGCCGGCGCCTGCCTCCGCCAGCAGCATGGGCTTGAGCATCGTCCGGGCCGTGATCGGATCCCTGGCCGTGTTCGGCGCCACCGCAGCCTTCGTCTTCCTGCTGTCGTGGGTCATGCTCGTGGGCTGGGACGATCTGCGCGACCGCGCGCTCGAGCTCGCTGGCCGGAGCGATCTCTACGTCACGACGCGCGCGGCCGGCGAGGCCTCGGCCAAGGTGACGCGCTACGTGCGCAAGCAGATCCTGGTCAACTCGCTGCACGGGACCGTGCTGGGCCTCCTGCTGTTCTGGATCGGAGTTCCCAATCCCTTGGTGTGGGGCATCCTCGCCGCCGCCCTGCGATTCATCCCGTACCTCGGGCCGATGATCTCGACGCTGGCGCCGATCGTGGTCGCGCTCGCCAGCTCGGAGGGCTGGTCGCAGACCTGGATGACCGCCGCGGCCTTGATCGGCCTGGAACTGGTCACGAACAACATCGTCGAGCCCTGGGTCTACGGCTCGTCCACCGGCATCTCGACCCTCGCGATCCTCGTGTCCGCGGCCTTCTGGACCTGGGTCTGGGGCGTGATCGGCCTCGCCCTGTCCACGCCCTTGACGGTCTGCCTGCTGGTGCTCGGGAAGAACTTCCCCAGGTTGCGATTCTTCGAAGTGCTGATCGGCGACGAGCCCGCGATGCCCGAGCGGTCCAGGCTCTACCACCGGATGCTCGCGGGCGCTCAAGACGAGGCCTGGGACATCCTGCGCAACCGCGCGAAACAGGAAGGCGAGTTGATGGCAGCCGATCGACTGCTGCTACCCGCGCTCAGTCTTGCAGGCCAGGCGGTGCGCGAGGGCACGATCGGGCCCGAGCAGCGCGACATGATCGCGTCCCTGACGCATACCCTGGTGGGCGAGCTGGAGGATTCGCGCGTGCCCGACGAGGCTCCGCTGCCGCGCGAAACTCCGCGCATTCTTTGCGTGGTGGCGCGCGACGCTTTCGATGCGGTCGGATGCAGGCTGCTCGCCGCCGAGCTGGAGCGGCGCGGATGCGGAGTCTCGCAGCCGGGTGAGAACGAACTCTTCGCTGAGACTCTGGCGCGCATCCGGGTCGACCCGCCCCAGGTGGTGTGCGTCTCGTCGGTTGTCCCGACGCATTTCCTGCACGTGCGCGCTCTGTGCAAGCGCCTGATGCAGGCCTCACCCGAAGTGCACATCGTGCTCGGCCTGTGGGGCGAGGACCTCGAGCAGGCCGAGATCGAGCAGCGTCTGCCGGCATCGGCGCGGATCCATGTCGTCACGTCGCTGGCCGACGCCGCGGACCAGGCCGCAGCGCTGGCCGAGGTCCCCGGAGCGACGAAGCAGCTGCGGACGAGCTCCGGCTGAAGGCTCGCGGCACGCGGTTTGATCCCGGAAACCCATGAGAACGATCGAAGAATCCGTCGGTGTCGAAACTCCGCTGCCCGAATTGGACCCCACCAGCCGCAGGCCTCCCATCGGACCCTGCGAGACCTGCGGCAACACCTACGACAAGGCCTTCGAGGTCGTCCTGAACGGGCAACGGCACGTATTCGACAGCTTCGAGTGCGCCATCCATGCCCTCGCGCCGACCTGCAGTCACTGCCATTGCCGGATCATCGGCCACGGCGTGGAATCGCCGGGCGCCTTGTATTGCTGCGCCCACTGCGCCGCGAAGTCTGGAACCAGCGGGCTTCGCGATCGCACGGGACTGCCTCATCCTTGAGGGCCTGAGCGCTGGGCCGCATATGCAGCCAGGCTCCCCCGGCGATGGCCGCGGGAGCCTGGCTCGCTCACTTGCGGAGACGGATCAGCGACGGCGGAAGGCGCAGCCGATCACCGCGCCGACGCCCAGCGCGATCAACACGGATTTCAGGGGATTCTCGGCGATGACGTCCTCGAATTGACCCTTGGCCGCGCTGACTTTTTCCCTGCCCGCGCCCACGGCCGCTGCTCCGCGCTCGCGCCATTGACCAGCGACTTCACCGACGCTGGCGAGAGCCGTGGATCCCAATTCTCTGACGTCTTCGAGCACGCGTTGCGATTGCTCGCCCAGCCTGCGCACGTTTTCTTCTTGTGCCATGTCCAGTCTTCCTTGATCCAGATTCCACTGACGTTTCGAGGTCCGAGGTCGATCGCGCAACGTGCGCGCCGCTACGGAAGCGCAGCCCGTGCAAGGAACGATCCACGGTCATCGCCGTCCGCAGGGCAAGCGCTCCAAGTCCTTCGCCGACAAGGCGGAATCAACCGGACGGTTTGTAGAAACTGCCTCGTTCCGGACAGCGGGGGAGCGCGAAAGCGGCTCCTGAGAGAGTGCGCGGCTGGCACATGGTTTGAGAGCAGGAGGCCCATGGAGCCGCTCGAGAGGCGAGCCGGCCCCTGCCCACTATTTCCCTGAAGGATGAAAATGACCATGCGCCATTCATTAGCTCTTGCCCTGGGAGCCGCGCTTGCGCTCTCCGCCTGCAACAAGGATTCGAGTGCGGCCGACAACACGGGTCGCAACGCAGCCGATCAGAAAACGAATGCGGCGACGCCGATGGATCAGAAGAACAACGAGACCGACGCGCGCATCACGCAGGACATTCGCAAAGCGCTCATCGACAAGAGCGAGCTTTCTGTGAACGCGCACAACGTGAAAGTGATCACCGAGCACACCGTCGTCACGCTGCGCGGACCGGTGGACTCGACCGCGGAGCGCGACACCATCGAGTCGATCGCCGCGGGCGTCGCGGGAGTGACGCGCGTCGACAACCAGCTCGAAGTCAAGCCGGCCGACCATTGATGCACCTCGGCGGGCCTCCATGCAACGCGGGGGGACCCCCGGGCCTGCCAAGTCTTCGTTCAGAAACCCCGATTCGGCGCGCACCAACTCTTCGAGGCGCGTCCCAAAGCAACAACCCAGGAAACATCTCATGAGCAACAAAGCTGTGTACGGCATCGCATCCAGCCACTCTCAGGCCGAGCAGGTCGTCCGCGATCTCAAGAATGCAGGCTTCTCGTCCAATGACGTCTCCGTGCTCTTCCCCGACAAGGAAGGCACGCGCGACTTCGCGCACGAGCAGCACACCAAGGCACCCGAGGGCGCCGCGACGGGCGCGGGAGCCGGCGGCGTGCTCGGCGGGGGACTCGGCTGGCTGGTCGGGATCGGCGCGCTCGCCATCCCGGGACTGGGGCCGTTCGTCGCCGCGGGACCGATCATGGCCGCGCTCAGCGGTGCCGCGATCGGCGCAACGGTGGGCGGAGTCAGCGGAGCGCTGATCGGAATGGGCATCCCCGAGCTCGAAGCCAAGCAGTACGAAGGCAAGCTGCGCGCGGGCAACATCCTGCTCTCGGTGCACACGGAGAACGGGGATGAGATCACGCGCGCCAAGAAGATCTTCGAGGCCGCCAACGTGACCGACATCTCCTCGACCAGCGAGAGCAAGGCGCCCAAGTCCGAGCGCACGCCGAACGTTCGCTGATTTTACTATGCAACTCGAAGGACGCCCGGCGAGAGCTTCGACGGGCGTCCTCGTTCTTTCCATGGAAAACACAGCTGTCTTCGTTCCGCCTGGCAGAACTCGCCTGGACGGAAAGATCGTGCTCCTGCTCTTGATCGCATGCGCGGCAGCAGGTTCGCTGTCCTGCTATGGCCCTCGACCGCCGGCGCCAGGCAAACCAATCCACCTCTCTCCGCCGCGGCACATCGGCGCGCACGACATCACGGTCACCCCCGGGTACCGATTGGCGTCGCTGCCGTGAGCCCGGCCACAGCCCCCAGGAAAAACGCACCGGCGTCGTGTCGGAGAGTTGGCTCGCCCTCGCATCGCAGCGCAGGGATCCCCTGGGCCCCGCGGCGGACTCGCCGCGCGCCATGATTCGATGTCCCTCCTTCACCAAGCTCGGATCCGCCCGATGAAGGCCTCGCCGCAGGAATCGCCCGAGCCCGATCGGGAGTCGAGTCCGTCGACGCCCGCGGCGGTGTCGTTCGAGCGCGAGGACGGTGAGACCCTGGTGGTGAACGCGTCGGGCAGGTGGAAAACCGGCGCGCCCCGGCCGGCCGTGGACGAGTTCCAGCAGCAGATCGCAACTCCGCCGCGGCGCGTGGTCTTCGTGGCCGACGAGGTCGAGTCCTGGGACAGCGCTCTGCTCACCTGGTTGCGCGCCGCCATCCAGGCCGCTGAAGCCGCGGAGATCGAGACGGATCGCTCGCGCCTGCCCAAGGGTGTCTTCGAGCTCCTGCACCTCGCCGAGCTGGTCGTCGAGCCGCTGCGGCGCGCGGAGCGCGCGCGCCCGGGCTTTCTCGCTCGTGTGGGGCGCATCGCCACGGGCTTCTGGAGCGAGACCCTCGAGGACCTGGGCTTCTTCGGTCGTGTTTGCACCGCGCTGGTGCGCTTCGTCACCTTCCGCGCGCAGTTCCGCAGATCCGATCTCTACCATCTGATCCAGTCGACCGGCGCCGAGGCGGTTCCGATCATCACGCTGGTCAGCGTGATCATCGGGCTGATCCTGGCCTTCGTCGGCGCGGTGCAGCTGCGCCTGTTCGGCGCCGACCTGTACATCGCCAACCTGGTCGGGATCGCAATGGTGCGCGAAATGGGGGCGATGACCGTCGGGATCATCATGGCCGGGCGCACGGGCGCAGCCTTCGCCGCCCAGCTCGGCACGATGAAAGTCACCGAGGAAATCGACGCGCTGAGCACCTTCGGTCTCTCGCCGATGGAGTTCCTGGTGGTCCCGCGGATCGTCGCACTGTTCCTGATGACCCCGTTCCTGTGCCTCTACTCGATGGTGCTGGGCATCTGCGGCGGAGCTATGGTCGGCGTGGGCATGCTCGGCCTGTCTCCGCAGCTCTACCTCGATCAGACGCTGGAATCCCTGCAGATGCTCGATCTCTACGGCGGCGTGTTCCGCAGCGCCGTCTACGGCGTCCTGATCGGCATCACCGCCTGCCTGCGCGGCATGCGCTGCGGCAACGACGCGGCTGCCGTGGGCGAGGCGACCACCAGCGCGGTGGTCACGGCCCTGGTCGTGATCGTGATCGCCGACGGTGTGATGGCGGTGGTCTTCAACGCCCTGGGAATCTGACCATGGCCAATGAAATCTGCGACGGTCGCATGCCGGAACGCGAGCCGCACATCGAGGTGCGCGGGCTGGAGCTCGGCTACAAGGGGCGGCCGATCCTGAGCAACATGGACTTCACCGTCGGACGCGGCGACGTGTTCGTGATCATGGGCGGCAGCGGCTGCGGCAAGTCCACGCTGCTGCGCGCGATGGTGGGCCTGCTCGAGCCGCTCGCGGGCGACGTCAGCTACGACGGAATGAATTTCACGCGCGCCGAGCGCTCGGAGCGCTCCGAGATGCTGCGCCGTTTCGGCGTGCTGTACCAGAAGGGCGCGCTGTGGAGCTCGATGACCCTGGCCGAGAACATCGGGCTGGTGCTCGGCGAATACACCGAGCTCGAGCGCGATGAAATCCGCGAGATCGCCGCCTTCAAGCTCGCCCTGGTCGGTCTGGCGGGATTCGAGGACCACATGCCCGGCGAGATCAGCGGCGGCATGCAGAAGCGCGCCGGAATCGCGCGCGCCATGGCTCTCGATCCGGAGATCCTGTTCCTCGACGAGCCCAGCGCCGGCCTGGATCCGATCACGTCGCGCCGTCTCGACGAGCTGATCCTGACTTTGCGCGAAAGCCTGGGAACGACGCTCGTCGTCGTGACCCACGATCTCGAGAGCCTGCTGACCATCGGGGACAACAGCGTCTTCCTCGACCGCGAGACCAAGAGCATCCTGGCGCGCGGCGATCCGCGCGACCTCCTCGAGCACTGCACCCATCCCCAGGTGCAGGCCTTCCTGCGCCGCGGCGACGAGCCGTCGAAAGCTGGCGCCAAAGAGACCGTGTCATGAAAAAACGTCGCACCAGCCCGGTGAAGATCGGCGCTTTCGTGATCGGAGGCCTGGTGATCCTGGTCACGGCGCTGCTGGTGATCGGCTCCGGCCGGATCTTCCGCCGCACCCATCCCTTCGTCAGCTATTTCGACGGCAGCGTCAATGGCCTGCGCGCCGGCGCTTCGGTCAAATTCAAGGGCGTCGAGATCGGCAAGGTCGACCGCATCCGCATCATGGAAGGCCTGACGCAGAAGGATCAGCCGATCGCCGTGTTCTTTTCACTGGACGTCGACAAGCTCGATGCACAGGGCCATTCCAAGGCGTCGCTCGACGAACGCCTGCAGGAATCCATCCAGAGTGGATTGCGCTCGCAGCTCGAAGCGGACTCCATGGTCACGGGCATCCTGCACGTCTCGCTCGCCTTCCTGCCCGAGGCCGAGGCGAAGACCCACGACGCGATCGCCGGCCTGGTCGAGATCCCGACGATTCCGCCGCCAATGCAGGAAATCGGCGCCGCCGTGCGCTCGATCGTCGACCGCATCGGCCGATACAACTTCGAGAAGACGTTCGACAGCCTGACTTCGGCGCTCGAGGCCTTCACGGAGCTGAGCCGCTCGCAGGAGCTCAAGAACGTCCTGGTGTCCCTGGATCAGACCCTGAAGGACGTCGACGTGGCCGTGGTCGACCTGCGCAAGCACATCGACCCGCTCGGCACGAAGCTGCAGTCGCTGGCCGACCGCATCGATGCCGTGGGCGGAGACTTGCAACAAGGCATCGGCAGCGCGCGCTCTACGCTCGGTTCCGTGCAAGCGCTGAGCGATGAGCTCGGGCAAGCGATGGGACCTTTGACCGAGAGTCTGAAGCAGGCCGCGGATCGGTTGCAGGCGATGGCCTTGTCGATGCAGACTGCCGTGGATTCGACACGCGTGCTGCTCGATCCGCAAGCGCCGCTCGCGGTCGAGTTGCGCGCCGGCCTACGCGAAATCAGCGACGCGGCCCGCGCTTCGCGAGCCCTGTTCGAGCTGCTCGAACGCAATCCAGGCGCCTTGTTGCGCGGCAAAAGTCCCAAGGACGGGGAATCGAAATGATCCAGCTCAAGCTCATCCCTGCCGTCGCGATCCTCGCGCTCAGCGCCACTGGCTGCTCGCTGTTGTCCGCAGAACCGGATCCGACGCGCTTCGCGATCCTGGCTTCCGCCGACGAATTGCCGGGAGCCCCCAAGCCCCCGGAGTCGGCGGCGAATTCCTTGCGCATCGGTCTTGGACCGATCCAATTGCCCGACTATCTGCGCCGAGCCGCGATCGTGACCAGGTCCCAGGGCACGCGCCTGGTGCCTTCGCCGACCGAGAGCTGGGCGGAGCCCTTCGACTCCTCGCTCGGGCGCGTGCTCGCCATCGACCTGCAGCGCGAGCTGGGCATCGCGCAGCCCACGATCCATCCCTGGTACGAACCTGACAAGCCCGAGCTGCAGGTCGAGATCGCCTTCTCGCGCTGCGAGCTCGACGAGGATGGCAAGGTGGTCGTCGCCTGCCAGTGGATCCTGCGCCGCCTGGACGCGAGCCACGCGACGCTCGGGCGCGGCCTGCGGCTGGAGCGGCCTGTCGCGCATCGGGACGGAGCTTCGGTGGCCAGGGCCATCAGCGAATTGCTGGTCGAGCTGTGCAAGTCGATCGGCGTCTCCGTGCGCGAGCTCTCGCCGAAGCAGGAGTGAGCGATTCGCGCGGCCTCGAGCGAGGGCGAATCCACGCTGGACCGTGGGACACAGCGTGGATGCCGCGTCAAGAAACAAGGAGCGCCGCGCTGGATGCGCGACGCTCATTCCTTGCTCGCAGGACCGTGGAGGCTCTGCGCGAGAGGGCGAAACCCCGCTCGATCAGTTTCCGACTTGAAGGTGATTGACCACGCTGCGGACGCCGTCGCATCCACGAGCCAGTCTTTCGGCTTCGCTCTTTTCGGCTTGTGTCTCGACACGGCCCATCAGGTAGACGACGCCGTCTTCTGTGTTCACGTCGATGTTGTGCGCCTTGACGTCATTGTCGGCGACCATCTTGCTCTTGACCGCTGCCGTGATCGCACTGTCGTTGACTTGGGAACGGGCCGATTGGTTGGTGTGGCAACCATGCATGGCCGGAGCGATGGCGGAGACTCCGAGGACAAGGATCCAGGGGGTGATTTTCGAGATGCTCATGAGGGTTTCTTCCTTAGTGGGTGACGAGATCGAGCCTGCCTGAAGGCAGGGGTGTTGACC
>DATHET010000344.1:0-33732 GCA_035490315.1 Planctomycetota bacterium
TGATGTCTTCCGTTCCGCCGATCTCGCGCGCGGTCTTGGCCAGAAGCTCGCCGGGCCCGATCATCACGCCTTCGTCGACTTCGATGTAGGCGCGCTCGGGGATCGGGTAGAGGGCCAGGGGATGGCCCTGGGCGTCCTCGAGGATCAGCTGCGGGTGCAAGTCGCCCTTGTGCTCGACGACCAGCTTGCGGACCGTGCCGCGGCGAGCATCGCGCTCGACGCGCATGGTCTTGCCTTCGATCAGGTCCTCGTAGCGGATCTTGCCCTTGAATTCGGCCAGGATCGGAACGTGGTGCGGGTCCCATTGGCACATGCGCGTGCCGACCTTGACCTCGTCGCCGTCCTTGACGAACACGACCGCGCCGGTCGGAACCGGATACTGGTCGATCTGGCGTCCGCGCGGATCGAGCAGGCGGATCTCGCCGTTGCGGTTGAGCACGACCTGCTGATTCAGCGAGTTCGTGACCACGCGCAGGTTGGCGAAAGCGACCTTGCCCACGCGCTTGGCCTTGACTTCGGATTCCTCGACGGCGCGGCTCGCCGTGCCACCGATGTGGAACGTGCGCATGGTGAGCTGCGTGCCGGGTTCACCGATCGACTGGGCGGCGATGATGCCCGCCGCGAGCCCGCGCTCGGCCAGCGTGCCGCGCGCCAGGTCCATGCCGTAGCAGCGAGCGCAGACTCCGAAGCCTGCTTCGCAGGTCAGGGCCGAGCGCACGCGGATCTTCTCGTAGCCGAGAGCTTCGATGCGCAGCGCGGCGTCCTCGGTGATCAGATCGCCTTCGCGAACGATCACCTCGTCGTTGACCACGTCGAGGATCGAGTCACGGGCGCCGCGGCCGCGGATGGCTTGCGCCAGCGACACCGCGACCTTCTCGCCCTTGTACACGATGCCCTTGGTCACGCCGTTGAGCGTGCCGCAGTCCTCGATCGTGACCACGACGTTTTGCGCGACGTCGGTCAGCTTGCGCGTCAGGTAGCCGGCGTCGGCGGTCTTCAGCGCCGTGTCGGCCAATCCCTTGCGGGCGCCGTGCGTGGAGCTGAAGTACTCGAGCACCTTCAGACCTTCGCGGAAGTTGGCCTTGATCGGGGTCTCGATGATCTTGCCCGAAGGCTTGGCCATCAGACCGCGCATCCCGCCGAGCTGGCGGATCTGGTCGACGGAACCGCGCGCGCCCGAGCTGACCATGCAGTAGATCGGGTTGACGTAGTTCGAGCCCTCGTAGTAGTCCTCGCGGAGGACCGCCATCAAGTCCTCGCCGACCTTCTCGCGGGCATGGGTCCACAAGTCGATGATCTTCAGGTAGCGCTCGCCCTCTGTGATCACGCCCTTCTGGAAGGCCTTCTCGACCTTGTCGATTTCCTTCTGCGTCTCGCCGAGGATCAGCGCCTTGGACGGCGGCACGCGGATGTCGTCCTTCGCGAAGGACAGTCCGGCGCGCGTGCTGGCCTTGAAGCCGAGATCCTTGAGATCGTCGAGCAGCTTGAGCGTCGCGTCGCGGCCGAGCAGGCGGTGGCAATCGCTGATCAGCGCCTGGATGCCGCGCTTGTCGAGCTCGTAGTTGTAGTACGGCATCCCCGCGGGAAGGATGTCGTTGAACACCGCGCGGCCGACGGTCGTGTTCAAGTACACGCGCTTGGCCTTGGGATCCTCCTTGCCGCCTTCGGGGATGCGGCCGCCGGCGTCGACGTCCATCAAGCCCGACTTCGAGCTGTTCTTGATCTGACGACCCGGATCCATGCGCACCTGGACCGGTTGGTGGGTCGAGGTCACGTTGTGGCCGTAGGCCAGGAACAGCTCCGAGAGCGAGGAGAAGCGCATCGGCTTCTTGGTCGCGCGCTCGGCGCCGAGGTGGCTCTTCGTCAGGTAGTGCATGCCGAGCACCATGTCCTGCGAGGGCGAGATGATCGGCGTGCCGTTGGCCGGCGAGAACACGTTGTTCGTGGAGAGCATCAGCGTGCTCGCCTCGATCTGTGCCTCGTAGGAAAGCGGCAGGTGGACAGCCATCTGGTCACCGTCGAAGTCGGCGTTGAACCCGCCGCAGACCAAGGGGTGCAAGCGGATCGCGTTGCCTTCGATGAGCACGGGCTCGAAAGCCTGGATGCCCATGCGGTGCAGAGTCGGCGCGCGGTTCAAGAGCACCGGGTGGTCGCGGATCACCTCTTCGAGGATGTCCCAGACCTCCTCGTCGCGGCGCTCGAGCATCTTCTTCGCCGACTTGATCGTGTCGGCGAGCCCGAGCTCCTTGAGCCGGCGAATAATGAAGGGCTGGAACAGCTCCAGCGCGACTTTCTTCGGCAGACCGCACTGGTGCAGGCGCAATTCGGGCCCGACCACGATCACGGACCGCGCCGAGTAGTCGACGCGTTTGCCGAGCAGGTTCTCGCGGAAGCGGCCTTGCTTGCCCTTGATCATGTCGGTCAAGGACTTCAGCGGCCGGTTCGAGGAACCGAGCACCGCGCGGCGGCAGCGGCCGTTGTCGAACAGGGCGTCGACCGATTGCTGCAGCATCCGCTTCTCGTTGCGGATGATCACCTCGGGCGCGTTGAGGTCGAGCAGCTTCTTCAACCGGTTGTTGCGGTTGATCAAGCGCCGGTACAGGTCGTTGAGGTCGCTGGTCGCGAAGTTGCCCGAGTCGAGCAGCACCAGGGGGCGCAGGTCCGGCGGGATCACGGGGATCACGTCGAGGATCATCCACTCGGGATTGTTCCCGGAGTCGCGCAGCATCTCGACCGTGCGCAGACGCTTGATGATGTCCTTCATGCGCTGCTTCGAGCGCGTCGAGAGCAGCTCCTCGCGCAGTTCCGCCGAGAGCTTCGACAGGTCGAGGCGGCGCAGGATCTTCTTGACCGCCTCGGCGCCCATGTCGGCGTCGAACTCGGCGCCGTACTTGGCGCGCGACTGGCGGAACTCGTCCTCGGTCAGGAGCTGGTGCGCCTCGAGCGGCGTGTCGCCCGGATCGATGACGATGTAGTCCTGGAAGTAGACGACGCGCTCGAGGTTCGAGGTCTGGATCCCGAGCAGGGTGCCCAGGCGCGAAGGCATGGCCTTGAAGAACCAGATGTGCGCGACTGGCGCGGCCAGGTTGATGTGGCCCATGCGTTTGCGGCGCACGCGGCTGTGCGTGATCATCACGCCGCACTTGTCGCAGACGATGCCCTTGTGCTTGATGCCCTTGTACTTGCCGCAGAAGCATTCCCAGTCCTTTTCAGGCCCGAAAATGCGCTCGCAGAACAAGCCGTCGCGCTCCGGACGATACGTCCGGTAGTTGATCGTCTCGGGCTTCTTGACCTCGCCGTAAGACCACGAGCGGATGTCTTCCGGTGACGCCAGCGCGATCGTCACGCTGCCGTAGTCATTGATGCGATTGCTGATCGGTTCGACCATGGTGACCCTCTCCTGTTCGCCCGAGGGCTACTGGACGCCAACCTTCTTGTGGAGCTGCATGTTCAGGGCCAGACCCTTGATTTCATTCGTGAGCACCTCGAAGGACACCGGAGTGCCGGCTTCGAGGATGTTCAGACCCTTCACCATCGATTCGTAGATCTTGGTGCGGCCTTCGACGTCGTCGGACTTGACGGTGAGCTGTTCCTGCAGGATCGCCGCGGCCCCGTAAGCCTCGAGCGCCCACACTTCCATCTCGCCGAATCGCTGACCGCCGAAGCGCGCCTTGCCGCCCAGCGGTTGCTGCGTGATCAAGGAGTACGGTCCGGTCGCGCGTGCGTGGACCTTCTCGTCGACCAGGTGGTGCAGCTTCAGCATGTACATGATGCCGACCGTGACTTCCTGCTCGAACGCCTGGCCGGTGCGTCCGTCGAAGAGCTTGAACTTGCCAGTCTCCGGCAGCTTCGCATCGCGCAGCAGGGCTTCGATGTCCGCTTCGCTCGCGCCGTCGAAAGCCGGCGAGTTCACACGGATCCCGAGCGTCCTGGCCGCGAGGCCCAGGTGCGTTTCCAGGATCTGGCCGACGTTCATGCGGCTGGGCACGCCCAGCGGATTGAGCACGATGTCGACCGGCGTCCCGTCCTCGAGGTACGGCATGTCCTCCTCGCGCAGAATCTTCGAGATCACGCCCTTGTTGCCGTGGCGTCCGGCCATCTTGTCGCCGACCGAAAGATTGCGCTTCGTCGCGACGTAGACCTTGACCATCTCGAGCACGCCGGTCGGCAGCTCGTCACCGCGCGAGAGACGGTTGACGATCTTGTTCTTCTCGCCTTCCTTGTTCTCGATCTTCGACTGGTAGTCGGTGACGATGCGCGAAGCCTTCTCGCGCTTGGCCTTTTCCTGGCTGTCTTCCGCGGCCGACATGCACAAGAGGCGCACGCGGCGCAGCTCGTCATAGGTCGCCGTGTCGTCGAGGGTGATCGACTTGCCGGTCAGGTCGTCGGTGACCTCGGTGCCCAGCGCCGCCTTGACGTCCTTGAGCATCGCGACCGTGTAGTCGCGCAGCGACTTCAGGAAGTCGCGCTCCGCATCGCGGATCTGCGTCAGAGCCTTGGTGCGCTCCGAATCCGTCAGGTTGACGCGGCGCGAGAATTTCTGCGCGCCGATCACCACGCCGCGCGTGCCCGGAGGCATGGTCAGCGAGGAGTTCTTCACGTCGACGCCGGCCTTGCCGAAGATCGCGTGCAGCAGTTTTTCTTCCGGAGTCAGCTCGCTCTTCGACTTCGGCGCGACCTTGCCGACCAGGACGTCGCCCGCGTCGACGAAGGTCCCGATGCGCACGATGCCGGCCTCGTCCAGGTTGGACAGGGCCTTCTCGCCGACGTTCGGGATGTCGCGCGTGAACTCTTCCTTGCCGAGCTTGGTCTCGCGGACTTCGACGTCGTACTCCTCGATGTGGATCGAGGTGAACGTGTCGTCCTTGACCAGGCGCTCGGAGACCAGGATCGCGTCCTCGTAGTTGAAGCCGTCCCAGGTCATGAACGCGACCAGCAGGTTCTTGCCGAGCGCCAGCTCGCCACTCGCCGTGGCGGCTCCGTCGGCGAGCAGCTCGCCTTGCTTCACTTCCTGGCCCACCTGCACGACCGGCTTGTGGGTCTGGCAGGTGCGCTCGTTGAGGCCGCGGTACTTGGTCAGCTTGTGCTCGTCCGCACCGACCACGATGCGCAGCGAATCGACGTAGGTCACCGTGCCCGCTTCGGCGGCGAAGATCGGCAGGTTGGAGTTGCGCGCGACGACCTTCTCCATGCCGGTGCCGACGATCGGCGGCTCGGTCTTGAGCAGAGGCACCGCCTGGCGCTGCATGTTCGAGCCCATCAACGCGCGGTTGGCGTCGTCGTGCTCGAGGAAGGGAATCAAGGCCGCCGAGATCCCGATGATCTGTTGCGGCGAGACGTCGAGGTAGTGGATCTCGTCCGGCGGGACTTCGTAGTTGTCGCCGTCCTTGCGCGCGAGCACGCGCTGCGCGTCGATCGCGCCCTTGCTGTCCAGCGGCGTGTCCGCCGGCGCGATCACGAAGCCGAACTCCTGGTCGGCGCGCATGTAGTCGACCTTGTTCGTGATCTTGCCCTTCTCGACGCGCCGGTACGGCGTGGCGAGGAAGCCGTAGTCGTCGATCTTGGCGTACATCGACAAGGACGAGATCAGACCGATGTTCGAGCCTTCCGGCGTCTCGATCGGGCACAGGCGGCCGTAGTGCGAAAGGTGCACGTCGCGCACGTCGAAGCCGGCGCGCTTGCGGTTCAAGCCTCCCGGTCCGAGGGCCGAGAGACGGCGCTCGTGGGTCAGCTGCGACAGCGGATTGGTCTGGTCGACGACCTGGCTCAATTCACCGCGGCCGAAGAAGTAGTCGATCGCGCTCGAGAACGTCTTGGAATTGATGAGATTGCGCGGCGAGACCGTCTCCGGGTTCTCGAGGTTCATCCGCTCCTGCGCGGTGCGGCGCAGCTTGAGCAGACCCTTGCGGAACTCGTCGCCCGCCAGCTCGGCGATCGAGCGCACGCGCCGGTTGCCGAGGTTGTCGATGTCGTCGACGATGCCCTTGCCGGCGCGAAGGCCGAGCAGGTACTTGATCGAGTTGATGATGTCCGCCGGCTGCAGGGTCTGCACGTCCTCGGCGATGTCCTGGGTGAACTTGCGGTTCAAGCGGAAGCGGCCGACGCGGCCCAGGCGGTAGCGCTGGGGATCGAAGAACTTCTCGTGGAAGAGCTCGCGCGCCTTCTCGAGCTGCGGCGGATTGCCGGGGCGCAGGCGGGCGTAGATTTTCAGCAGGGCTTCGTCGTGGCTCTTGGTCGGATCCTCGTGCAACGTGTTGATCATCAACATGTCGAGCTCTTCCGCCTTGGCCTCGATCACCTCGACCTCGGCGAGATCGCCGGCCGCGATTTCCAGCGCGGCGGTCTCGGGGATCGGGTAGCCCGACGGGACCAGGACTTCGCCGGTCTTCATGACCACGATGTCGCCCACCGCGATCTTCTCGGTGATCGACTTGGCGAAGGCGGTCTGCGTCTGGGTCTTCTGCTTCTTGACGATCTTGGTCGGGTAGAAGGCGCGCAGCACGTCCTGGTCGCTCGACAACGTCTCGTCGAGCGCGCGCAGCAAGGTGACCGCCGAGAACTTGCCCGACTGGTCGATGCGCACGGTGAGCACGTCCTTCTTCGTGACGTTCAGCTCGACCCACGATCCGCGCTCCGGGATGATCCAGCAGGTGTGTAGCTTCTTGTCGGAAGCCGAGGAGTCGACCGAGAAGTCGACGCCGGGCGAGCGGTGGAGCTGGCTGACGATCACGCGCTCCGAGCCGTTGATGATGAATTCGCCGCCGCCGATCATGATCGGGATCTCGCCGAGATACACCTCTTCCTCGATCGGCTCGGGCTTGATCAGGCGCAGGCGGACCTTGAACGGATAGCCGTAGGTCAGGCGCAGCTGGCGGCACTCTTCGATCGTGTAGCGCGGGTTGCCGAGCTCGTAGCCGATGTACTCGAGGCACATCGTCTTGTCGTACGAGTAGATCGGGAACACCTCGCGCAGCAGGCCTTCAAGGCCCTGCGCCGGACGGCTCGCCTGCGGCGTGTCGAGCAGCAGGAAATTCGTGTAAGCCTTGGTCTGGATCTCGACGAGGTTGGGGACTTCGAGGATCTCAGGGTAGTGGCCGAAGGTGCGTACCGTGCGCGACGAGGGGGAGGCTTGGGTCATATGCGGTCACTCGCGTGCGTGCCGGAGCGAATCCAACTCTTGCGTGCCGACGAGCCCGCTGGGACCCGAACGCAACGAGATGTTCACTCCAAGGGTGTGGGTGTGGCGAAGCTCCCCGGCCGGTGGATGCGGCCGCGGAGCGCGAATCCGGGCATGCTGCGACGGACAGCCTTTCGCCCAGTGAATGTCGAGGAAGACCAGTGGATCCAAGACGGCGCAAATCAGGTGGCGTGATCTGCGACAGTTGCAGGAGGGTCGGTCGCGAGATCCGACCCCGTCCCAGGGCCTGGGGAGGATACCGAATCTCGCGGAAAAATGCGCGTGGGGACCGGACGGGGTCTGTCCGGCCGGATTGCTGCCCGCCTCCTAGTCCAGATCCCCGCCTCTTGGGGAGGCAGGGCGGCCGGACCGGGCGGAAGGCAGGGAATCAGGCGTCGGCGGGAAGGGCTTCCCGCCTGCGCATCAAGTCAGCTTGACCTTGGCGCCGGCGGCTTCGAGCTGCTTCTTCATCGCAGCAGCCTCGTCCTTGGTGGCGCCTTCCTTCACGGTCTTGGGAGCGCCCTCGACCAGGTCCTTGGCTTCCTTCAAGCCCAGGCCGGTGATCGCGCGCACTTCCTTGATGACCTTGATCTTCTCGGCTCCGCCGTCCTCGAGGACGACGTTGAAGCTGGTCTTTTCCTCGACTGCGGCGGCGGGAACGCCAGCGGCTGCCGCGGCGGCAACCGGGGCAGCAGCCGAGACGCCCCAGTGGGCTTCGAGGTGCTTGACGAGCTTGGCCGCCTGCAACAGGCTCAGGCCATCGAGCTGATTGGCGAGGGTTTGGAGCGCGGGCTCCAGGGTTTCGACTTCGGACATGAGACTCTCCTAAGGAGTACTTCGGGGTCAGGGTGATCAGGGTCCCCGCGCCGGATGGGCCGGCTCGGGTTGGACAGGGTTCAGCTCGCTTCGGGTGCGGCGGCGGCGGCTTCTTCGCCACCGCCGGCCTTGTCGACTCGGGCTTGGAGCAGACGGGCGACGCCCGCGGGATTGGCGGCCAGGACGGTGACCAGCCCGCGCGCGGGCGCGGAGATCAGGCCGACCAGCTTGGCGCGCAGGGTGAGCTTGTCGGGGACGCCGGCCAGGGCCTTGGCATCCGCCTGGGACAGGACCAGGCCTTCGAGCAGACCGGAGCGGATCGGCAGCTTGCCGGATTTCTTCAGCTCGGCCGAGGTGAGGAGCTTGGCGGCGTTGATCACGCCCTCCGCGGAGCCGTAGACGATGCCGACGTTGCCGATCAGCACATCGTCGCCGAACTCGACGCCGCGCTCGGCGAGCACGCGCCGCGCGAGGGAGTTGCGCACCATGCGCAGTCGCGCTCCGCCCTTGGCGAGCTCGGCGCGCAGCTTCTCGAGCTCCTTGACCGTCACGCGGTCCATCGAGACCACCAGCATGCCGCCGGCGTCCTTGAATTCCCGCGCGTATTCGCGGGAGACCATTTCTTTCAGAAGGTTGGGCATCGGCTCAGGCTCCGTAGGAAATCCAGGCCCCGGGGCCCATGGTGGTCGAGACCGAAATGCGCCGCATGAACGTGCCCTTGACCGCGGGCGGGCGCATCGCGGCGAGGTGATCGAGGAAGGCGCGCAGGTTGGCTTCGAGGTCCTCGGTCTTGAACGAGCGCTTGCCGACCGCCGCGTGGACGTTGCCGCCCGCGTCGGTGCGGAACTCGACCTTGCCGGCCTTGAACTCGCGCACGGCGGCGCCGACGTCGGCGGTGACCGTGCCCGACTTCGGGCTGGGCATCTTGCCCTGGGGACCGAGGACTTTTCCGAGCTTGCCGACGTGCTTCATCATGTCGGGGCTGGCGATCACGACGTCGAAGTCGAGCCAGCCGCCGGCGATCCGGTCCGCGAGGTCGCCGCTGCCGACCTCGTCGGCTCCGGCGGCGCGCGCGGCATCGGCCTTGTCGCCTTCGGCGAAGACCACGACCGTGACCTTCTTGCCCAGGCCCTTGGGCAGGGAGACCGCGCCGCGAACCAGCTGATCGGACTTCTTGGGGTCGATCCCGAGCCGAACGGCGACCTCGACGGTCTCGTCGAACTTCGGATGCGGCAGGCCCTGGATCAGGGCGAGCGCGGCGGCGGGCTCGTAGACCTTGGTGCGGTCCACCTGAGCGGCGGCTTTCGTGTAGCGCTTGCTTCGTAGTGCCATCGTTGTCCTTCTTGGTCCTGATTGGGAGGGCTGGCGACTAGCCCACCACCTCGATGCCTGCGGAACGCGCGGTGCCTGCGATGATGCGCGCGGCCATGTCCAGATCGCGCGCGTTGAGATCCTTCATTTTCATCTTGGCGATCTCGAGGACCTGAGCCTTGGTCACCTTGCCGACGGACTTCTCGTGTCCGACCGTGCCGCTGCCCTTCTCGATGCCAGCTGCTTTCTTGAGCAGAATGGCGGCGGGCGGCGACTTGAGGATGAAGTCGAAACTGCGGTCCTTGTAGACCGTGATCTCGACCGGAATGATCAAGCCCTGCTGGGCGCGCGTCGCGTCGTTGAACTGCTTCACGAACATCGCGATGTTCACGCCGTGCGAGCCGAGCGCGGGACCGACCGGGGGTGCCGGCGTCGCTTGCCCTGCAGGACACTGCAGCTTGATCTTGCCTGTGATTTCTTTTGCCATCGCGAGATTCCTTTTCGAAGTGCCGGAGTGCGGTCAGATCGCGCCGCTCAGACCTTCTCCACTTCCCAGTACTCGAGCTCGACCGGCGTCGGACGACCGAAGATCGTGACCACGACGCGCACTGTTCCCTTTTCCGGAGAGACGTCCTCGACGGCGCCGTCGAATCCGTCGAACGCTCCGGACTTGATCTTGACCATGTCGCCCTTCTGCAGGCCGATGGTGACTTGCGGGCGCGACTCGGTGTCGGACATGCGCACCAGGATCGCCTGGACCTCGCCGTCGGACAGCGGCACGGGCTCGCCGCGAGAGCCGAGGAAATCGCCGACCTTGCCGGTCTCGCGCACCACGGATTGAGCTTGCAGGGCGCGCGGATCCTCGGGATCGGCGAGGTCGACCTGCAGCATCAGGTAGCCCGGGTAGAGCTTGCGATTCACGATGCGTTTCTTGCCGCCCTTCAGGTCGGTGACGCGCTCGAAAGGCACGAGCACCTGCGGGACGATGTCCTGCACGCCGGCCAGCTTGATGCGCATCTCCAGCTGCTTGCGGACGGAGTCCTCGCAGCCGGATTGGCAACGGACGAAATACCACTTGTGTGCCATCAGGTAGTGCCTGCCCAACCGAACCAGAGGACCTTGGTCACTCGCGCGATCACAAGGTCCGAACCAGCGAGGAAGACCATCAGGAAGAGCACGCAGAAGATCACCACCAGCGACGAGCTGACCACGTCCTTGAACGTCGGCCAGGTGACCTTGCGCAGCTCGCTCTCGGTGTCGATCAACAGGTCGGCCGTCTTCGGCTTCTCCAGCCAGCGATAGAGCAGGAACACGCTCGCGACGCCGACGAAGGAGGCGATCAGGAACGCCGGAGTCAGCGGGATGTTGAGGATCGGGATGTTCATCCCGTTCTGCCCCTTGGCATCCTCGCCGAAGCGCGTGCCCAGGGCCTTGCTCAAGACGCCGAGCTGGATGTTGAGCGCGCGCGCTCCCCACAACGCGAGGATCGTCAATGACCAGAACGCGGCCATGCGGGCCATGCGTCCTTGATCTTTGCGGTAAGCCATGTGCGGTTGCCTGGGTGTGGGGAGGGTGAGCGGATCAGACGCCGGGAAATGTTGCCCAGCGAGACGGAGCTAGACGCGAGGGCGCGGAACTAGAGCTTGTGCTCCTTGTGCGAGACGTGCTTGCGGCAGAAGCGGCAGTACTTGCTCTTCTCGAGCTTGTATCCGGCCTTCTGACGCTTGTGCGTCGTGTAGTTCCGGTTCTTGCACTCCGTGCACTCGAGGAAGACGAAGCGTTCCTTGGTCTTCATGATGATTGGCCTGGGGTGTCGGGACTTGGGTCGAGGTGGATCGCGAGCGGAGGCGCAAGTCGCGCCTCCGCCCGTTGGATCCAGTGGGTTACTTGAGGATCTTGGTGACGACGCCGGCGCCGACGGTGCGTCCGCCCTCGCGGATCGCGAAGCGCAGCTGCTCGTCCATGGCGACCGGTGTCAGGAGTTCGACTTCCATCTTCACGTTGTCGCCGGGCATGCACATTTCCGCGCCGCCGCCGAGCGTGGCCGTGCCGGTCACGTCCGTCGTGCGGAAGTAGAACTGCGGGCGGTAGCCGGTGAAGAACGGCGTGTGACGGCCGCCCTCGTCCTTCGACAGCACGTAGACTTCGCACTCGAACTTCGTGTGCGGGGTGATCGAGCCGGGGGCCGCGAGCACCATGCCGCGCTCGATGTCGTTCTTTTCGACCCCGCGCAGGAGCACGCCGACGTTGTCGCCAGCCTCGCCCGAGTCGAGGGTCTTCTGGAACATCTCGACGCCGGTGATGGTCACCTTGCGGATGTCCTCGCGCAGACCGACGATCTCGACGGTCTCGCCGACCTTGATGCGGCCCTTGTCGATGCGGCCCGTGCCGACCGTGCCCCGACCGGAGATCGAGAACACGTCCTCGATGCACATCAGGAAAGGCTTGTCGACCAGGCGCACCGGCGTCGGGATGAACGTGTCCAGGGCCTTCATCAATTCGTCGATGCAGGCGTTGGCCTTGTCGTCCTTGCCGCCCGATTCCAGCGCGGCCTTGGCCTGGCCGCGGATGATCGGCGTGGTGTCGCCGGGGAACTTGTACTTGTTGAGCAGGTCGCGGATTTCCATCTCGACCAGCTCGATCAGCTCGGGGTCGTCGAGCAGGTCGACCTTGTTGAGGAACACGACGATGTGCGGCACGCCGACCTGGCGGGCGAGCAGCACGTGCTCGCGCGTCTGGGGCATCGGGCCGTCAGCGGCGGAGACCACCAGGATCGCGCCGTCCATCTGGGCCGCGCCGGTGATCATGTTCTTGACGAAGTCGGCGTGTCCGGGGCAGTCGACGTGCGCGTAGTGGCGCGCCTCGCTCTCGTACTCGGTGTGCGAGGCGGCGATGGTCACGGTCTTGTCCGCGGAGCGCACCGTGCCACCCTTGGTGATCTCGGCGTAGCTCTTGGTCTTCGTGCCGTTCTTCGACGCCGAACGCGCCGCGAGGGCAGCGGTCAAGGTGCTCTTGCCGTGGTCGATGTGACCGATGGTTCCGACGTTGACGTGCGGCTTGGTCCGCTGAAAGATTTCCTTTGCCATGACTGTTCTCCGGTGACTGGACGGATGGTGACCGCTTCGAACCTGGGGAGGGATGTCGGACCCTGGAGCGGGTCCGTTGAACGTTGAGAGGTTTGAGAAGTTGAGGGAGACGGTGAGGGGTGGAGCTGCTGAAGGGGATTGAACCCTTGGCCTCTCCCTTACCAAGGGAGTGCTCTACCACTGAGCTACAGCAGCGACGCGATCCTCGTGCTCGGGGCACAAGGGCCGCGGATCGCCGGCCTGCTCGGGGCAGGCGTTCCGGAATCAGCCCTGCTTTTCCCCGGGCCCGAGTCTTCGGGTGGGGTGCGCGTGGTTCGCGCACGAGCTGGGCACGGGAGCGGCGCTGGGCGGGCGCGCCGCGGCAGCAGGGTTGGAGCGGGCGATGGGAATCGAACCCACGCTATCAGCTTGGAAGGCTGAAGTTCTACCATTGAACTACGCCCGCAAGATCGGCAGGTGAGGGCGAGCGGCGCATGCGCACCGCGAAGCCCGGCAGGAATGCCGATGGCTCCACAGGCTCGGGACCGTAGCAAGGGTTGACGCAGCTCGCTGTCGAGCCGCCCCGCCCCACCCGCGCGCAGAGGCGCGCATGTTGCCGCGCGCCGTGGCGCGCACTTGGATCGATCTGCGCGTGAGCGCGTCGAGCCGCGAGCCCGCGACGTCGTCGCGAGCTGGCTTTTGGTGGTGGGGAGAGGCGGATTCGAACCGCCGAAGGCTGTGCCATCAGATTTACAGTCTGACCTCGTTGGCCGCTTGAGTATCTCCCCTTGCTCTCGGGTGCCCGGTGTTAGCGCAGCGGTACGATCCGCGCCCCGCGCTTCGAAAAAGCGCTGGGCACGAAGTCCATGCCATTGCTCCCGTGTCATCCGGAAGGGTCTCGTTGCCAGGGAGCGTCGGTCCATCGGGGCACGCCGCGGTGTGCGGAGTGCTTCGAGCGGGCCGGTGATCACTTGTTGAATAGAGCGGAGCGCGGTTGAGCGCGCTGATCCTGCAGACGGTGGAGCCAGCGGCGGGAATCGAACCCGCAACCGCCGGTTTACAAAACCGGTGCTCTACCGTTGAGCCACGCTGGCGAGGATGCCCGCCGTCGCGGCCCAAGGCCGTGGGGTGAAAAAAGTCCGCGCGGGACCTCGCTTCACCCCTGGCGACATAGGGAGGGTGAGAAGATACGGAGCGCGACGCCCAGGTCAAGCTTTGTCCGGCAAAATCCGTCCCGAAGGCCTGGCGCGGGCAGGTTCATAGCTCAGTCAGGCGTTTCTGGTAGGCCTGGTAGGCATCGCGCAACTCGCCAAGTGTGTCGCCGGCGAACTTGGCGAGGAAAGCGTCGGCCAGCTCGAGGGCGACCATCGCCTCCCCCACCACGCTGGCCGCGGGCACCGACGTGACGTCCGAGCGCTGGTAGGTCGCGCGGGTCGGCGCGCCGGTCTCGAAGTCGACCGTGTCCATGCCCATGCGCAGGGTCGGGATCGGCTTCATGGCGGCGCGGACGACCAGGTCCTCGCCGGTGGTCATGCCGCCTTCGAGGCCGCCGGCGCGGTTGCTCGAGCGGGCGAAGCGGCCGAACGTGGCGCCCGGGCTGGCGGGAACGATCGCGTCGTGCACCTGGGAGCCCGGACGGCGCGCCGATTCGAAGCCGAGGCCGAACTCGACACCCTTGATCGCGGGGATCGAGAAAAGGGCCGCGCCCAGGCGCGCGGTCAGACGTTCGGCGCCGGAGTTGTAGCTGCCCAGGCCGGGGATCACGCCGCGGGCGCGCACCTCGAAGACTCCGCCGAGCGAATCTCCTGCTTCCCGAGCTTCGTCGACGAGCTTGCGCCAGGCCGGCTCGATCGCGGGATCGAGGCTGAAGAACTCACTGGCTTCGCGCAGCTCGACTCGGCGGTCTCGAGCCTCGCTCCAGGCGTCGGCCGAAGTCGCGCGACCGCCGAGTTCGACGACGTGGGCGAAGACCTCGACGCCGAAGGCCTCGATCAATTGCCGCGCGATCGCGGCCAGGGCGACTCTCGCGGCGGTCTCGCGGGCGCTGGCGCGCTCGAGCACCGCGCGCGGATCGCGCGCGCCGAGCTTCTGGCAACCCGCGAGGTCGGCATGCCCGGGCCGGGGGTTGGTCGGCACCGGCAGGCGCTCGATGGTCTGGTCCTTGTTCTCGATCAGGATCGCGATCGGCGAGCCGAGCGTGCGCCCCGCGCGCAGCCCGGAGATCAGCTCCGCGTGGTCGCGCTCGATTTTCATCCTGCCGCCGCGGCCGTACCCGCCCTGGCGCCGCGCGAGATCGCGGTCGATGCGCGCGAGGTCGAGCTCGAAGCCCGCCGGGAAGCCCTCGAGGATCGCGACCAGCCCGCGGCCGTGCGACTCCCCCGCCGTGCGCCAGGTGAGCCGGCTCAAGGCAGGGACTGCGCGAAGCCGCGCGAGGAACAGCGGGACGCTCGTCGCTTCATCGAGGCAGGAGCATAGCGACGGCGCTGCTCCGCATGGCTGTGCTTGCAGCCTCGAGCGCTCAGCGGACCTTGTGGGAGAGCTCGACTTCGTTGGCGCGGCCAGGGTCGTGGCAGACGCCGCAGACTTCGAGCCCCGCGGGTGTCGTCTGCAGGCCGATGTGTCCGAGAGCCTGGGCGGAATCGTGGCAGGTGCCGCAGGCGGCCTTCCAGGCCTGGACCGGCTGAGTCTGCTGCGTCGGGTGGTTGCGATCGGCGGGGATGATCCAGGCCGTGTTCCCGATGCCGTGGCACTTCTCGCAGTTCTGCGTCGCGCCCGGCATCGCCGGGAAAAGGATCTTCGCGTAGCTGTTCGCGGTGAAATTGTCGGGGTAAGGCGCGGGGCCGGAACCGATCACGCTGAACGGACTCTGGAGCTGCGACCCGCGGTGGATCTTGTGCACCATGGTCCTGAAATTCACGGTCACGCCCGGCGTGGCCGGCGCGTTGGCCGCGACGTAGCGCGGTCGGTCCTCCGCTCCCGCGTTGCCGTGGCAGGCGATGCAGGCATCGAAGCCGCGGACGGTTCCGTCGTGGAACCAGAAGTCCTGGTGGCAGGCGTAGCAGTTGTCCTTCGAGCTGATCAGGTCGTAGGGCTCGATCGCGGCGGCCGATCCGACGAGCAGGTCCTGGCTCGCCGCGGGCGAGACGAGCAGGTAGTTGATCGGCTGTCCGGGAGGGAAGTACTGCTTCTCGAAATTGCCCCAGAGGCTGATGCGGTAGGTGCCGTCGACCAGCGACTTGCCTGTCCACTCGCCGAACGTCTCATCGAGATCCGGCGAGTCGTTGGCGGACAAGGGATACGTCTGCGGCACGACGAAATCCGTCCAGTACGAAGCGAGCACCGCCGCGCCGGCCCCGAACTCCTGCAATTCGGTGATCGTTCCCGTCGCGGGCACCAGGGCATAGGCCTGGTTCTGCGTCTTCTGCTGCAGGCTGACCTCGAGCACCTGCGCGCCGGCTGCGTGAACTCGCGCGAGCCCCGGCGCGAAGCTCGGCGTCTGCGGCGAGGAGAACCACAGCCGCGAGCCGTCGACGAATTGGATCTGCGCGTACTCCTCGAAACCCGCGACGCCGTCGTCGATCACCAGGAAATCCCCGCGGTCGAATCCGCTCGCGTTCGCGACGTCGACGAAGTTCGCCGGCGCAGCCGTCGCGGCGACCAGGCTCGACGATCCTCCCGCCGTGCCCTGGCGCACGAGCACTTTCGTCTGGGCCGAAAGCAGGTGCGGCGCGAAGGCCGTCGCGAACACGTCGCCGTTCGCGGCGCTGGAATGGCCGAGCAGCTCGAGCTGGCGCAGCTCCGGCAGATTGATCGTGAAGGGCTGGCTGAATCCGAGAAGCTGTGTCGGGATCTCGGTCTGCAAGACGAGGTTCGAGTTGCGCGTCGGGCCGGAGAGAACGGCGGTGATCGACTTCAACGTCGATGCATCCACGTCCGCGCCCGTGTCGTCGGTGACCGCGAAGCTCAGCGCGATCTTCTCGCCGGGATCGAAGCGGCCGTCCTGGTTGGCGGTGCCCGCCTCGCTCACTGACCGCAGATCGAAGTGGATGTCGTTCGCGAAGAACTGGCCCGTGGTCTTCTCGAGCAACGGGTGCGTGTGCGTGTCGATCACCGCGTAAGTGCCGTTGGTGCGCTCGTGGCAGGTGTTGCACAACGAATCGTCGACGGTCTGCACCGGATCCATGCTCGCGCCGTTCGACACGTAGAAGCGCGTCCAGTCGACGTCGTCGTGGCAGGCACCGCAGGCCGCGCGGCTGGGTTGGACATTGACCAGGTCGCCTTGCGCCGGAGCTTGCAGGGGACCCGCGCCATCGGGATCTCCGTGGCAGACCAGGCACTTCGTGATCCCGCGCAGCATCTCGTCTTCCTGCGCGCGCTGCGCGGGCCCGAGCTGGCTGTACTCGAAATCGCGCGGCATGGGGACCGTGCGGTTGGGCCACACGGGGAAGCCGACGCTGGAAAAATCCTTCGCGACCAGGTGCTCGTCCACCAGGACGTAGGGCCGGGGCGTCTGCGTGTAATCGCGCGAGCCGTCGACCTTCGTGCCGACACCGAGCACCGAAGGCAGGTGTCGCGCGTTGTGCAGCTTGTGGAACATGACGCGCGAGTTGATCGTGACGCCCGGCGTGCCGCCCGCGACGTTGGGATCGTTGCGATCCTCGGCGCCCGTCGTGTGGCACATCAGGCACAAGGTCACGTTCCTGCGCGTGCCGTCGTGGGCCTCGAGCCGGGCGTGGCATTGGTTGCAGTTGGCAAGCGTCGTCACCTGGCGCGGCGTGAGCGCAGTCGCTCCGGCGAAGCGGAAATCCGCCGCAGTCTCGCCGACGTCGAGGAAAGGCTCGGAGGCGACCGTGTATTTCCACACGAACGAAAGGCCGACCGTGTAGGTCCCGGCGAGCAGCGGCTGGCCCGCGAGCTCTCCGTCGCTGGCGCCGAAGCTCGGTGAATCGTTGAACGGCCGCAGATAGCGCGCCGGGAGCGGATCGTCGAAGGTGTAGCTGTAATTCCCGCCGCCGTGGTGGACGGCGCGCGCCTTCAGGTCGCTCTGCTCCGCGATCACACGCTGGTAATTGAACGTGGGCCCGGACACGAGGGCGCGCGCCAGATCCATCTCCGCCACGCCCCAGGGCGCGCCGGATTTCTGCTTCAGCGTGAAGTGCACGGAGATGCGATCGCCGGTCTGGAAGGATCCGTCGCTGCCGCTCGCGCCCGTGAGGCCCGTGACCACGACCTCGACTCCGGGAGGATCCTCGTCCGCATCGAGATCGGTCGTGGTGAGCGCGGGCGGCGGAGCCACGCTCGCTCCTCCCCCGCCGCCTCCGCTGCAACTCGCGAGCAGCGCGAGGATGCACGCGACGGCGAGGAGCAGCGACTTCGCGCTCACAGGTGACACAGCGTGCATTCGTCCCCCTTGTCCACATGGGGCAGCGGAGCGCTGAGACCGTGGCACTGGCGGCAATTCATCGCCGGGTTGTGCACCGGAATCGGCGGGATCGGGTTGAGCGGCAGGGGCGTCGCCTGCAAATGACTCGGCGTGTCCTTGTGGCAGACGATGCAGCCCTCTGACGGCAGCGGGAAGTGGCAGGTCAAGCAGTGCGTGTCCTTCGGCGCGCCCCACAAGCCGCGGTGGCTCATCGGCAGGACTTCCGCGTGACAGGTCTCGCAGGAATCGGGCTCGTGACACGTGGCGCAGCTCTGGCGATCCATCATCGCGGCCACGCCGTGCCCGCGCATGCGGAAGAAATTGTTGTGGCTCCGCGGCGGCTCGTCGCGATGGCAGGTGATGCACAGCGATTCCTTGTGGCAGAGGGCGCAGTTGTCGCCGGTCATCTCCGAGTGCGCGCGCACCACCTGTCCGTGCATCTGCTTCCAGTTCCGCTGGTGGCTCGCCGGCGCCTGGTCGTCGCGGATCTGCGTGTGGCAGGTCGCGCAGGCGTTGGCCACCTGGCGCTGCGCGTGGCAGTCGACACAGCGCTCCATCGTCACGGCGATCTCGGGGCCGATGGCCTGGTTGGACTCGATCCCCGCGTGGCAAGCCTTGCAGTCCTGCTTCGCCGTGACGTGCCTCTTGTGCGAGAAGACCTGCTCTTCGTCGAGCTTGCTCTCGTGCGCAGCCTTGAAGCGGCCCGCTTCGAACAGCGACGCGACACGCCTTTCCGGCGGCTTGGCCGCGTCGATCGTCTCGTGGCAGGCCGAGCAGGTGTCGAGCGAGGGCATGCCGGGATCGTCGGACACGTCGGCGCTCTCGTGGCAGCTCACGCAGTCCAGTCCTTCCTGGGACACGTGCACCTGGTGGCTGAAGGCGTAGCGCGTCCCACCCGGCACCCCAAGTCGATCGAGGAGCACGCAACCCGCGCCCGCGATGGTCATGGTCAAGGCCAGCAATCGCCCCGGCCACTTCGATTTCGGTCTCAGAAGCTCCATCGCGCCCCCAATCGAAGTGTCTGGAAATCGCCGAACTCGCTGTCCTCGAATTCGTAGCGGAGATCGAAGGCGCTGGCGCTCGACTCCTTCCAGCGCAAGGCGAGGTAGTAGGTGCGCACGTCGTCTCGCTCCTCGATCGAGAAGAGATCGTACTTGAAGAGCGAATAGTAGCTGCCGATCGAAGCGTCGACGCCAGAGCCGAAAGGCCGCGAGAGGTCGGCGCCCCAGGTCTCGATCTGTGTGTCCGGGCTGTTCCAGACCTCGCCGGTCAAGCTCAAGGAGAGCTGCAGCGGCAGCGGCTCGCCGATCGTGGCCGTCACGAAGCTGCGCTCGAAGTCGCGGTTGAACTGGCCGATGTCGGAATCGTCGGATACACGCCGCACATCCGCGCCGCCCTGCAGCAGGAGCGAATCGCCGAGGGCCTTCGAGACCAGGAGTCGCCCCTGGCGGTAGGGAAACTGCTCGAGCAGCGTCGCGAAGAACGGGTCGACGTCGAGCGCCAGGCTGTGCTGGGTGCGCAGCAGCTCGAAGTAGGAGACGAAGACCGTCCACTCGTGGCGCGGGTCGTACCAGGTGGCCTGCAGTCGCGCATCGCGGGGTCGCTCCTCGAGGTGCGTGTACTTGCCTTCGACCCGCAAAGCCGGACTCAACTGCTGCCACAGTCCCAAGGAGAAGAGGTCGTTCTCGTGCTTCGCCAGGCGCGTCTCGTCCTCGAGGTGCATCCAGTCCGCGCGCAGGCGGCCGTTCTTCCACGGATGGTCCTCGGCGAACGCGCCGAGGATCGAGTCACCGCTCGAAGAAGACTCGAAGAAATGGACCGGGACGCCCCCATACAGGCCGATCTGCAGCTTGTGCTTCCCCGCCGCGCGCGTCTGCGCGCTCGCTCCGTCGAACCACGCGAGCTCGGGCGTCAGGTAATCGATCTGGCGGCCGATCCGCAGTCGCTCGAGATGGCCGGGCTTGGGCGACTCCGGCTGGTAGTCGGCCCAGGCGTGGTAGAGCCGCGCCGTCAAGCTGTGGTCGATGGTGTCGTCGAGACTGAAGAAGGGATCGGAAGACGTCGCTCCATCGAGATCGACGCCGCCGCGCGCGAGCAGGTGGGCCGTGATCCGATCTTTTTTCGCGT
Organism: Planctomycetota bacterium; assembly: GCA_035490315.1. Taxonomy (GTDB): domain Bacteria; phylum Planctomycetota; class UBA1135; order UBA1135; genus JADJQU01. The sequence goes on from DATHET010000344.1 coordinate 19,919, forward strand.
CGCCGAAATCCAGTCCGAGCAGCAGGTCGAGATCGTGGTCGTCCTGTCCATCCGTGGTGCGACCGCGGTAGCGGACCGAGGTGTAGCCATGGACGAGCGAGCTCGATTTCGCAGCGCCTGGCGCAACTGGAGATGTCGCAGGAGCAGCCGATTCCGCGGCGGGATCCGCTGCGCTGGTCGCCGCAGCCTCGAGGCTCGACGCATCCGCCGATTTCACGGCGATCGGAGCCGCGTCGGATTCCTGCCGCGGCCCGCGACAGGCGCACAGGCCGGTTGCGAGCACGAGCAGGGCACAGCGGCGGCCTGAACTTCCGTGGAACATCCCTGGTCGATCGTGGAAGGAAGCGCTCGAGAGACTCTATTTCCCCGCCGGCGCGAGGACTTCGTCGAGGAACTGGACCGGTTTCTCGAGCCTGGGATCGTGGTGCATCCCGACCAGGCGGACCTGCGCGCCCACGCCATCGAGGACCAGGTCGACGGATTGATCGACGGGCAGATGGGCGCGCGCGTCGAAGACCTGCTTCTTCTCCGCGACGACTTTCCCGTTCGCATCCAGGACGCTCGCGGTGAACTCGAGGCTGCGGCCGATCAGACCCGGCACGCGGTGAGCGATCGCGTTGCGGATCGTGACCACGCTCTTGCCGGCTTCGATCTTCAACGAGACTTCGAAGGCCTGGCGCAGGAACGCCGGATCGCGCGGCGTCTGAGTCGCGTGGCTGCGGCCCTTCTGCGGCGGCGCTTCGCTGCCCGCCGCCACCGCGGTCGAGTTCCCGGCCGGCGCATTGGCCCAGGAACGCTCGACGCTCGCCCAGTGACAGCCGACGCAGGAGCGACCGCGCGCGGCCTGGTTCGAGCTCTCGAAGTCCTTCGCCACGCCGATCACCGGCCCGATGTTGATCCGGTGGCAGGAAAGACACAGGGCCGTGCTGCCCGCGTCGACCATCGAATCCGCGCGCTGCGAGGCGTGCGCGCTGGTCGCGTGTCCCCAGGGACCGAGGATCTTGCCCTCGGGCCCGAGGTGGCAGGTCTCGCAGGAAACTCCGTGCTCCCACGGATCTTCCTTCGTGTCCGCCCGCGCTTCGGGCTTCGCGCCGAGCTGTCCCAGGTGCAGCGGCTTGGGAATGTGGCAGCCGTGACACGCCTCGGGCCGCGCCTTCCCCCCGATCTCCTCGCGGTAGATCGGATCGACCCAGGCGAGACCGTGGGTCGTCGCGGCCCACTCGTCCGCCACTTCGGTGTGGCATTGCGCGCAGCTGTACGTCTCGAGATGCTCGAGCTTGGCAATGCGCCCGTCGGGCACGGGCTTCGGCGTCTCGAGCACGAGCACCTTGGTCTGCGCGGGCTTCGGAGCCTTCCCACCTTCCTGTAAGGCAAGCGCGGTCGAAACGGTGGCGAGCATCAGGCCGGCGAGCAACAGGTTCATTCGCATCGCATCACGCTCACTTCGTGGCCAGGAGTTCGTCGAGCTTCTTGCGCAGCGGATCGCCGGTCAGATTGAGCGCGACGACCTTGCCGTCGGCTCCGATCAGGACCGTCGAGGGCGTCGAATTGACGTTGTAGAGCTGGGTCAGCGGATTCTTCGCCGGGAGTCCGAGCGCCGTCTGCGGCCAGCGCAGCCCGCGGCTCGCGATGAAGCGGCGCACCAGGCCGACGTCCTCGTCGAGGCTGATGCCGACGATCTCGAACCGCGCCGAAGGCGAATGACTTTCATAGGTGTCGAGGAGTCTTGGAAACTCGGCTCGGCACATGCCGCACCAGGTGGCCCAGAAGTCGAGCAGCACGACCCGGCCGCGCAGGCTCGACAGCTTCAGCTCCGCGCCGTCGATCGTCGCGACCGTGAAATCCGGCGCGAGCTCGCCGATCGCGGGCGGCGCGCGGCTCGCGCTCATGCGCAGATCGATCTCGCCCGCGGCCTGACCGGTCACGCGAAACGTCTGCGAGCCGAACAGCTCCTGCGGCCCGTTGCCGCAGCCCGGCACGTCGCGCATCCCGAAGCGCAGGCCGTCGAGTCGCCAGTTTCCATCGCTCAGGCCGCGGATTCGATAGCGACCATCCGCGTCGGTCAAGGCGCCGATCTCGAAGCTCGGGCTCGAGCTCGACATCGCGACGACGGACACGAATCGAGCCGCGGCGCCCCTCGCATCGAGCACGCGGCCGCGGACTTCGCCGCCTCCGCCGAGGTCGACCGCGAGCCTGGTCTCTTCTCCCGGCGGCGCATCGACCGGAACGCTGAACAGCGTCGCGCGAAAATCCTGCTCGAGCACCACCTGCGTGCCGACCAGCCTCCATCCGCGAGTCGCCGGCAGGGCGACCGAGCGGAAGGACCACGATCCCGGTTGTTGCAAGAGCCTCGGGATCATGGAGATGTTCGCGGTCACCTCGCGCGGCTTGAGCTCCAGCACGTTGAGTTGCGGATCGAAGGCCTGACCTTCGACCGATCCGACCACGAAAGCCGGAGGCTGCAGCACGAGGCGCGCGGCGAGCGGCGCATCCTTGCGCAACACGAGCGTCGCATAGGCAATCCCGCGCGCGGGATCGGCGGCGATCAGCGAGTACTCGCCGGCCTCGAGGCCTTCGGCGCTGAAGCGACCCTGTTCGTCGCTGAAAATCAGCGCGGAAAAGCGCTTTGTTTCGTTCTCGGACAAGCCCGGTGTCCCGACGAACATCTCGTCCGGCGCGTTGTAGAACAGCGTCGCGTGACCGAGCTCGCCGAGAATCACGCGCGCGCCGGCGACCGGAGATCCGTCGCGCGCGCACACCGAGCCTTCGATCCCACCCTGCAGGGCCAAGCCGATCGCGAGGGACAGAATCATCGCGAGGAAATTCTAACGCGCGATCTCTTCAAGTCAGTGTCCGCGCCGATCGGATCGTCGCGTCGTTCGAGCTGCCCATGGAACTCGGTATCGATCCGTGAACTCGCAACCCCGAACTTACAGAGTCTTGCTCGAATCATGGAACAACGCCTGGAGAGTCTCTGTCCCACGTCACTTCACACGCGCTTGCCGGTCTTGGGAAGTGCGCTAGAGTCGAGAGCGATCAGGCAGTCGCTCTTCCAAATCAGGAGATCCTCATATGTTGCTGACACCGATCCACACGGCACTGCGGAGCGTCATCCGCCTTGCGATTCCCGCTGCATCGATCGCCCTGCTGATGACGGGGCTTTCAGGTGCAGCTCAGGCGCAGAAGCTCTTTTTCAAGGCGGACCTGAACGGCGCGCAGGAAACTCCGCCCGTGGCCACGACCGCGACAGGCACGGCTTATCTCGAGATGGACCGCGCGGCGAACACTCTGTCTCTGCGCATGACCTACACGGGCTTGAGCTCGGCGGAAAACGCGGCGCACATCCACGGCTTCGCGGGCCCCGGCGTTCCCGGGGGAATCAAGTTCGGCCTGCCGCTCGGCAGCACGAAGAACGCCGTGTGGATTTTCACCGAGCCCGATGAAGCCAGCATCATCGCCGGCCTGACCTACCTCAATATCCACACCGGCAACTTCGGCGGCGGGGAAATCCGCGGCCAGATCGTGCGCGACACGGCCCCGGCGTTCATGATCTCCAAGCTCGACGGCTTGCAGGAGACTCCGCCGACGCCCTCGAGCGGCCAGGGCACGGGCTACATCAGCATCGACACCGCGGCGAACAGCCTGACGTATCGCGTGACCTACGACACGCTGACCTCGGCCGAGAACGCGGCGCACATCCACGGGTTCGCGGGGCCGGGAGTTCCCGCGGGCATCAAGTTCAACCTGCCGCTCGGAGCCACCAAGTCCGGCGTGATCCCCTACGCCGAGCCTGACGAGGCCTCGATCCTCGCCGGACTGTCGTATTTCAACATCCACACGGGCAACTTCGGCGGCGGCGAGATCCGCGGCCAGATCCTGCTCGGCACGACCAATCCGAACGCGTACTGCACGGCGAAGGTGAATGCACTGGGCTGCACGCCGGCGATCGCCACGGCTGGAACGCCGAGCGCCGTCGCCGCGTCGGGTTTCACGGTCATCGGCTCCAACGTGCGCAACAACAAGCCCGGTCTCCTGCTCTACAGCGTGACGGGCAGTGCAGCCAATCCGTTCACGGGTGGCACGCTGTGCGTCGCGGCACCGATCAAGCGCTCGACACCCGTGGCCTCGGGCGGAACGCCGGCGCCGGCCAACGATTGCACGGGCGTGTACACGATCGACATGAACGCCTTCGCGCAGGGAGCTCTCGGCGGTTTGCCGTCTCCCGCGCTGAGCGTGTCGGGAACCGTGGTCTGCTGCCAGTTCTGGGGTCGCGACCCCGGCTTCGCGCCGCCGAACAACACGACCCTGACCAGCGCGATCCAGTACCAGATTCCCTGAATCTGACACGCTGTCGAATCGTCGCCAGGCTCGATTCCCCAGGTCGGGATCGAGCCTGGCGCCGTATTGACCGAGTCAGGGCGCTTCGCTCGATGTCACTTCGTCGAAGGAGACCTGCACCGTCAGTGAGCCGAGGCGCACGGAGAGCTCGCGCTTGTTGCGATCGACCTTCGCGATGACCACGCGCTTCTTGAGCCGCGGCACGTAGACGTAGCGATTCTTCTCCAGCGAATCGAGGAAGGCCTGCCTGCGCTCGGTCAACGAGGCGCCGGAGAGCTCGCTCTCGACTCGCTCGAGAATCTCGCGCATCGCGCTGGCCTGATTCGCCGAGAGCTGCGGCAGCAGGGCCATCGCGCTCGACAAGGCACGCCGCGCCTCGCGCACCCGCTCCTCGAGGTCGAGCTGGGCTTCCCCCGCGAGCAGTTCGCTCTTGCGCGCCACGGCGCCGCGCTCCTCCACCAACTGGCGACCCTGGGCTTCCACCGCGCGCAGACGATCCTCGACGTCGCTGCGCGCCCGCTCCGCCTGCTCGCGCGCGCCGCGCATCTTGTCCATCAGCTCGCGCACGTCGCGGTCGCGGCGCACCAGGCGCTCGGTCGCGTTCTGACAGATCTTCGGATCGAGGCCGAGCCTGCGGGCGATCAACAGCGCGCAGGACTCGCCGGGCGTGCCGATCAAGAGGCGGTACAGCGGCTTCAAGGTCGCTGCATCGAAAGCGACGCTCGCGTTTTCCGCGCGCGCATTGCGGAAAGCGAATTCCTTGAGCTTGGACAGGTGCGTGGTCGCGATGCTCGGCACGTGGCGCTCGAGCAGGAACTCGAGGATCGCGTCGGACAGGGCTGCGCCTTCGTCGGGATCCGTTCCGCCGCCGAGCTCGTCGAGCAATAAGAGCGTGTGCGGCGTGGCGCGCGCCAGGCCGGCGCGGATGCGCGAGAGGTGCGAGGAAAAAGTCGAGAGGCTCTGGCTGATCTCCTGCTCGTCGCCGATGTCCGCGCAGATCCCGGCGTAGAGCGGCACGCGCGAGGATTCGTCGCAGGGAAAAGGCAGACCCAGGCGCGCGAGCAGAGCCGCGGCGCCGACTGTCTTCAACGCGAGCGTCTTCCCGCCGGTGTTCGGCCCGGTGATCACGAGCAGGTCGAACTCCGCGCCCAGGCGCACGTCGATCGGCACGACGCTGTCGAGTTGCTTCACGCGCACCTGCTCGGCGAGCAGCGGATGGCGCGCGCCGCGCAACACGAGCGTCGCTCGCGCCCCGTCGCGCGAGCGCGAGACTTCCGGCGAGCGCGCCTGGTACTCGCGGCAGTAGAGGGCGCTGATCCACGACAGCTCGAGCTCGGCAAGGCGCTGGGCAGCGAGCTTCAAGCGCTCTTCCTGGGCAAACAGCTCGCGCGTCAGCTCGAGCAGGATGCGCTGTTCTTCGCGGCGCAGATCGATCTCCACCGCCGCCAGTCGCTGGCCCGACTCGGTGCACTCGCGGGGCTCGATGAACGCGGTCTCGCCGGTCGACGAGCGATCGATCAAGAGACCGGGCACGCGGCCCGCGGACTTGGCCTTGACCGCGAGCACGCGCCTGCCGCTGCGCAGGTGCACACTGGTGTCCGAAAGATGCGTGCGCAGGGCCGGGCTGCCGATCAGGCGCCGCAGGCTGGTGTCCAGCTTCTCCGACAGCTCGCGCTGCTCGCGCGACAGGCGCGCCAGCTTCTGCGATGCATCGGGCCGCACCTCGCCCTTCTCGTCGACCGCCGTCTTGACCTGCTGCTCCAGCGCGCCGAGGTCGGGAAAGCCCGCGCCGAGCGCCGCGAGCGAGGGCGCGCTCGCCCTTTGACCGGAAAACCAGGTCGCGAGGCGCGTGCAGGCCTCGAGGAAACCGACCAGCGACGAGAATTCTTCCTTCTCCAGCGGCCGTGAGAACTTGCGCGCGGCGGCGAAGGCGGGCTCGAGGTCGCACAGACCGGCGAGTCCCGGCGCGCGATCCTCGCGCACCAGCTCGAGCATCGAGCGCGCGCGCTCGTGGGCCGCGATCGCGTCCTCGTCTTCGCGCGGCGTGAGGCGACGCAGGGCCGCGCGCCCCAGCGAGCTCGCGGCGAGTCGCTCGAAGAGCGCGCGGATCTCGACATAGTCGAGCGCGTCGGCGGCAAAGTCCTCGAGCTTCACGGTGAAGCTCGCAGCGCGATCAGTCGCACGTCCTTGTCCTTGCCGAGCGGCGGATGGAGCACGATCTGGCCGAAGTCCTTTTGCCTGAACCCAAGCTCGCTGGTCAGGACCTTGCAGTAATCGCCGAGGAAAGCCCACTTGTTGCCCGAACCGAAAGCCTGGGGCGGGTCGGTCGTGAAGATGACGTCGAATTCCTTCGTCGCTGCCTGCAAGCGAGCCTTGTCCCACACGGGATCGACCGGCTCGACGCCGAAGATCATCGAGCCCGTCACGTCGTGGAGGAAGCGCTGCTTGGGACCGCCGCGCGCGAGCAGTCCGACCTGCAACGCGCCCGGCGGAAGTTTTTCGATCGCCGCGAGCCAGCCGATGCGCAGCTCGCCGCCGGCTTCGGCTGCGATCAGGTCCAGAGCCGCGTCGCTCTCGGAACGCTCGAGACCGTTGGTCTGCAGCTTGCGCGCCGGCGTGAGCGAGATCTTCTCGGCCAAAGCCTTGCGGCGATACTCCGCGATCTCGGGCGCCGTGCTCGACGAAGGCGATCCCCAATCCATCAAGCGCAGGCTGTCGATGTCCCTCCGGATCAAGCACAGGGCGAGCAGCGCACCGAGCCAGACGGCGCGAGCTCCCAATCCGCGCGGCAGCAAAGCCGCGAGGCCGACCGCGGCGAAAATCCACAGGTAAGGAGCGCTCGGCAGGAGCAACCGATCCATGTGATAAGGGTGCATTGCGACTGGAATCGTGCACACCAGGCCGATCACCACCAGCGTGCGCAGCTCGCGAACGCGCACGAAGCGCAGTGCGAACAAAGCCGCCAGGGCCGACAGCAGCAGCATGCGCGGCGAAGCGAAAATCCCCGCGCCCCAATCGAAGAGCCGCTGCTGGAAAGGCGCGGTCAGCATGTGCTGGTTGCCAGCGAGGAACCCCATGAAGGCGCTGCGGTGCTCTGCGCCGAGGGCGAGATTCCCGGGCAACGGCAGCACGAACCACCACAGGCTTGCGATCAGCGGCACGAGCGCAATCAGCGCGGCACTTTCGAGCCAGGCTCGCAGTGCCTTGACGCGCAACGCGTGAATACCCTCGATCCCGAGGTCCAACGCGCAACCCGCCGCGAGCAGCAGCCCGTAGTTGAATTTGGTGTACAAGGCAAGCGCGAGCATCGCTCCCGCGACGACGTCCTGCCGGCCATGGCCGGCGCTTCCGATCCGCCGCCGTCGAAGCCACGCATAGACCGCGAACATCGCCACGGCGATGAACGGCACTTCGAGGAACAGCGTCCCGGAAAAATCCAGCGCGGCAGGGCTCAGCGCCGCAAGCCCCATCGCGATCCACGGCACCCAGCTCGCGCGCGAATCCGCTTGCGCATCCGACTTCGCGCGATCCCGCGCAACCGCCTTGGCGACTTCGCGCGCAACGAGGAAAATCGCGAACAGCGCAACCGCCCAGAAAACGCGGCCGCTCATGCGGCAAGCCAGCTCCGACACGCCGGTGAGGGCCTGCACCAGCGCGAGCGCGATCGGAACCACGAAGGGATACTGCTGGCAGCCGAGCAGCGCGTCGCTCGCGGCCTTCCACTCCCCCAGCTGCACCGCGATCACCATGCGCGCCGCCGGCAGCTCGGCGTGCATCGATTCGTCGTAGCCCATCGAGCGCGCCATCGAGACGCTCGCAGCGCCGACGATCGCGATCGCCAGGGCCGCCAGCACCGCGGGCCAGACCGGCGGCGAACGAACTTGGGAGGTCTCTTGGGCCATGCGTCGAGTGCGGCGAACTCGCGATCATACTGCCCGCCCGCGCGGGTTCCTGCGGCGGCGCCCGGCGGACCGCTACACTCGTCCACCATGTCGACCACGCCGCAACGACCGGACCGCTTCGAAACCCTCGCCATCCACGCCGGTCAGGAGCCCGATCCGCAGAACGGCGCGGTGATGACGCCGGTGTACTTCACCAGCACCTACAAGCAGGATGCGCCGGCCACGCCGCGCCAGGGCTACGAGTATTCGCGCACCACGAATCCCACGCGCACGGCGCTCCAGGAAAACCTGGCCGCGCTCGAAGCCGGCGCCTGGGGCCTGTGCTTTTCCTCAGGCCTGGCCGCGCTCAACGCCCTCTGCGATCGGCTGCTGCCCGGCGATCACGTCGTCGCGGGCAACGACCTGTACGGCGGCACCTACCGGCTGTTCAAGAAGATCTTCGAGCGCTACGGCGTGCGCTTCACCCTGGTCGACACGACGCGCAGCGAGGAAGTCGCGCGCGCGATCGAAGCGAAAACGAAGTACGTCTACCTGGAAACGCCTTCGAATCCCCTGCTGCGCATCTCCGACATCGCGAAGTGCGCGAAGCTGGCCCACGCGCGCGGAGCTCTGCTGGTCGTCGACAACACGTTCGCGACTCCTTATCTGCAACAGCCGCTCGAGATGGGCGCCGACCTCGTGCTGCACTCCTTGACCAAGTACCTCGGCGGCCACTCCGACGTGGTCGGCGGCGCGCTGATCGGACGCGACGACGCGCTGCGCGGCGAGCTGGCCTTCTTCCAGAATGCTGCGGGCGGCACGCCGGGGCCGATGGACTGCTTCCTCGTGCTGCGCGGCACGAAGACCCTCGCTCTGCGCATGGATCGCCATGGCGAGAACGCCCTCGCGATCGCGCGCTTCCTCGAGTCGCACTCCGCGGTCGACAAGGTCTTCTACCCGGGTCTCGCCTCGCACCCGCAGCACTCACTCGCCAAGCGCCAGATGAGCGGCTTCGGCGGCATGGTCTCCTTCGAATTGCGCGGCGGGGTCGAAGCCGGCAACCGATTCGCGATGAGCACGCGCCTTTTCACCCTGGCCGAATCGCTGGGCGGCGTGGAGTCGCTGGTCGAGACGCCTCCGAGCATGACCCACGCGAGCATCCCGGCCGAAGCGCGCCAGGCCGCCGGCCTCGCCGACGGACTGGTGCGCCTGTCGGTCGGAGTCGAGCACGTCGCCGACCTGCTCGCCGACGTCGAGCAGGCGCTCGCGAAGGCCGTCGAAAGCTCGAGCGGCAAGGCCCGCCCGAAAGTCGCTCCCCGCGCCGGCAAGAAGAGCTCGACGCGCTGAACGCCGCCTTCAGAATTGCGTCGTAACGGAGCCGGCTCGATTACGACAAGCTCGACGCGCCGAACGCCGCGGTCGCAGACGCGGCAACGCCCTTCAGAAGGGCGAGTTCGAGGGCGGCGGCTTGGGCGGCGCCGGAGGGGTGGGCGCGGCGGGCTGGTGGACGGCGGCCGGGGCAGTCCGCGCGGAGGTCGGCGGCGGCAGGGCGGGTTCCTCGTCCTCGTCGTCGCCCACGTTCTGGCGCATCAGGCGGCCGACTTTGAACTTGACCACCTTCTTGGCCGGGACCTCGACTTTCTCGAGGGTGCGCGGATTCTGGGCGGTGCGGGCGGCGCGCTCCTTGACCTCGAACACGCCGAACTCGCGGAACTCCAGGCGGTTGCCGGCGGAGAGCTCCTGGACGATCTCGTCGAGGAACTGCTGGACGATGTCCTTGACCACCACCTTGGTCTGCTTGGAGCGCTCCGCGATGCGGTTGACGAGCTCCTTTTTGGTGATGGTTTGGGGTTCGCGCGCCGCCATGGAGCCGTCCTCTTGCTCGGAGATCCTGCCCGGGGCCTCTGCACCGCCCACGAGGGATCGCGGGGAAGTATCGAACGGCACTATCCCTTGGTCAAGTAAGAACTTGTGACCGTCGGCGGCTTCGGGAACGCCTCTGAGCCCGCCGTTTCGAACCTCAGGCCCGCGCGCGGACGAATTGGCCTAACTATCGGGTGGCGAACAAGTTATGCTCTTCCTAGCCGTCCCCGGGCTGTCGCGCGGACGAGCTGCCGGGCTCCTCCCGGCGCAAACGACTGTTCCACAATGATTTAGGGTCTGCCCTGCGGCGCGGGGGGCTGGTCGAGCCGCTCGAGCACGACACGCGCCCGCATCGACTGGATCAGGTCGCTGAGGTCGCCCGAGGTGCGGGCTCCGCCGAGCACCCGCTGCCAGGCCGCGCGAGCCGCCGCGGGATCGTGGAGCCACTGATCGTTGAGCAGGGCCTGCTGCACCATCGCCAGGGCGCCGTGCGGATCGGCGGCCTCGGCGCGCTTCGCCGCGTCGAAGGCGAGTTCCGGATGGCCGAGCGTCTGCTCGGTCGCCGCGATCAGGCACAGCCGCCGGCCGGCGACACCCGTCGCGTCCGAGGCTTCCGGCAGAGCCGCGAGTCGCGCGCGCGCGGCCTTCGCCTCGCCCATCTCCAGCTCGACCAGCGCGAGATCCAGCTCGGCCGCCACCCGCGCCGAGGGATCGACGCGCGGGTCCGTCTTCGAAGCTTCGAGCCAGGCGGAGTAGCTCGTGCGCGCCGCCTCGAACTTCCCGTCGCGCGCGAGCAGCGCCGCTTCGAGCCGCCGCGACGGCAGATGGGCGGGATCGATCGCGAGGGCCTGCTTCAAGTGGGCCTGGGCTTCCCCCCACAAGCCCTCGCGCGCCTGGACGAAGGCGAGGCCGTAGCGCGGCCAGGCATTCTTGGGATCGCGGGCGGCGGCGCGCTCGAGCATCGATCGGGCCTCGGCGGCGGTGCTTTCGAGGCGCGCGGCGAGGACCAGCGAATCCGCGTCGTCGCGCTCGCGGGCGAGAGCCAGGTAGCGCGCGCGCAGGGCCGAGGGATCTTCGCCGGCGACAAGCTCGCTCTCCTGAAGCATCGCGGCCAGGCCGAGGTCATGCGGCGCCTTGGCGCACAGACTCTCGAGGATCGCGCGCGCTTTCGCAGGATCTCCGGCCTCGAGCGCGGCGCGCGCCGTGCTCGCGTCGGAGAGCAGCTCGGCCCCGAGGGCGGTCGGCGACTGTTCCCGATCGCCGTAGGCGTCGATTCCGGTCGGCGCTCCGCAGGCGCAGAGGCTCATGACGAGGAAAACGCCTAGGAGCCCGTTGAAAAAGGCGGCGTAGCGAGGCACAGCGCGGGAAGGCGAGACGAGGAGCGCGACGGAACGGCGGCGGAGGCGGCCTTCCTGGCCGCTGAGCACGACGTTCCTAGCGCGACGACGTATCGCCGAAGCGCGCGAAGCCGAGTAGGCGACTTTTGCAACGGCCTCCGAGCGAAAGCTCACTTCGCGCGCGCGCCGACGAGTTCGATGGTTGCGGCCCGCTGCTCCTGCCCGGTGATCAGGTTCTTCCAGTAGGCATCGCCGCGGGCGGTGATGCGCACCGGTCCGTCGGTGATGCGCTCCAGCCAGCGGCCGCGTCGCACGGCGTTGATCGCCAGATTGTCGAGGTGGATGCGGATCGGCTCGATGTTGCCTTCGCCGGCGGAGACCTCCTGGAGGAAGCCCTCGGGCGTGGTTTTCGCCGCGTATTTCTGCTCGGTGACCTGCTTGTAGGCGACGTGGTCGATCAAGCCGGGCGGACCTTCGATGCTGACTTCGTCCGCGATCAGGATCGAGCTCTCGTTGAATTCCGTGGTCCAGGGCGCCGCGGGTTTTTCGGAAGCGGGCTGCGCATCGGCCGAGGGATCGCTGGGCTCGGACTTGCAGCCCAGGAGCGCGGCGGCGCTGATCAAGGCCGCGAGGCCGGCGCTGGTCCAGAGGGTTCGTCGTTCCATGCACGTCTCCTTTCGTTCTCGGGATTTTCAGCGCAAGCCGCAGGCTCGGAAAGCGCGGTCGCGCGTGGCGACGGCTCGCGCGCGGGCCTTGCGCGCGCCGCGCTCGAGGATTCGATCGACTTCGGCCGGATCGGCGAGCAGGGCTTCGCGGCGCGCGCGCGCGGGTGCGAAGCGCTCCTCGATCGCCTGGATCAGGCGCTGCTTCAAATGGCCGTAGCCCGGAGCTCCGACCCCGCCGCGGCGCACACGCTCGCTCCAGTCCGCGAATTCCGCGGGCTCGAGCAGCAGGCGCAGGAAATCGATCAGCAGCACGCCGGCCGGATCCTTGGCTTCCTCGGGCGCTCGCGAATCCGTCGCGATGCGACCGATCGCTTTCGCCAGGGGCTTGCCGCTCTCGAAGATCCACAGCGAATTGCCGTAGCTCTTGCTCATTTTCTGCCCGTCGAGGCCCGGAACTTTAGAGTTCTCCTTCGACAGCAGGGCTTGCGGCTTCTTGAACACGTCGCCGTAGATCGCGTTGAACGAAGCAGCGAGGTCCTGCGCGATCTCGATGTGCTGCACCTGGTCGGCGCCGACCGGCACGAAGCTCGAGTCGTAGGCCAGGATGTCGGCCGCCATCAGGACGGGATACAGGAACAGCCCGATGTTGGGCTTGATGCCACGCTCGACCTTTTCCTTGAAGGACACGGCGCGCTCGAGCAACCCAAGTCCGCCGGTGCTAGCGAGCAGCCAGGTGATCTCGGTCACCTCGGGCACGTCACTTTGGCGGAAGAGGGTGGCGTGCTCGACGTCCAACCCCAAGGCCAGGTAGGTGATCGCGGTCTCGCGAACCCGATCGCGCAGCTCGGCGGGGTCGCGGCTGGAGGTCAGCGCGTGGTAATCGGCGATGAAATAGAAATGCTCGGCGGGCTCGGTGAGCGGGAGTTGGATGTGCTGGCGGATCGCGCCGAAGTAATTGCCCAGGTGCTGCAGGCCGCTGGGCTGCACGCCGCTGAGGTACGTCTTCGCGCTGGAATTCTCGGGTTTCATGGGGGCATTCGCGGGCCGCGGATGACGCTACCAGGGGCCGCGGAGCGGGACAAGCCGCAGAAGCAATCCTTGCATCGGCCGAGTGGAGATCGACAATCGCGCGGGCAGTGATCGCCACGCAGTCTCTTTCCGCGCGAGCGGCCGCGAAGCTGTGTCGAAACCTGCGCGGCTTCTTGGCGCTTCTGTGCGCCCTCGCCTTCGCGTCGAGCACGGCTTGCGTCAGCGTCGACCAGGAGATCGCGCTGGCGCCGCTCGTGACGCGCATCTCGACCGCGGACGGCGGCAGCGAGGTCGAGGCGCTGGCCGGAATCCTGCGCCAGCGCCGGGCGCGGCCCGAGGGCCCCCTGCGCGAATGGGCCGTGATGCCCTTCGTCAAGGAGACCCTCGCGGAGAACGGCGACAAGCGCGCGCGCTTCTTGGTGCCGCTCGGAACTCGCAGCTCGAGCCGCGACGAATACCTGTCGACGCTCCTGCCGCTGTGGCGCTTCAAGCGCTGGATCGACGAGCAGGGCCATCCGGCCTGGAGCCTGGTGACCCTGCCCTTGACCTACTGGGTCGAGGACGACTCTCCGTACACCAAGCGGGCCATCTTTCCGTTCGGGGGCGTGCTCGAGCACTTCCTGAGCTTCGATCGCATCGAGTTCGCGCTGTTCCCGCTGTACCTGCGCACGTTCCGCGACGGGCAGGTCTCGACCAGCTTC
>DATHET010000345.1:0-22842 GCA_035490315.1 Planctomycetota bacterium
ATCAACTCCAGCCATTCCTGAACAGGTGCGGCGCTCGTTTGCCGACCGAGGCTGAGTGGGAGTACGCCGCTCGTGCAGGACTCAAGGAGCCGCGGTACGGTGAAACGGATGCGATCGCCTGGTTCGCTGGCAATTCGGACAAGGCAATTCACCCAGTACGCCAGAAGCTTCCGAATTCGTGGGGCTTCTATGACATGTTGGGCAACGCCGCCGAGTGGTGTGCCGACGGATACGACAGTGACACGTACGAGGATTGCCAACCTGGCGTGTCAGATCCGATTCGAGGACACTCCGTGCTCGATCGGCTGACAGGCGACTACTTCTATGTCCTGCGAGGAGGATCGTGGGCTCGCGAAGCGCAAGAGTGCCGAGTCTCTGCCCGAACGTTTCAAGAACCATCAGACCCACCGTTCGACGTGGGATTGAGAATGGTTCTCGACCCCTGAGGATCCTGGGTCGGACCTAGCGAGATTCCTTCCGATCTAACGCCGCGAGCCCGGCACGCCTTGCGCGTATTGGCGGATCAGCTCGTTGGTGCGCAGGTGGTTGGGATCGTAGGCGAGCGCCTGCTGGAACAATAGCTCCGCGTCCTCCATCCGACCCTGGGCCGCGCGCAACCCTCCGAGCTCGGCGAAGGCCTCGGGGTTGTAGGGATTGCGCCGCATCGCGCCGGTGAGGAGCGGCTCGGCTTCCTCGAGGCGTCTGGAGCTCACGAGAACGCGACCGAGCCCGAGCATCGCCGGCACGTAGCCTGGATCGACGGCCAGCGCCGCCTTGTACTGCGCCTCGGCCTCGGCGGCTCGCTGGTCGGCCAGCAGGCGTTGCGCGTAGATGCAGCGCAGTCCCAGGCGCCGCGGATCCTTGGCGATCTCTTCCTCGAACAGCGTGTACAGCCGCGCGCGCTCGCCGCGCCGGGTCAGGGCCTGGTCGAGCTGGCCGAGCACGTTGGGTTCCTCGGGGTCGACGTGGAACGCGGCGAGCAGGGTCTGGAAGGATTCTTCCAGCCAGTGCTCGCGCTGTTCCGGCGATTTCCCGCTCATGCGCATCTGCATGGTCGCGAGGTAATTGCGCGCCGCCATGTTGCCCTTGCCGGGGCTGAGCTCGATGCAGCGCTTCTCGAGATCGATCGCCTCGGCTTCGCGCCCTGTTTCTCCGACCGCGACCGCCAGGTTGTGGTGGGCGATGTAGCTCTTCGGCTCGACCTTGATGATCTGCCGGGAGATCGATTCGGAATTCTTCCAGACCTTGGTCTGACGGAATCCCGCCAGCCCAAGCGCGACCACGATGGCAGCGAATCCGACGGCGCTCGCGACGAGCAGTGGATCCCGCGAGCCGCGCCGCGAGCGACGCGAAACGAGCAAGGCGATCCCTGCGCCGGCCAGGGCCGCGAAGGGCATGCAGGCGAGGTAGGTGTAGCGATCGGCGGCCTTCTGCGCGCCGCTCTGGAAAAGTCCGAGCACGGGCGAGGCGATGATGAGAAACATGATCCACGCCGCGAGGCCGGCGGGGAATCGCTTGCGGACGATCGCGAGCACTGCCGTGATCACGATCACGGCGACCACGGCGATCACGTAGCCGCGTTCCCACGGGTCGAAGTGCTCCTCGAGCTCGTAGAGCGGCGAGAGGCCGACCGGCACGAGCGTCTTCCATAGATAGAAGGCGGCGCCCCAGGCGGACTGCACGAGTCGCTTCGAAAGCGGGTGCTCGGCCCAGGACACGGCGGCGCCGATCTCCGCCTGGGCGCCCATCGCTTTCCAGGCGCACAAGAGGGCGAAGGGCACGAAGGGCCAGGTCGAGAGGGCCGAGCGCAGGAAGCCGCGGAAGTTCGGCGCGGCGGTGCGCAGGGGATAGAGCTCGAGGGCTACGAGCAGGGCGGGCAGGGTCATGCCCCAGGCTTTCGAGAGCAGTGAGCAGGCGTACCAGGCGAGGGCCAGGATCCACCACAGAGCGCGGTTCGAGCTGCCGTCCTTCGTGCGCAGCCAGCACAGGAGACAGGACAGGAGGAACAGGGTCGAGAGCACGTCGCGGCGCTCGGTGGCCCAGGCGACCGACTCGACGCGCAGCGGGTGCATCGAGAAGAGCAGGGCGGCCGCGGCGCCGCCGAGCCATGCACTCATCGATTCGCCGCCGGGGCGCGCGCCGCTGCTCCAGGCGATCAGTCGCGTCACCAGTCGGGCGAGCAGCACGGCGTTCAAGGCGTGCAGCAGCACGTTGACCAGGTGCATGCGCTCGGGGCTCGGTCCCCACAGGGTGTACTCGAGCGCGAAGGAGAGCCACGACAAGGGCTGGTAGTGCCCCAGAAACGTGGTCGACCACATCCAGTCGAGATTCTGCTTCGAAAACCCGTGCCAGTTGGGATTGGTCGTGAAGTTGAAGTTGTCGTCCCAGTCGACCCAGCCCTGCGAAAGCGCGGGCAGGTAAGGGAGCCACGAGAGGGCGAAGACGCAGGTCAACAGGAACCAGCGCCGGCCTCGCGGAAGCACGTCGCCAGCCCAGCCTTCTTGCGGCAGGAAAGCGGCTGCGGCGGCCTGCCTGGGCTTCGCGCCCGACTTGTCTGCGTCTTGCGAGCTCATTCCGCGCGCGCGGCAGCCTCGCTGCCCCAACCGGTCCGCGGCCTGGTCTTCAGGAACTTCTGCTGGATGTCGTTGTCCTCGCGCCACACGTCGCCGGCGAGGATCGAGGTGAACTCGCGCACCAGCCTGTCCTCCGTCCCCGAGGCGAAGAAGACGTTGCGCACCCATTCGGGGCGGTAGAAGCGCTCGATCAAGCGGTCGAAAGTCGTGTAGGCGATCTCGCAGCGCTTCCAGTAGTCGTCGAGCTTCATTCCGCGTCCTTCGTGGAGCGCTGCGCCGATTTCGCGCGCGAGCATCCGAGCTGAGAGCACGGCGATCGTCACGCCCGACGAGAAGATCGGATCGAGGAAGGCGCGCGCGTCGCCGACCGACACGCTGCGCGCGGTCGAAGGGGCGAGGTTGTAGTAGCTGTAATTCGAGATGCGGCGGAAGGGCGCGATGCGCTCGGAGCCGGCGAAGAACTGCGTCAGGTATTCGCTGCTCTCGATGCACTGGGTCAGCATCTCTTCAGCGGTCGTTCCCGCGCGCGGCTTCTTCTCGACCAGGCCGGCGCTGACGCGGTCACCGGGCAAGGGGATCAGCCAGGCCCAGCCCATGTCGCACATGAAGATCACGATGTCCCCGTTGCCGACGGCGGATTTCGCGAGCTCGCTTTCGACGCGGCCGAAGGTCGAGAAGCTCGCGCACAGGCCGAATCGTTCGAGCGGCTGCACCGAGCGGTTCTTGCGGCCGATGATCGCCTGCTGGCCCGTGGCGTCGACGAGGATCTTCGCGCGGCAGGTGCCGAAGTCGCCGCGCACCTCGACGCCGTCCTCGTGCTCCTCCCAGGTGTCCACGGCCGTGCTGAAATGAATTTGCGCGCCCAAGGCCTGGGCGCGCTTCGCGACGGCGTGGTCGAAGTACTGGCGCTCGACTTGATACGCGTAGGGGAAGCAGCCTTCGAGCGCGTGGCCGAAATCGATGCGCAGGCTTTCGCGTGAGCCTTCGTCGTAGAACAAGGCGCCGGGTTTTCCCAGCGCGTAGGGCTCGTGCGCGAGATCGAGGCCGAGCTCCAGCAAGGCGGGAATCGTCATCGGCAGGAGCGACTCGCCGATGTGGAAGCGCGGGAAGACGTCCTTCTCGAGCACGACCACGCGCTGGCCTTGCTTGGCAAGAAATCCGGCAAGACTGGATCCGCCGGGGCCCGCGCCGACGATCACGACGTCGGCTTCGAGATTCGCGCCGCTCATGCGACCTCCCAGCGGCGGAAGATCAGCGAAGTGTTGACCCCGCCGAACGCGAAGTTGTTGCTCATGACGTGCTTCATCGGGAGCGGGCGGCAATCGCCGCGCACGTAATCGAGGTCGCCACAGCGCGGATCGACCTCCTCGAGGTTGAGTGTCGGCGCGCACCAGCCTTCGCGCAGCATCTGGATCGAGATCCAGGCTTCGAGTGCGCCGCAGGCTCCCAGCGTGTGACCCATCGCGCCCTTGAGCGAAGAAATCGGCACGCGGCGCTCGAACACGCGCTGGCAGGCCTGGCTCTCGGCGATGTCGCCCTGCTCGGTGCCGGTGGCGTGGGCGTTGACGTAATCGATGTCGGCGGGCTCGAGCCCTGCGTTCTCCAGCGCCGATCGCATCACGCGCGCCATGCCGTCGCCGCCGGGATGGGTCATGTGCTCGCCGTCGCAATTCGTCGCGAAGCCGACGAGCTCCGCCTGGATCGGCGCGTCGCGTTTCTGCGCGTGTTCCAGCGACTCGAGCACCAGCGTCCCGGCGCCCTCCGACACGACCAGTCCGTCGCGCGCGAGATCGAAAGGCCGCGGCGAGCGCACCGGCGGATCGTTCTGCGTCGAAGTCGCGAACATGATGTCGAACACGGCCGCGTTGACGACGTGCAATTCCTCCGCGCCGCCGGTGACCATGCACTCCTGGAAGCCGTGCTGGATGGACTCGAAGCCGTAGCCGATGCCCTGACTGCCCGAAGTGCAGGCGCTGCAGGTCGGAATGACTCGTCCGCGAATCTCGAAGAACTGTCCGAGGTTCGCGGCCGCGGTGTGGCTCATCAACTGGATGTAGTCGTTGGGCGAGATGCCCTTGAGCGTGTGCTCGGCCATGATGTTGTTCGCGTAGATCCCGATCGCCGGCGGGCTCCCCGACGTCGTTCCGTAGGAGATGCCCGTCGTGCCGTCGTGCAGCGAAGGATGATCGAAGAGCCGCGCATCGCGCAAGGCGAGCTCGGTCGCGCGCGCCGAAAGCTGCGCGACGCGGCCCATGCCGCGCGTTTTCTGGCGCGGGTATTCCGCGGGCAGGCTGAAGTTTTTCACCGCTCCGCAAAGGTGTGTCTTCAAGCCCTGGAACTGCGCCCAGTCCTCTTGCAAGGTGATCCCCGATTCCAGACCGATCAAGGCCTTGCGCACGCTCGCCCAGTCGTTGCCGATGGGCGACAAGCCGGCCATGCCGGTGACGACCACGCGCCGCTTCACGCCATGCCTCCGTTGACCGAGATCACCTGCCCGGTTACGTACGAAGCGCGTTCGGAAACGAGGAAGCCGACGACGGCGGAGACTTCCTCGGGCTTGCCGAATCGCCGCAGCGGGATGCGATCGACGATCAATTCCTGCGGCAGGGCCGCGGTCATGTCGGTCTCGATCAATCCGGGAGCGACGCAGTTGACGGTGATCGCGCGCTTGGCGAGCTCTTGGGCCAGGGCCTTGGTCGCGCCGATGATCCCAGCCTTGGACGCGGAGTAGTTGACCTGGCCGCGGTTGCCGGTGATGCCGGAGATCGAAGAGAGGGTCACGATGCGGCCGCCCGAGCGCGCCTGCACCATCGGCATGACCAGCGGGCGCAACACGTTATAGAAGCCGTCGAGGTTGGTGTGCACCACGCGGTCCCAGGCTTCGCCAGTGAGCGCGGGGAAGGCTGCGTCCTCGTTGACTCCCGCGTTGCAGACCACGGCCCAGTAAGGTCCGTTCGCGGCAAGGTCCTGCTCGAGAGCGGCGAGGGTCTGCGCGCGATCGGCGATGTCGAAATACAGCGTGCGCGCCTTGGCGCCGGTCGCTTCGACCAGCTTCAGGGTCTCCAGCGCCGCTTCCGACTCGGCGCGCGAGTTGAGCGCGAGCTCGAATCCGGCAGCGGCGAGTTCGAGCGCGATCGCGCGACCGATGCCGCGGCTCGCGCCGGTGACCAGGGCACGGCGACTCATGCGTTCTGCCTCGCCTGCATGTTCTGCATGTCGTGCGGACTGTAGGCGGTGAGGTCGCATTCGGCGAGCAGCTTGCCGTCGGCCGCGTGCACGGAGCAGGCGAAACTCGCCAGCTCGCCGTCGCTGAATGCGGATCGCGCGCTCACGCGCAGCTCGGAACCGGCGTCGAAATGCTGGACGTGGAACGTGATCTTCTTCGATCCGAGCAGGAATCCCATGCGGATCGGCTTGCCTTGCTCGCGCGTCGAAAGTCCCGAATGCGCCGCCGCGCATTGAGCCATGTACTCCAGCGCGATCCAGCAGGGAATCGATCCATCGGCGCCGGCAAAAGGCGACGTTGGGTCGATGCGAACTGAGCAGACCGTCTCGTCCGCGACATGGGACACGATCGAGTCGAGCAGCACCATCGGCGGCTTCTGCGGCAGCACGTCCGCAAGCGTCCAGGCGCGCGGCGCGACTTCGGGTGAGTCGGATGCCGTCATGGCGTGAGCATTTCGGCGTGCAGGGTGCGCACGTTGAGCTCGTAGTCCCGCTCGATATGCTTGAACTTGAGGTACTTGCCCCAGTACTTCGGGGTTTTTTCGTAGAAATTCTCCGTGACCGCGAGCGCCGCCTCCTTGTCGTAGGTCACTCGGATGACGGGCTTCCCGAGACGCGTGAACTCTCGGGTGAAGTCCCCGGCGAGGAGTTCCTCAGAGAACTCGAGACCTGCCACGTGCGGCTCTGGCCACAAGGCAAGCTGCAGATCCGCGAGGATTCGCGCAGGCTCGAGGGGAAGCTGAGTGCCGGGCGCGAGGTCGACCGACAATTCCTTGCCGCGAAGGGTCAGCGTGAATGCGCGCGTGTTCATCGGCGTCATGCCGACGAGCACAACCTCCTGCGGATCGACCTCCAGCAGGCAGTGGAACGAGAATTCACGCTCGCCGAAGCGGGCATGGACGATCTGCTCCAACGAGACCGACAGTCCCAGGCCGGACGGCGGAAGGAGATCGAAAGTCGCCCCCTTCGCGATCGGAATCCTCGTGACGTCGAGCCTCGGCGCATGGCATGCCGACAGGGCGAGCACGAGCAGCAAGCAGATGGACCGCGTCACGGGAGTCTCGGCTTCGAAGCGCGGGCTTGGTTGGTGAGGCAGGACAGGGGTGAGAAGGCCATCGCCAGGACGATGCCGAGGCTGACGCTCGCGCCGAGCGCGCGCAGAGGTGGCGCGCTGCTCGTCACCATCAGGCCGAAGGCTGTCACGGTGGTGAGCACCGAGAGGACCACCGCGAACAACGCCGTGGCCTCCGAAGTGCCATTTTCAGCGAAGATCACGCCGTAGTCAACCGCGAGGCCGAGCACGAGCAAGAGACCGAGCAGGTGGAAGAGGTTGAGGCTCGTCCCGGTCGCTGCGAGCAGCGCCAGGGTCAGGCCGGCGGAGAGGAGCGACGGCAGGATCACGCGCGCGCCGTCGACGAAGCCGAAGCGCAGCATCAAGGCGAGCAGCACGCCGGCGTAGGCGATCACCACCAGGCGCGTGGTGTCGATGCGGTAGCGCTCGAGCAGCTTGGACATGTCGCGCACGGAGTCGACGTAGTGCGCTCCCGCGCTTCCCGCGAGCCGCGCTTCGAGGGCCGCGCCGTCGCGCACGCCGCCGAGCATCAGGAGCGTTCCGAAGCCGTGCGCGGTTTTTCCGAGCCACAGAGGATGCAGCATCTCGGAGGCGGGGCTCGCGAGCCAGGTCGCGAGGTCCAGCGGATGGTCCAAGGGAGATTTCAGCGAGCGCTCGAGCTCGTCGATCACCGCGGCGTCGAAGCCGAGCTCGTCCAAGCTCGCGCGCAGCTCGGCGAAATTCTGGCCGAGGGCGCTGGCGAGCAGCGCGCGGTCCTTGGTCTGTCGCGCGACGCTCGGCAGGAAGAGCGAGAGGTCGCGCGAGTTCTCGATCAGCTTCGACTCCTTCGCGCCGCGCACGATCTCGGACGCCTGCTCGAGTCTCTCGAGCGTCTCCTGCTCGCTCGCGCCTTCGATCAGCACGAAGCGGCTGTCGTCCGCGCGGCCGGCGATCTCGCGCACGCGCTGGTCGTCGGCCAGAAGATCCTCCGGCGCCGACTGGAACTTGCGCACGTCGTCCTCGAAGCGCAGGAAGAACGGCGCGGCGACGGCGGCGATGCACAGTCCGACCAGCACGAGCCGCGCCCAGCCGCGGTTGCGCAGCTCGACCCACAGGTCGAGGAAGCGCTCGCACTTCTTGTGTAGCCACGGTATCGTCGGCTGGCGGTTCGGCGCGCGCAGCAGCGGCGGATACCAGCACACCACGGTGGCCCAGGCCGCGATGAGTCCGACCGAGGAGAACAGCGCGAACTGCCGCAGCACCGGGAAGTCCGTGAAGAACAGGCCGGAGAAACCGAGCACGGATGTCGCGACGCCGACGGTGATGCCGGGCAGGATCTCGCGCATCGCTCGATGCGCATTCCATTCCTGTCCGGCGAGTCGATGGGCCGAGAAATAGTGCAGCGCGTAATCGACGCCGAGTCCCGTCAAGCTCGTGCCGAAGACCAGCGTGAGGTAGTGGACATGCTCGAAGACCAGGAAGGACACGAGCATCGCCGCGGCCGTGCCGACGAGCACCGGCAGGAACGACAGGAGCAGGGGCCGCAGCGATCGGAAAGCCAGCAGGATGCACAGGGCCGTTCCGAGCATCGAGCCCGTGCCGATGATCACGATGTCCGATTGCATCGAGTCGCGCGTGCGCGCGGCGAAGCGCGGGACGCCGGTGTACAGGAGGCGCGCACCTTCCATCTGCTTCGCGAGCTTCCCCGAGAGAGCTTCGATGGCGTCGATCGCCTCGTGCTGGCCCTTGGCTTCGAAGGGATCGGCCGCGGTCTGGGCGCTGAGCAGGGCCCAGTTCACTCCCTCGCGCTCGAAAACCAGGAAGCCTTCGGTCGCGGCCGCGCCGACGCTCATCTCGGACCAGCCCTGGAGCGTCGCGGGATACAAGAGCAGCGGGTCGCGCTCGAGCAGCTCCGTGTACAAGGACGACGCTGGGCTCGCGAGCATGCCTTGCACGCGCCGCACGAGCTCCTTCACTCCCGCGCCGCTGGCCAGCTGGGCTCGCAGCTCGCGCGAAAGGAATTCATAGCGATGGGGGAAGTAGAGATCGAAGAAGGCGCGCTCCGTCTTGGGATCGAGCGCGCCGCTCAGCGAAGAAAACTGTCCGCTCGCGCGCAGCTCGGCTTCTGCCAGGCTCGCCGCCGCGATCGCCTTCTCGCGTTCGGCGTGGCCGACGAGGATCACGACCGTGCGCGCGGCGCGGCCCGACAACTGACCGGTCAGCTCGTGCAGCGCAGGATCGCGCTCCGAAGGCGGCAGCATCGCGAGCACGCTGGTCTCGAGCTCGAGTCCGCGCGACCAGACCAGCGCCAGCCAGACGGCGAGGACCACCACGCCCAGAGACCACAGCAGAGCCGGCAGATTCCTGGCGCGTGTGCGCCGATCCTGTGGCGCCGTGGGACTCGGGTCAGCGCCAGCCGAACCAGCGCTTCTCTTCATCGGGCGATAGTTCTTTGTCGGTCACGACCTTCGAGAAGCGTGTCGTGGTCCTGTCGCCGTTGACCTCGCGGACCTCCAGGGTCTCGAAGGCGCCCTGCTTGCCGGTGACGACCATGGTCGCAATGAACTTCGAGAGCGGCGCCTTCTTCGGCACGAAACCCATGGTCCAGGCGCTCTCGTCGCCGTCGAAATAGAGCTCGAAATCCGCTCCGAGCGCCTTGTCGTCGCCGGTGAAGACCAGCAGGAAGGCGTCGATGAATCCCTTGGCGAGCGGTTGCTTGTCGACCGCGACCTTCTCGACCTTGCCCGCCTCGTCGCGCTGCGCGAGTCCCGCCGGAGTGACCAGCAGCTCCTGCACGAAGGGATCCTTCAGCGCGCGGTACAGCCCGAGCTTCCCGGAGAAGACGATCTGCCCCGAGGAGCGCAGCGGCCGCTTGAGCACCTTGATCTTCTTCTCCTCGGCGAAGTCCGCGCGGATCGATTTCGCCGCGCGCAAGAGCTTGTTGACCGCGACATAGGCCGCGGGCGGATGAGCGACGTCGACGGAATGAGCGAGGACCGCGGGGCGCTCGTCCTGGAAGCTGAAGATCGCCGCCAGCGACACGAGCAGCGCGCACAGCTTCATCGCGAAGCTCACGACGAGAGTTCCTTCGACTGTTCGAAGCGCCAGGCGCGGGCCTGGATGCGCTCGACGAACAATCGCAACGTCCGATCCAGCGGCCGATCCTCGACCAGCGGCGGAAAGTCTTCGCGCACGCTGGAGAACATCCATTCGACCTGCGGGCTCAAGGACGAGCGATCGAGCTCGCCGCTCTCGACGCGCAAGCCGATGCCCTGCACCACGGCGAGCAGCATCGCGGAAGTGACCTGCTCGGTGAGCTCGAGCACCCGCACCGCGTCGCGGGCGGAGATCGTGCCCATCGAGACCTTGTCCTGGTTGTGGCATTCCGTCGAGCGCGAAAAGACGCTCGCGGGCATGCACAATTTCAAGGCCTCGGCGGTCCAGGCCGAAGTCGCGATCTGCACGGCCTTGAAGCCGTGGTTGACCGCGGCGCGCTCGCTCGTCGCGCCGGAAAGATTCGCCGGCAAGCCGCGGTTGGTGCGCACGTCGACCAGCAGGGCGAGCTGCCGATCGAGCAGGTCCGCGACGTTCGCGACGGCAGTCTTCAACGTGTCCATCGCGATCGCGATGTGGCCGCCGTAGAAATGTCCGCCGTGCAGGACGAGATCCGCTTCGGGATCGATCAATGGATTGTCGTTGGCGCTGTTGAGCTCGTTCTCGATCAGCGTGCGCACCCAGGGCAGGGTGTCGGCGAGCACGCCGAGCACGTGGGGCGCGCAGCGCAGCGAGTAGGGATCCTGGATCGGATCGACACCGTCCTTGCGCGCCCAGCGCGCTTCGCCGAGCGATTCGCGCATCCAGGCCGCGACGCGCATCTGGCCGGGGTGGGGCTTGAGCTCGAACAGGCGCTCGTCGAAGTGCCCGGGATTGCCGCGCAGGGCGAGGACGGACATGGCGCTGATGCGGCTCGCTAGCTCGAGCAGGTGCTGCGCGCGCGCAAAGGCCAAGCAGGCAAGGCCCGTCATCGCCGCCGTGCCGTTCATGATCGCGAGAGCTTCCTTGGGCGCGAGCTCGATCGGCTCGATGCCCGCGCGCGCCAGGGCCGGCGCCGTTTCCATGCGCTGGCCGTCGTAGAAGACTTCGCGCTCGCCGATCAAGGCCGCGGCGACGTAGGAAAGCGGCGTCAGGTCACCGCTGGCGCCGACCGAGCCCTCTTCGGGAATCAGCGGCAGCACGCGCTTGTTCAACAGCTCGCACAAACGCTCGAGCAGCACGACGCGCACGCCCGAGAAGCCGCGCGCCAGCGAAGCGATCCGCGCGGTGAGCACGGCCGCGGTCGCTTCGGGATCCAGCTCGCGGCCCATGCCGCAGCCGTGGTAGCGCGTGAGATTCAACGGCAGCTCGCGCACGAGGTGAGCGGGCACCGCGCGCTTGCAGGAATCTCCGTAGCCCGTGTTCACGCCGTAGACCACCGTGCCGGCCTCGATGCGCCGCTCGATCAGCGCGAAGCCGGCTTCGATGCGCTCGCGCCAGCGAGGATCGCGTGGGATCTGGATACGGGCTTCGCCGCGCGCGAGGCGCACCACGTCCTCGATCGTCAAGTTGCGATCGCCGACGCTGATCACATGCGATGCGGACTTCTTCACGTCACGCCCTTCCCGCGCGGCTCGACGGCGTCAACGCCGCGGCCTGCTCGTCGGATCGAGCCGTGGATGCGCGGCTCGGAAGCGTCTCGTCGCTGCGCCAGAAATCGTAGAAGTTGAACCACTGCAAGGGCGTGGAGAGACAGTGTGCTTCCAGCCGGCGGACGTAACGTTCCAGCCAGGCCTGAAGCTGCTGCTCGCGGTGTTTGCGATCGAGCAGGATACGCTCGGCGAAGGGTTCGAGGCAGACCTCGTAGGAATCCCGGCCCCGATTCAGGGCAAAAAGCAGGTAGACAGGGCACTCGAGCAGGTGGGCGATCCACAGGGGCCCGAGGGTGAAGGAGGCGTCGGCCCCGAGGAAGCGGCTCTTCGTGATGCGCTTCTCGCTGGAGAGTTCCGCGCGGTCGCCGAGCACGGCCACGAACTCGCCGCGATCGATGCAGGCCTTGAGCTCGAGGATGAACTGGATCGATCCCGTCTCGACCGGGATGGCGCGGAAATCGAAATCGGGGTCGATCGACTTCAAGACGGCGTTGAGCTTCCTTGCCGGCCCGGGGAACATCAGGATGTTCACCGGCTTGGATTTGTTCTTCACGAGCACACGCAGCACGTCGATGCTGCCCAAGTGCGCGCCGAGCAAGAGCACGCCGCGCTTTTCGCTCTCGAGGCGATTGAACTCCGCGCGCTCAGGGAAATTGACTTGGAAGCGATCCGACATTCCGGCCCAGAAGCAGGTGCGATCGAGGATGGAATGGCCGAAGGCGCGGAAGTGCATCCAGCTGGTCCAGGCATTGGGCTCGCCGCCGAGAGCGCGCTTGCCTTCGGGGTAAGACGCAACGCGCCGCAAGTAAGCTCGCGATGCCGCGCGCGCTCGACGGCCGGAAAGATAGAAGTACAGGATCGCGGGCTCGCTGAAAGCGCGCGCCACGCTCATGCCGCACAGGCGCAGGCTCGCGATCATGAAGCGCATCCACAATACGGAGCCTCGCTCGCTCGCCTTGTCCCAGCTCATGCCCGCGCCTCCTGGGCACGCCGAGCGCGCGAAGCGAGCAGACGCGGCGCGCGCAGCAGCATGCCGACCACGAGTCGAATGTGCATCCACGTGATGCGGCGATTGTCGCGAAGATAATCGAAGTGCGAGATCCCGCCCTTGGGGTACACGACTTTCGTCGCGACGTTGACCATCGGCGCGCCGCTCCAGGCCAGGCGCACGGCGATCTCCGGATCGAAATCCATCCGCGTGCGCGGGACGTAGGAGCGGACCACATCGTTGGTTGCCGCGAGGGGATAGCAGCGGTATCCGCACAAAGGATCGGCGATCGCGAAGGACAGGGTTTCCACGTGGACCCAGAACACGGAGAGCTTGCGGCCGTACAAGCGTGCCTTGGGCGCGCTGGCGTCGAAGATCGGCTGGCCGAGGATCAGGGCCCGCGGATCGGCGCGCGCGGCGGCGAGGAATTTCTCCACGTCACCGGTATCGTGCTGCTTGTCGGCGTCGAGCACCACGGCGTGGGTGAAGCCCTCGCGAGCCAGGACCTCGAAGCCATGGATCAAGGCCGCGCCTTTTCCGCGGTTGACGTTCAAATGCTTGACGCGGACCGTCGGGTTCTTGCGCGAGAGCTCGTCGAGTTTAGCGCGCGTGTGCTCGTCGCTGCCGTCGTCGACGATCAGAGTTGGAAGGCCCTGGGCGCACAGCGGCTCGACCACGTCCGCGATCGTGTCGCCGTGGTTGAAGATTCCGATCAGGGCCGCGGGCTTGAAGCTCATGGCGCTGCCTGTCCGAGGAGCACACGACCGGAGCTGAATTCGCCGCGCTCGTTCCACAGTCGGAAGCGCAGCTTCTCCGCCGAAGCCTTCTCGACGCGCAGACGGAAGCGATCGCCCGAGGCGAGGAAGAGCTTGAACTTCAGGCCTTCGACGCCGCGCACCGCGAGCGCGCCGCCGAGCCATTCGCCGGCCCATTCGATCACCCACTGCAGCTGGACCACGCCGGGCACCACGGGGAAGCCTTCGAAGTGTCCGCGCAGGCACCACAGGTCGCTCGGGACTTCCAGCTCGAGCTCCAGCGCGGCGTCGTTCGCCTGGGAACGCTCGAGGAGTTTTGCCGTGCGCGTCCACGAGCTC
Source organism: Planctomycetota bacterium (assembly GCA_035490315.1). GTDB lineage: Bacteria > Planctomycetota > UBA1135 > UBA1135 > JADJQU01. The sequence continues at coordinate 13,617 of DATHET010000345.1, forward strand.
TCGGCGAACAGGGTTTCGAGCGATTGCACGCTGGTCTTGCCCTGCGCGTCTTCCGGCAGCCGCTCGACGAAGCGCCAGGCGCGCGGCAAGGCCGTGGCGCGAAAAAACGCGCGCAGATGGGCCTGCAGAGCGGCGACGAGCGCAGCCTTGCCGCTCTCGCGCAAGACTCGCTCCCCTTCCTTGGAGAGAACCAGGGCCGCGGCAATGCGCGGCGTTCCCTTGCGCTCCAGCGTCAGCGCCGCCGCCGATCGGACGCAAGCATGGGCGCACAGACGCGACTCGAGCTCGACCAGCGACACGCGCTCGTCGAACAGCTTGACGATCCGATCGGCGCGCCCGAGCAGCTGGAAGCGGCCGTCGCTCTGCAGCTCGATCGCGTCACCCGTGGTCGCGCCGCCTCCTGTTCCAGCAGGCCTGGATTGGACCTGGAGCAGTCCATCGCGGCTCTCGACGCGCACTCCCGGGAAGGGCGTCCACAGATGCGATTGCGGCTTGGAATCCTGACGCCGCCACGCGATTCCGCCCGTCTCCGTCGAGCCCAGGACTTCCGCGGGCGCGAAGCCCAGCTGCGCCTCGAAGCAGCGCGCGGTCTCGCCATCGAGGGCTCCGCCCGAGGAGAAGATCTCGACGCAGCCCGCGCGCAATCGCGCGAGGTCGAGCAGCTCGGGCAGACGCTTCAAGTGCGCCGGCGAGCTGACCAGAACGCCGCGCGGACACGATTCCAACGCCTCCGCGATCTGCGCCGGATCCGCGGTCGACTGGTCGGCGAAGACGCGGCCGGCGCACAAGGGCCACAGCACGCGGAACAACAAGCCGTAGATGTGCTGGAACGAGACGGTGCCGAGGACGACCGCATCTGCGCAGCGGGCCCCGAACTCGCGCTCGAGAGCTTCGATCTCGCTCTCGAGTTGATCCAACGTCTTCGGCACGAGCTTGCGCGCGCCGGTCGAGCCCGAGGTGCACAGCTCGAGCACGCAGCTCTCGGCTTCGAGCGATATCCAGCGCGGCGAGGGATTCGCGGGCCAGCCCAGGATCGCCAGCTCCTCGAGACCGAGCGAAGCCAGCTCGCGATCGCAGAGCAGACCCCGCGCTCCCGCGGAAAGCTCGCGCAGACTGCCGGCTTCGAGATTCGGCGGTATCACCGCCGTCGAGCCGCACTGCCACAGCGCGAAAAGCCCTACCGCGCAGGAGTAGGCGCTCTCCGTGCACAGGATCCAGCGCCCCTTGCCGCGTGACGCCAGCACCTGCGCGAGTGCCGCGACATCGCGCACGAAGACCTCGCTGCTCACCAGGCCTCCCTCGCGCCTGCTCAGGGCGCGCGAGCCCGCATTCACGGCCAGCCAGCGCGACAGCGCGATCACTGCGGACCTCCCGGGGCCTCGCGCGGCGGAAAAAACCGCCGCAGCAAGGCATCCGTCGGCGCGCCGAGGTAGCGGCGGAAGCGGTAGTGCCGGTACACGTACTCCGCGCTGAACAGCGCGCCGACCAGCAGGTAGGAAACCAGGCCGGTGTAAGTCGCCCACAGCGCCGGGTGGCCCCGCAAGGCAAGCCACGCGATCACCGTCCCGTTGAGCAGGAAAAAGCCGCACCAAACGCCGGTCACGGTGCGGCAGTAAGCGATTTCCTCGGCCGAGAGACTGCCCGCCTGCAGGCGCGCGAACGTCTCGACGATCGGCGGCGGTCTCCACAGGCTCGCGCCGAAGGCGACGAGCAACGCTGCATTGATCAAGGCCGGCAGCAGGAACAGATAGCGCGGATCGTTCGAGCGCGCCGCGAGCAGAACCAGGATCGCGACCACCGCAAGCGCGGGGATCGCCAGCCCGCGCCGCTCGCGCACGATGCTGGCGCGCGACGTGAACAAGCGCGCCACGAACAGCGCTCCGACGCACAATCCGATCAACCGCGGCTCAAGCCAGTGCAGCCCCGCGAAGACCAGGAGCGGGTAGGCGAGGAGCGCGGCGACGAACAGCCATTTCATTCCAGTCGCGCGGCGCTGCTCTCACGAGGTCCTTTCGCGAGGGAAAACTGGCTGTTCCACAGGAGCTCGACGATGTCGCGCACGGTTTTCAGCTCGCGCAGATCGCTGCTCTTGAACTCGAAACCCGTGCGCTTCTCCAGACGGACCGCCATGTCGATCGCGTCGATGCTGTCCAGTCCCAGGTCCTCGATCAGGCGCGTGGTCGCGACGATGTCAGCCGCGGGGTAGGCGAACATCTCCGAAAGAGTCCTCGCGACTTCCGATTGGATTTCTTCCTTGCTGGACATGGCGGCTCACACGCTCTCGAGCCGCGCGGAGACGAAGTTCGCCAGCGCGTCGACCGAGGCAAAACAATCGCGATTGAATCCCGGTGCCTCGCTGGCCTTGAAGCCGTATTTGCGCTGCAGCGCCATCACCAGCTCGAGGGCGTCGATCGAGTCGAGACCGAGACCCTCGCCGAACAAGGCCGACTTGCTGTCGATCTCGGAGGGGCTGATGTCCTCCAGGGCGAGGGAACTGACGATCAGCTCTTTGAGTTCGCGCTCGAGCTCTTCCTTCGAGGTCATGGGATCGCAAGCCTTCGCTCTGGCCGTCGGGGGCAGCCTGGGAAGGGAGTGCGCAGGATATCAGGGACTTGCGCGGCCTGCCAGGCAAGCGGCCACTGCGCTTGCTGCGCCGCGCCGGGGCGGAATAGACTCGCTTCCTTGTCCACGGAATCGAGATCCGTTCGTCACAGGCTCGGAGTTTTCGCTGCGTCGAGGCTTCCTTCGAGGGCTCGGCCGTGATCGCGATCGATCGACTGAGCTTCCGCTATCCGGGGAGCGCGAGCGCCGCCCTGACCGACCTGTCACTGACGGTGCGCGAGGGCTCGCTCTTCGGGCTCCTGGGGCCGAACGGATCGGGCAAGACCACGCTGGTCTCGATCCTCGCCGGAATTCTCACGCCAGCTGCCGATCGCGTGCGCGTCGCGGGCGTCGAGCTCACGAAGGACGTGAAGAAGATCCAGGCCTTCTCCGCGCTGGTGCCCCAGGAGTACGCCTTCTACCCGCGGCTCACGGTGCTCGAGAATCTGCGTTTCTTCGCCGGCGTCCAGCGCATCCCGCGCACCGAGATCGCCGCGCGCATCGCCGAGGTGCTCGGCATCACGGGTTTGACCGAAGCGAGCGCGCGGCGCGCCGAGCATTTTTCCGGCGGCATGAAGCGGCGGCTCAACTTCGCGATCGGGATGCTCAACCGCCCGCGCCTCTTGTTCCTCGACGAGCCCACGGTGGGCATCGATCCGCAGTCGCGCCATTTCATCCTCGAAGCGGTCAAGCGCATCAACCGCGAAGGCACGACGGTGATCTACACCTCGCACTACATGGAGGAGGTCGAGTCCCTGTGCGACGAGATCGGCGTGCTCGACGACGGGCGTCTCCTGGTGCAGGGCTCGCTTTCCAGTCTCCTGGCCAGCGAGGGCGGAGGCCACCTGCTGATCAATTTCAGCTCGGCCCTCGACGAGAAGCAGCGGGCCGCCCTGACCAAGTTCGCCGGCCTGCACGTGCAGGACACCCAGCTCGAGCTCGAGCGCTGCAGCCAGGTCGACTTCGAGCGCCTGATCGCCGTGCTCGGCAAGCACTCGGTCCGCCTGAGCCGCGTGAAATACGGCCACGGCAACCTGGAAGAGCTCTTCCTGCACCTCACCCGCAAACAACTGCGCGACTGACTCGTGTCGATGCGGAGCCAGACTCGATTCCGACAACAATTGCGGAATTAGCGCCGTTCCAGCGGAAGAATGCCGCTCTCGGCTGCGTACATGAGGCCTTGCCGCTACGATTGTCCGCGCTTCCCTTGACGCCGAACCTGAAGCAACTCGTCGCACGTTTGTCCGCCCGCGCCAGGAAGGCCGCGTGGTTGTCGGAGTGTGCGCGTTGGTCGGCGCCCTTGTTGTTCGCGATCGGCGCGGCGATCTTCATCGCGCGCTTCGCGGCGGGCGTTTCGACGCGGGAAGCGAGCTTCGCGCTTCTCGCCCTGGCCATCCTGCCGCTGGCCGGCTGGCTGCTGGCGCGGCGGAAATTCCTGAGCGAATCGGGCGCGATCGCCTGGCTGGATCGCGAGAGCGGCGGAAGCGGTGCCCTGCTGACGCAATTCGAGCTCGCCGACCCGCGCTGGACGCCCGCCCTGAGCAAGGCCCTCGCTCGCATCGAAGCCCTGCCCCGCGTGCGATTGACGCGCGAATGGGCGCCCAGCCTGTTCGCCCTCGCCTTCGTCGCGGGAGCCCTGTGGATCCCCAGGCCCCAGGCCCTGGTCGCGCCCTCCACCCACCTTGCCGAGACGATGCTCGAGGAGGTCAAGGAGCAGCTGCTCGCGCTGACGGAAGTGGTCGAGCTCGAGCCCGAAAAGGCCGCCGAGCTCGCCGAGCGAATCGAGCGCGTGGAAGAGAACCTGCGCGACGCGCCGGCGGACGCGAGCCTCGAAGCCCTCGACCGCACCGGTGACGAGCTGGAAGCCCAGGCGGAAAAGAGCCTGGCCTCGGCCGAGCGCGCCAGCGACGAGCTGGCCCGCGCCGACGCCGCCCAATCGGCGAGCGAAGCCCAGGAATCCCTGCAGAACGCGCTCAAGGAGCTGCGCGACGGAGGCCTGGCGAGCAAGCTGCCCGAATCGATCAAGAGCGAGCTCGCGCCGGGCTCGCTCGAGCTTCCGCCCGGCATCAAGCTCTCGAACGAGGCGATCTCCAAGCTCTCCTCGGAGATGCGCGAGGCCCTGGACGCGCGGCTTTCCAAGCTGGCGCGCAGCGGCCTGATCAGCGCCAAGCAACTCGAGCGCGCGACCTCGGTCGCGCGCGTCACCGAGCACGTTTGCGACGAAAAGTGCAAACGCGGAGGGACGTGAAGGGGCAAGGGCGGCGCCGGTGGCGCTGGAGATGGGATGGGCCTCGGAGACCAGGAGGGCGAGGGCGCGACGCTTGCCGTCGTGGAAGCCGGTCCCGGGCAGGGCGGAGTCACGCGCGGCCGCGCCGACGCGCCGATGACCTGGGGCGACGAGACCCCCGGCCGCAGCGAGGACTTCTCGGCCAAGGCCCTGGAGCCCGCCCGCGTCCTCGATGCCGAGAGCACCGGCGTGCTCGGGATCGGCGCCACCGCGCCGACCGTCGACGCGCAGGGCGAATCCGCGGGCTCCGCGACCGCTGGAACCTCGACCGGCGAAGGCGCCTGGCGCCGGCGGCTCGCGCCGCATCACCGCGAAGCCGTGAAACAATTCTTCTCCGGCCCGAAGCGCGACTGAAATGAGCGGACCGCAGGCCCTGCTTTCGCCCGAAGCCGTCGACCAGGCCCGCGCCAAGGCGCTGGCCATCCTCGAACGTCTCGACCAGACGCTGCTGGGCCAGACCGATCTGACGCGGCTGGTCCTCGTCGCCTGCCTGGCCCGGGGCCACGTCCTGCTCGACGGATTGCCGGGGCTTGGCAAGACGGAGCTGGTCAAGGCCCTGGCCGCCCTGCTCGGCCTGTCGTTCAAGCGCCTGCAGTTCACGCCCGACCTGCTGCCCGGCGACATCACCGGGGGCCACATGCTCGAGGAGGCCGAACCCGGCAAGCGGCGCCTCGTTTTCCACCCCGGTCCTGTCTTCAGCCACGTGATCCTGGCCGACGAGATCAACCGCGCCTCGCCGAAGACCCAGAGCGCCCTGCTCGAGGCCATGGCCGAGCGGCGGGTCACGGTGCTCGGCGAGACCCATCGCCTGCCCGATCCCTTCTACGTGCTCGCGACCCAGAATCCGATCGAGCTCGAGGGCACCTACCCGCTGCCCGAGGCCCAGCTCGACCGCTTCCTGTTCAAGCTCGAGGTGCCCGGCGTCGACCGCGCGACCCTGCAGTCGATCATCACCGAGCGGCGCGGCGGCCGGCCGCCGGAGCACGTCGCGGCGATCACCCTCGAGGAGCTGCGCGGCCTGTTCGCCGCCGTCGACGCCATTTTCCTGCCGCCGGCGGTCGCCGGCTGGATCGCGCGGCTGGTCGAGGCGACCCATCCGCGCTCGGAGTTCGCGCCGAAGTCGGTGAAGGACTTCGTGCGCCATGGCGCGAGCCCCAGGGCCGCGATCGCGGTGGCCGAATCCTCGCGGGCCCACGCCCTGGTCGCCGGCCGCCCGAACGTCGGCTTCGTCGACGTGCGCGCGGTCGCAACCAGCGCCATCGCCCACCGCCTGGTGCTCGACTATCGCGCGAAACTGGAGGGAATCCAGGCCGCCGACGTGGTGCGCGCGGTGCTCGCCGAGGTCGGCGAGCTCGAGGAAGCCTTGCCGCGAGGCATGCGCGATGCTCGCTGAACTCGCCGCGCTGCTCTCCCTCACGCTGCTCCCCGCCCTGCCCGACGTGCAGGAGATCCAGATCCCGGACACGAAAGTCGTCGTGAGGATCGATTCGCCCTGGCCGAAGGCCTTGAACAAGGGCTGGCTACCGGTGTTCGTGCATGTGGAGAACGGCGAAGACTCCAGCCGGTGGGTGAATATCCGCGGCGATTGCTGGAACGTCGATCGCGAGATCTCAGCCTCGATCGAGCTGGCGGCGCACCAGTCGGGCTCGATCGAGCTGCTCGTTCCCGCCTTTCCCGAGGCGTCGAACGCAGTCAGGCTGTTGCTTGAAACCTACGGCAACCGCACCTGGACTCCGGGGACGGCCGGCGCGGAGAACAGCGCCGGTCCCGATCAGCACGCCGTGCTCGTCCTCGACTCCGAGCTGCCGCCCGCCGGGACCGCCGAGCGCTGGACCAGCGAGGTGAGCACCGCGGTCGCCGCGAACGGTGGGGGGGGGATCAGGCATGGTTTGGTGACGCTCGGATACCCCTCGGCGCCTGCTTCGACCGCAGCGGCGGCGGCGCCGGACAACATCGCCGTCCAGGCCGCGCGCTTCGATCAGATGCCCGCGCGCTCGGAGGCCTACTCGAGCCTCGACGTGGTCGTGCTCGACACCACCCATGGGCTGCCGGAAGCGCAACGACTCCAGCCCCTGCTCGCCTGGGCGAAGCTGGGCGGTTCGCTGCTCGTCGTCGGTCCGCGGGCCCAGTCCCTCGCGCGCAGCATCCCCGAGCTCGCGCGCTGGATGGAACCGCGCTTTGAGCTGAAGGAAGGCAGCGACGGGACCCCGCTGCCGTCCGGAACGGCCTGGATGTTCGCTCTCGGCTGGCTGTTCATCGACGAGTCCGCGGCCATCGACGGTGCGGACCAGATCCTGCGGCTGCGCGAGCGGGTCGGCGCGTCCTCCGGCCTGGTCGCGGACCCGTCCGGGTCGCGCATGAGCACACCCCCGACGATCCCCGACCTCTTTGCTCTGCCGCTCAAGGTCTTCGCCCTGTTCCTGATCGTGTTCGCGGCCTTGATCGGGCCGCTGAACTTCGTGCTGGTGAAGCGCACCAAGCGGCCGGCCCTGCTGCTCCTGACCATCCCCGCGATCGCGCTGACCGCAGCCCTGGTGCTGCTCGGCGTGGGCATCGCCTCGCAAGGCCTGGGGATCAAGATCGCCAGCGAGACCCTGGTGCTGCTCGATCAACGCGAACACCGCGCGAGCTCGGCCGAGCAGCGCATGATCTTCGCGGGTCTTTCGCCGGGAGCAGGTCTCGTTCCGGGGCCCGGGACCTCGTGCTACCCGGGCTCGACCTACCTCGCCAACGGCCGCTACGACGGCCCGGAACAGACCTCGCGCCAGTACCGCATCAATCAGACCGACGGACTGGTCCTCTCCGGTGCTTTCATCCCGTCGCGCACCGCTTTTCTGCAGTCGATCCTCTCCGAGCACGCCGAACGCGCGCGCCTGGGGGTCAAGCGGCAGGGCGAAAAGTTGGAGATCGAGAACGGTCTGGGAGCGGAGATCCAAACGCTGGTGCTCCGCGACGAGTCCGGCGCTTACCACAAGCTCGCCAGCAGCCTCGCCGAAAGCGCCAGCGCCGAGCTCGTGCCGATCGACGAAGCGACTGCCTTCGGCTGGGGGGCGGACCTCTTCGGGAATTCCGGTCCCCTGACCCAAGCTCTGCCACCGGGCTCGTACTGGGCCGAGCTGGAGCACAGCCCCTTCGGCGACGACTGCGGCGTCAGCGGCAAGGAAGTCCAAGGCGCGCACCACCTGCTCGGCGTGCTCGCCCTCGACGCGGAGGAATGGCGATGACCGCGGCCTTGGAAGTGCGCGGGATCACGCGCAAGTTCCAGGAGCTGACCGCGGTCAGCCGCGTCTCCTTCTCGGTCGAGCCCGGCGAGATCTACGGCTTCATCGGTCCCAACGGCGCGGGCAAGACCACGACCATGCGCATCTGCGCCACGCTCGATCTTCCCGACACGGGCGACGTGTTCGTCGACGGCACCAGCGTGATCGAGGAGCCGCGGCTCGCGCGCGCGAAGATCGGTTTCATGCCGGACAGCTACGGCGCTTATCCACACACCACGATTCGCGAGTACCTCGATTTCTACGCTCGCGCTTACGGGCTGCGCGGAAAGGCGCGAGCGAAGAGCGTGGCGGAAGTGCTCGACTTCACTTCGCTCACTCAGCTCGACGAGAAGCCGATCGACAAGCTGTCCAAGGGCATGAAGCAGCGCCTGTGCCTGGCGAAGACCCTGCTGCCCGATCCCCACGTGCTGATCCTCGACGAGCCCGCCGCCGGCCTCGATCCGCGGGCGCGCGTCGAGCTGCGCGAGCTGGTCAAGGCCCTAGGCGCCATGGGCAAGGCTGTCTTGATCTCCTCGCACATCCTCTCGGAGCTGGCCGAGATGTGCGACGGGATCGCGGTGATCGAGAGCGGGAAACTTCTGGCCAACGGCTCCGTCGCCGAGATCCAGAAGCGGCTGCAACCGCACCTCTCGATCTACCTGCGCACCCTCGGCCCCGTCGACGAGACGCACAAGGCCCTGCTGGAGGAAGCCCAGGTCTCGAACGTGCACGAGGCGCGCGAAGGCCTGGCTTTCGATTTCGCCGGCGACGACGCGGCGATGGCCGAGCTGCTCGCGCGACTCGTTCTTCGCGGCGTGCGGCCGGTCGAGTTCGCCGGCGAAGCAGTGCGCCTCGAGGACCTCTTCATGTCGCTGACCGAGGGCAAGCTGCAATGAGCGCCGCCGCCGAAGCGATCTCAGGCGCGCCCGCGCCCGCCTCCGCGCCGACCAGCGCCTGGTCGCGCCTGTGGCCCTGGATCGACTACCGGCTCAATCCGATCCTGGTCAAGGAAGTGCGCCAGGCCCTGCGCGGCCGCTATTTCCGCAACCTGTTCTGGTTCACGGTGGTCGCCGCCACC
>DATHET010000346.1:0-54797 GCA_035490315.1 Planctomycetota bacterium
TCGAGGAACAGGAGCCGGTAGCCGAAGTCTCCCCGCGGAGCGCGTGCGAGGTCGCGCGCGAGCTCCAGCAGCACCGCGGTCCCTGATCCGCCGTCGTTGGCTCCCACGAACTCGCCGGGCAAGCGCTTGGTGTCGTAGTGCGTGCAGAACAGGATCCAGGGCGTCGTCGCATCCAGGCCGGGCGGCGGCAGGTCGACGTACACGTTGGCGAAGGCGAGCTCGCCGCAGGGAGTCGCCTGCTTGAAAGCTTCTTCCACCGGCTTCAGTCCGGCGGCGAACAGCTCCTTCTTCAGGTAATCGCGCGTTTTTTCCGCGCCGGGAGTTCCCGCTTGCCGGGGGCCGATCGACACCAGCGTCTCCAGATCCTTCCAGGCGCGAGCGGAATCGAAGGAGGATCCCTGCACCGTTACGGAGGCCGGGCTCTGGGTACATCCTTGCATCGAGAGCAGGACGAAACAGGAACTCGCGATCCAGCTGCGAAGGAACGGCAGGCCTTCGCTCGGATGGGTTTCGAGGCTTTGCATGGAATCGAGCTTATCGCTCACCCGGCTCGCGCGCAGGCGCCGCGGGGGGCTCGTCCCAGGCACGGGCCGCGCGGGCCCTGCCTGGATCCAGTTCCCGCGCTGTCGGGCCGAGAGGATCGCGGGGACCTGTCGGCGTCTCGCGAACCCTCGCCGGCTGCCTCGCGGCAAGCACCCATGAACCCCACGCAGCAGAGCCTGTTCGAGATCGCGCGCCAGACACAGGAGCGCGCACGCCAGACGGCATTGACCTGGGAAGGCAGCCTGGACGAGTACTTGACGCTGGTCGAAGCCCAGCCGGCCCTGGCGCGCAACGCCTGGCAGCGCCTGTACGACATGATCGAATCCCACGGCAGCGTGGCTTCGAAGCAGCGCGGCGGCGCGCGGCACTGGAAACTGTTCGACGATCCCTTCGACGGCGGCCGCGACGCGATCTACGGGCTGGACGCGACACTCGACGAATTCGTCATGACGATCCGAGCGGGCGCGCGCGGCCTGGGGCCCGAGCGGCGCGTGCTGCTGCTCCACGGACCGGTCGGCGCGGCGAAGAGCACCATCGCGCGAATTCTCAAACGCGGCCTCGAGCACTACTCGAAGAGCGACGCGGGCGCGATCTACACCTTCACCTGGTCGCTCGACGAGGAGCAGATTCCTTCGCCGATGCACCAGGATCCTCTGCTGCTCGTGCCTGAGGACGCTCGCGCTGGTGTCGAGGCGCGGCTCAACAAGAAACACCGCGGCGAGTACCGCCTGGCGATCCGCGGCGAGCTCGATCCCGTCAGCCGCCATTGCTGGCGCACGCTGATGCTGCGCTACGACGGCGACTGGCTTGCCATGGTGAAGCACGTGCGCGTGCAGCGTTTCGTGCTCTCGGAGCAGGACCGCGTCGGCATCGGCACTTTCCAGCCCAAGGACGAGAAGAACCAGGATTCGACCGAGCTCACCGGCGACCTCAACTTCCGCAAGATCGCGCAGTACGGCTCCGACTCGGATCCGCGCGCCTTCAATTTCGACGGCGAGTTCAACGTCGCCAACCGCGGCATGCTCGAGTTCATCGAGGTGCTCAAGCTCGACATGGCCTTCCTGTACGACCTGCTCGGCGCGACGCAGGAGCACTCGATCAAGCCCAAGAAGTTCGCCCAGACTTCGATCGACGAAGTGATCCTCGGCCACACCAACGAGCCCGAGTACAAGAAGCTCGCGACCAACGAATTGATGGAGGCCTTCCGCGACCGCACGATCAAGATCGACGTGCCCTACAACGTCACGATCGCCGACGAGCGGCGGATCTACGAGCGCGCTTTCCAGCATGCCGAGCGCGGCTGGCCGACGCTTGCGCCGCACACTCTGGACATCGCGGCCCTGTGGTCCGTGATGACGCGCCTCGAGGAGCCGACCCACGCGAACATGAGCGTGCTGCAGAAAGCGCGGCTCTACGACGGCCAGGAAGTCCAGGGCTTCGGCCCCGACCACGTGGCCGACCTGCGCGCGCAATCCAAGCGCGAAGGCATGAGCGGCATCTCTCCGCGCTACGTGCAGGATCGTCTGGCCCAGGCCATGGTCCGCGCCGATGCCTGCGTCGACGCCTTCGACGTGCTCGACGAGATCGAAGCCGGGTTGCGCCATCATTCGCTGATCTCCAACGAGGAGACGCGCCGGCGCTACGTGCAGCTGGTCTCCGTGGCGCGCGAAGCCTACGAGCAGATGCTGGCCGACGAAGTCCAGGCGGTGATCGCCTCGGATTCCGAGGAGCTCGACCGCCTGTGCTCCAAGTACGTCGACAACGTGCGCGCCGCGACGCTGCGCGAGCCAGTGCTCGACGCCGCGGGCCATGCCTCGGCGCCCGACGAGCGCCTGATGCGCGCGATCGAGGAGAAGATCGAGATTCCCGAGTCGCGCAAGGACGATTTCCGCGCCGAATTGATGAGCTTCATCGCCGGCGTGCAGCGCGAAGGACGGACTTTCGAGTGGCGCGAGAACAAACGACTGGCGCGCGCCCTCGAGCACAAGGTCTTCGAGGACCGCCGCGACGTGATCCAGCTGGTCAGCCTGGTCTCGACGGTCATCGATCCGGATTCCAACGAGAAGATCCGCGTGATCCAGGATCGCCTGATGCGCCAGTTCGGATACGACCAGGTTTCCGCCACGCGGGTTCTCAGTCACGTCGCCGGTCTTTTCGCGCGCACCAACGCGGCCAAGGCTCCTCCCCAGGCGGCCTGAGCCCGCGAGCGAGCGATCCATGTTGCGCATCGAGGCTGACCGCGCCCGCTTCCGCGAGATCGTGCGCGGCAGGATCCGCGCCGACCTCAAGCGCTACCTGAGCACCAGCGAGCTGTTCGCGCGCCGCGGCGATCGCGCCGTCAGCGTGCCGATCCCGCAGATCGAACTGCCGAGACTGCGCTTCGGAGACAACAACAAGAGCGGCGTGGGCCAGGGCAGCGGCGAGCGCGGCGACGCCGTCGACGGCGAGGGCACGGCTACGGTCGGCAGCGCCGGCGAGGGCGCGGCCGAGCACGCGCTCGAAGTCGAAGTCGAGCTCGACGAGCTCGCGGCGATGCTCGGACGCGAGCTGGAGCTGCCCTTCATCCAACCGCGCGGCCGCCATTCGCTCCTGTGCGAGGGCGGACGCTTCGACCACATCCGCTCGCGCGGCCCCGACGCCCTGCGCCACATCCGCCGCACGTTCAAGCAGGCGCTCAAGCGCAGCGTCGCCAGCGGCGAATGGGATCCCAAGAATCCAAAGCTGGTCCCGGTGCGCGACGACTTCCGCTTCCGCGCCAACCGCCCGCGCCCCTTGCCGCATTCCTCGGCGGTGATCATCCACATGATGGACGTCTCCGGCTCGATGGGCCGCGAGCAGAAGGAGATCGTGCGCATCCAGGCCTTCTGGATCGACACCTGGCTGCGCAGCCAGTACGACCAGATCGAGGTCCTGTACATCGTCCACGACGCGGCGGCCAAGATCGTCGACCGCGAGTCCTTCTTCCACCTGCGCGAGTCGGGCGGCACGAAGATCAGCTCGGCCTATGAATTGTGCCTGGCGCAGATCCAGACTCGCTACCGGCCCGAGGACTGGAACATCTACGCGTTTCACTATTCCGACGGCGACAACTGGAGCGCGCGCGACACCGAGCGCTGCATGACGCTGCTGCGCGACGAGCTGATCCCGCGCGTCAACCAGTTCTGCTACGGCCAGGTCAAGAGCGCCTACGGCTCGGGCCAGTTCAAGAAGGACCTCGACGAATCCCTGGCGCGCGAGGAGCGCCTGGTGACGGCCGCGGTCAACGATCGCAGCGACATCTCCGAGGCGATCCGCGCCTTCCTCGGCAAGGGGCGCTGAGCGTGAGCCTGGACTCCAAGCGCTCGACGCACCTGCCCGAGGCTCTGCGCGAGCAGTCGGCGCACATCCAAGGGCTCGCGCGCGCCGCGGGTCTGGACTTCGCCGAGATCGATTTCCGCTTGCTCGACGCCCACGACGTCAACGGCGTCGCGGCCTACGGCGGATTCCCGACGCGCTATCCCTCGTGGCGTTTCGGCATGGAATTCGAGCGGCTCGACAAGACCCACCAGTACGGCCTGTCGCGCATCTACGAGCTGGTGATCAACACCGAGCCGGTGGTCGCCTACCTGGTCAAGACCAATTCGCACCTCGAGCAGAAGCTGGTGATCGCCCACGTCTGCGGCCACGCCGATTTCTTCAAGCACAACTCCTGGTTCGCCTCGACCGACCGCGGAATGCTCGCGCGCATGGGCGAGCACAGCCAGTTCGTGCGCCAGGCGATGGACCGCGAAGGCCAGGACTGCGTCGAGGCCCTGCTCGACCGCGCGCGGTCGCTGGAGACCTTGATCGATCCCTACCTGCCCCTGCGCCGCCACCTGGGCGCCGACGTGCGCAGCGCGACCAATCCACCGACGTTCGACGTGCTCGGATTCCTGGCCGTCCACGCGCCGATTCCCGCCTGGGAGCGCGAGCTGCTCGAGGTGGTGCGCAGCGAGGCCTACTATTTCCAGCCTCAGCGCATGACCAAGATCATGAACGAGGGTTGGGCCTCGTACTGGCACGCGCGGCTCCTGACCGGTGGCGTGCTCTCCGATTCCGAGGTCGTCGACTTCGCCGATTGCCATTCCGGCGCGACCGCGGATTCGCCGGGGCGGATCAATCCTTACAAGCTGGGCATCGAGCTGTTCCGCTCCGCCGCGGACGCTGGCCTGGACATCTTCCGCCTGCGCCGCGTCCACAACGACGCCAGCCTGATCGACCTGCTCGTCGACGCGAAGTTCGTCGAGCGCCAGAAGCTGTTCCTGTACGGCCAGAACGCGAAGAACGGCCGGATCGAGGTCGTCGAGCGCGACCCGCAGCGCGTCAAGGCCAAGCTGATGCAGGACCTGGCCTGGGGCGGCCTGCCGCGGATCGAGCTGATCTCGGTCAGCGGAGCGCGCGAGCTGGAGCTGCGCCACCACCACGACGGCCGCGACCTGGATCTCGAAGCTGCCCGGGCCACCCTCTTGTGCATCGAGAAGCTGTGGGGCGCGCCGGTGCGGCTGTTCACGCGCGAATCCGGGGAGGCGCGCTGCCTGCTCGCGCAGCGCGGGGAGACTTCGATCGAGGACGTCGAGCCCGCCGCGTAAGGCCGGCCGCGCAGGCGGGGGAGCCGTCGGGGTCGGGGCTTTGCGGTATTCCAACGGGAACCCCTTCCTCGAGGCGAAAAGCCTCTGGCTCCCGTGTGCCCCGATCGCGAGACTGTCGAGCCATGAATGCGCAACGTCTCGCCGGAATCCTGGTCGCCGCCGCGGCCCTCGGCGCCTGCCGCAACTCCGATGACAACGGCGTGGCAGGCATCAAGCTCGTGCCGTCTTCTTTCGCCGCCAACGGTTGCAGCGGACCGGATCATGTGTTCACGGTGGGCCAGACGCCGGCGGCCGGCGCGCTGACGGTGCTTCAAATCGGGCCTTTCTCCCAGCTGACCGCCGCAGGCGACAGCGAGACCCTGTTCGCGACCGGAGACAACGCGACCGTGGTGGCGATCGACGTCACGGCGCCCATTCCGGTGGAAACCGAGATCCTCGCCGCGGGCGCGGTGGCCGCGCTGCTGTTGACCCAGGGCATCGCGACCGCGCCGGTGCTTTCGGGAATCAGCGTGCTCGACAGCGACTCGCTGCTGGTCGTCGAGCACACGTCCAACACGATCCTGAAGGTCGATCGGCACGCGGTGGCGGCTCCTGAGTTTTTCGCCGGAGCTCCCGACGAGCAAGGCGGCTTCGCCAACGGGACCGCGCTGGCGGTTCCGAACAACCCGCAGGCGCGCTTCCACTTCCGCGGCCCGACGCAGATCGCCGTCAGCGATCCGCTGGTGCCTTTCGTCTTCGTCGCCGACAACGGCAACCACGCGGTCCGACGCATTGCTTCGGGCTTCGTGATCACGGTCGCGGGCGGAGGCGCGCCCTTCTTCGACGATGGCGACATCGCCGGCGCCGGATTCGATTCCCCGAGCGGGCTGTCGGTGACCTGCAGCGGGACGCTTCTGGTCAGCGAGACCGGCGCCGCGGGCGTCGCGGGCAATCGTCTGCGCCAGCTGATGCTCGGACCCCTGTCGTTTTTCGGCCAGCAAGGCCAGGTGCTCACCCGCGCCGGCAATGGAGTCGACGCGACGATCCAAGGCGATGGAGAGCTAGCCTCGCTCGCCGCGCCGGTCTCGCCGCTGACCACCGCGATGGGGGACACGTATTGGATCGACTCGACGACCGGGATCCTGCGGCGGATGCGCGGCGCGACGGACACCTGCGATTGTCCGCTGTGGACCGACTGCGCATTCGCGGTGACCGCGGGCGGCGATTTTTCGCCGGGCGGCGTGGTCTCGCTGACCCAGACGCCGCTCGGCGTGATGTTCGTGCTCGACGCGACGGCGGGTCAATTGTTGAAGGTCACGCCTTAATACGGTGTCAGGTGAATTCGTCCGGAGTCGTGGGGCCATTCTGCTCCCCGCAGCGCGCGGAGCAGAATGGCCCCACGACTCCGGACGAATTCACCTGACACCGTACTACGCCGTCAAACTGCGGCGCGTGGCGGCGAGCATCGCGGATTGTTGCTTCGCTGCCGACGAGCGGAAGTCTTCCTTGCGCAGGCCGTAGCGGCGCATCTTCTCGAACAGCGAGCGCGGCTGGATGCCCGCCTGTTCCGCGGTCAGGCCGATCCGGCCGCCGGTCCTCGCGAGCAGCGCGGCCAGGTAGACGCGCTCGATGCCCTCGATCGCGCGGCGGCGGACTTCCTCGAGCGGCTCGCGGGTCCAGCTCGAAGGCGCGCCCATCCACGACGCGGCCGAAGCGAAGGGGATCGGGTCGACGTCGCCGCTCGCGGGCGAGCGCAGGCTCTCGGGCAGGTCGGCAAGGGTGATCTCCTCGCCGTTGGAGAGCAGCATCGCGCGCTCGATGATGTTGACCAGCTCGCGCACGTTGCCGGGCCAGGGATAGCGGGCCATGGCCTCGATCGCGTCGGGAGCCACGCGCCGCACGTCGCGGCGGATGTGGCCGCGGTAGTACTCGACGTAGGCTTCGGCCAGGGCGCCGATGTCCTCGCGCCGCTCGCGCAAGGGCGGGATCGAGAGGGTGACGACGCTCAAGCGATAATACAGGTCATTGCGGAATCGGCGCGCGCGGACTTCCTCGCCGATATCGCGGTTGGTCGCCGCGACCACGCGCACGTCGATCGCAATTTTCGACTCCGATCCGAGGCGCTGGATCTCGCGCCGCTGCAGCACGTGCAGCAGCTTGGATTGCAGGTGCGCCGGCAGCTCGCCGATCTCGTCGAGGAACAGCGTCCCGCGGTGCGCCATCTCGAAGCAGCCGCGCCGAGCTCGCGTGGCGCCGGTAAAGGCTCCCTCCTCGTGGCCGAACAGCTCGCTTTCCAGCAGCGTCTCGGTCAGGGCGCCGCAGTTGACCGAGACGAAGGGCCCGCTGGCGCGCGGACTTTCGGCGTGGATCGCGCGGGCGAGGTGCTCCTTGCCGACACCGGTCTCGCCCAGGATCAACAAGGACGCGTCCGAGGCGACCACGCGGTGCACCAGGCCCATGAAGGCCTGCATCGCGGGACTCGAGGTCACGAAGTCGGACAGGTGCGGAGTCAGACCCAGGGCGCGTCCGCCGCGAGCTTCGAGCTCTTCGCGCCGCGCCAGGATCGTCGTGAGGACCTCGCGCAGGGTCGGCGGCGAGAGGTGCGCGAAGAGCACCGATTGCGCTCCCGCGGCGAGCAGTCGCGCGCGGTCCTCGCCGTCTTCGGCGCGAGTCAGCACCACGACGTCGGGAGCCTCGGGCAGAGCGCGCAGCTCCTGGATCGAGCTCGTCGCCGGCTCGGGCAAGAGACTGCGGCTGACGAGCAGGAGATCGCCGGAGTGGCGCGCGAGCTCGGGGCCGATCTCCGCTCGCGCGTTGAGCACCTCGACGAGCACGTCGGGCAGGACCAGCGCGCGGCGGAGTCGGCGCAACAGAGCCGGGTCATCGAGCGCGAGCAGGATGCGCGAGAGCATGGAGTCGGAAGGCTAGCGTCTCGCGAGGTGGATTCGGAGTCTGCGCATCCGACAATTCGACGATCGGTTCCGGAAACTCCGATTCCATCGGAACTGCAGCCTCCGATCGGCCCCAAGGCTGGCGAGTGGTGCTCTGCGGGTCGCGGGTGTAAGTCCCTGTGGACGAGCAGCTTACCGCGACGCACCGCCCGCGCCCGAGCCAAGGGCACGAGCCTTGCCCTCGCCAACGCTTCGACCAGGGCGACCTCGAGGCCCCCACACACCTCGAGGCGTTCCGGCACAATTCCATGCAAATCCACGCAGTTCCGCCCCCAGCTCAACGCGTGCCACGGTTCGGCCGGGCGCATTACTACCCTGAAGTCAGCGATGCGGATTGGATGGACTGGCGCTGGCAGTTCCGACACCGCGTCACGTCGCTCGAAGCTCTCGCGAAGCACCTCGAAGTGCCGCCCGAGGAGTGGCAGGACCGCGCGGAGGTCTTGCGCGACTTCCGCATGGGCATCACGCCCTACTACTTGTCGCTGATCGACAAGGACGACCCCGACGATCCGATCCTGCGCCAGGTCGTTCCGCTCGCGGAGGAGAACCTGTTCCGCGCCGTGGGCGAGGAGGATCCGCTGGGCGAGGAAAAATTCTCGCCGGTGCCCGGGATCACGCACCGCTATCCCGACCGCGTGTTGATGGTGGTGTCGAACAACTGCGCGATCTACTGCCGCTACTGCACGCGCAAGCGGACGATGTACGAGGGCGCGACCCCCGACGTCGAGCTCGATCGCATGGTCGACTACATCGCGCGCACGCCGAGCGTCCGCGACGTGGTCGTGTCCGGCGGCGATCCGCTCAATTATTCCAACGCGAAGCTGGAGCAGATCCTCTCGAAGCTGCGCGCGATCCCGCACCTGGAGATCATCCGCATCGGAAGCCGCGTGCCCGTGGCCCTGCCGCAGCGCATCGACGACGAGCTGTGCACGATGCTCGCGAAGTACCACCCGCTGTGGATCAACGTGCATTTCAACCACCCGCGCGAATTGACGCCGGAAGCCGCGGCGGCCTGCGATCGACTTTCGCGCGCGGGGATTCCGTTGAACAACCAGGCGGTGCTCCTGAAGGGCGTCAACGATTCGCTGGAGACCATCAAGTCCCTGTGCCAGGGCCTGATGAAGATCCGCGTGCGTCCTTATTACCTCTACCAGTGCGATCCGGTCCGCGGCGCGGAGCACTTCCGCACGCCGATCTCGAAAGGCCTGGAAATCATGGAAGGAATGCGCGGCCACACCAGTGGCCTCGCGATCCCGACCTACGTGATCGACGCGCCCGGCGGCGGCGGGAAGATTCCCGTGGCGCCGCAATATCTGCTGCACTACGAGCGCGAGAAGGGCCGCGCGGTGCTGCGCAATTTCCAGGGCAATCTCTACGAGTACTACGAGCCGCGTCTCGACAACGACGACGTGCATCCGGAGCCCGCGCCGAATGGCGGAAGGCTGGTCGGCACGAGTGCCTACGGCGGACCGCTGAAGCGCGCGGGCGAAAAGAACGGCGTTCCTGCGGTGTCCCATGGCGCGACCAACGGGACGTCGAACGGATCGACGAACGAATCGACGAACGAATCGACGAACGGCAAGTCGCACAACGGTGCTCACGCCGCGACGACCGCTAAGCCGGCGCGCCGCCGTGGCCTCGCGAAGGTCGCGGCCCTCGAGGCCCCGCTCTACGAGACCGAGGCGCAGGGTGCCCGGTCCGAGCCCGCTGTCCCCGTGGTCGGCAAGAGCTCCTGGGTGCACCGTGGCGCCGTGCCTCGTCCGTCGCTCGGGCCGCAAGCTCCGTCGCCGACCTCGGGCAGCGTCCACCACACCAGCTGAGCCTGCCGGTGGCACCTTCAACGATCTGCACGCGCCGCGTGCAGGGCGCGGACGCACGATCATGCTGATCGGCATCGCCTACGACTTGAAGTCCGACTTCGCCCACCTGGCGAAGGCGGACTCCAAGGCTCCCGACGATCTGCTCGAAGAGTTCGATTCGCTGGCGACGATCGAGGGCATCGAGGGCGCCCTCACCGGCGCCGGTCACCGCGTCGTGCGCCTGGGCGGCGGCAAGCAACTGGTGCGCGCTCTGCTCGAGCGGCCCGTCGACCTGGTGTTCAACATCGCCGAGGGCTTTGGCTCGCGCTCGCGCGAAGCCCACGTTCCCGCGCTGTGCGAGATGCTCGGCGTCCCGTACACCCATTCCGATCCCCTGACCTGCGCCACGACCCTCGACAAGGGCGTGGCCAAGCGCCTCGTCCAGGCCGCGGGCATTCCGACCGCCGGCTTCGCGGTGATCGAGGACCTGCGCGACATCGAGACTCTCGCGCTCGAGTTCCCGCTCTTCGCCAAGCCCCTGTGCGAGGGCTCGAGCATGGGGATCCGCGACCAGAAGGCACGCTGCGATGACCGCGCTGCCCTCGCCGAGCGCGTGGGCTCGATCCTCGCGGCCTACGGCCAGCCGGCGCTGGTCGAGGAATTCCTGCCCGGCGTGGAGGCGACGGTCGGGATCCTGGGCACGGGCAAGACCGCGCGCATCCTCGGCACGATGGAAGTCGTGCCGCTGCGCGAAGCGCCGGCGGACTTCGTGTATTCGATCGACGTCAAGCGCGACGTGAACTTCGCCGAGCGCATCGAGTACGTCGTGCCTCCCAGGCAGCCGCCGGCTTTGATCGCTCTCATGGAAGAAGTCGCCCTGAGCGCCTACCGCGTGCTCGGCTGCCGCGACGTCGGCCGCGTCGACCTGCGCGTCGCCCGCGACGGGACGCCCAAGTTCCTCGAGGTCAATCCGCTGCCGGGCTTGAAGCCGGGCTGGAGCGATCTGGCGATCCTCGCCGGCAAGGCCGGCATGGAGTACGAGCAGTTGATCCTCGCGATCGTCGCAGGCGCCAGCCAGCGGCTCGGGCTCCGCGCGTGAGTCCGGCGCGCGTGCTCGCGGTGTACAACGCAGATGGCAACCTCGCGACCGGCGACGCCCAGGATTCGCTCGCCGTGTCCAGCGTCGAAGGCGCGGTGGCGGGAGTTGCGGAAGCCCTGCGCTCGAAGGGACACGAGGTGCGCATCCTCGCGGCGCCGAACGACCCGCGCGAGGTGCTCGAGTTCGTCGCGGGCTTCGACTGCGACGTGGTGTTCAACCTGGTCGAGTCCCTGGCCGGGGACGCGCGCGCCGAAGCCCATTTCGCCGCCTGCCTGGAGCTGCGCGGGATTCCCTACACGGGCAATCGCCCCTTCACACTGGCCCTGTGCCTGCAGAAGCCGATGGCCCGCGCGGTGCTCGCCGCCCATGGCGTGGAAATAGCGCGAGGAGCGGTGCTGCAGCGCGGTGACGAGCCGCTCGAAGGCCTCGCCTACCCTTTGATCGTCAAGCCCTCGCGCGAGGACGCGAGCCACGGCATCGCCCTGGAGTCCGTCGTCCGCGACCCGCGCGCCCTGCGCGAGCGCGCGCGCTTCGTGATCGAGCGCTACGCCCAGCCCGCGCTGGTCGAGGAATTCATCGCCGGCCGCGAGTTCAACGTCGGTCTGATCGAGGGCCCGAAGGCCGGCGATCCGCCGCGCGTGCTCTCCCTTTCCGAGATCGATTTCACCGGCTATCCCGCGGGCGAGCCGCAGATGGTGACCTACGGCGCCAAGTGGATCGAGGGCTCGCCGGAATGGAACGGCACGCGCTCGGTCGACCCGACCCTCGACCCCGCGCTCGATCGCCGCATCCGAGAAGCTTCACTCGGCGCATGGCGCGCCCTGGGACTCGCCGGCTATGCTCGCGTCGATCTGCGCGCCGAAGTCGGCGGCGCTGGACGCCTGGCCGTCATCGACGTCAATTCCAACCCCGACCTCTCGCCCGAAGCGGGCTTCGCCCTGACCGTGGTCCGCAACGGCCTTCCCTATGCCGAGTTCATCGATTCCATCCTCGGGTTCGCGCTCCGCCGCGCTCCTGCGCGGACTTGAGCCGCGCGACCGCGCGCCGCTCGAGGCTCTGATCCGCGGAACGGAGATGTTCTACGAGGCCGACGTGGTGATCGCGCTCGAGCTGATCGACCAGGGCCTCACGCCGGGCGGCGGGGGATACAGCTTCGCCGTCGCCGAGCGCGACGAGCGAGCGGTGGGCTACGCCTGCTGGTCCTTGAACCCGATGAGCGACGCCGTGCACGACCTCTACTGGATCGCGGTCGAGCGCGAGCAGCAGGGCACCGGCCTCGGCCGGCGGCTCTTGACCCACGTCGAGGACCAGGTGCGCGCCGCGAAGGGCCGCTCGCTGATGATCGAGACCGGCGGCAAGGAGAGCTACGCTCCGACGCGCGCCTTCTACGAGGCCTGCGGCTACCGCGAAGTCGCGCGCCTCGAGGACTTTTTCCGCCTGGGAGACGACAAGGTCGTGTTCGCGAAGAGGCTGGACCGATGAGCACTGGACAAGGGACGCGGCCGCGCGACGTCGAGCTCAACATCCTCAACGCCAAGAGCGCGACCTTCGAATGCGTCTTCCCGGTCTGCGGCGGCGTCTGCTGCAAGAACGGCCGCCCGGGCATCTCTCCCGGCGAAGCCCAGCGCATCCAGGACAACCTGCCGAAGTTCCTGCCCCACCTCCTGCCGAAATCGCGCCGCCTGGTCGAGACCCGGGGCTTCCTGACGCGCCGCGTCAAGGAAGGCCGGCGCACCCTGGCGGTGTCCGAGGGCTGGTGCATTTTCTTCAATGAGGGCTGCGTGCTGCACAAGGTCGGCGCCGAGGAGGGCGAGCGCTTCGCCTACAAGCCCTGGCACTGCGTCGCTTTTCCGCTGGAGAAGGACGCGAAGACGGCGGAGTGGTACGTGCGCCAGCACGGTTACCGCGGCGAGGCCTGGGACGTGTTCTGCATCAACCCCAAGGAATCCTCGAAGCCCGCGCTGACCACCCTGGCCGCCGAAATCGAGTTCGCGCGCGGCATCGAGCGCGGCGACGAGGATTGGCGCGGAATCGGGCTTCCGCCGGCGGAGCTCGCGTAAGGAACTGGCGAGAGGCGCAAGCGCGGCCTTGTCCCGCGCAGGCCGATCTCTAGCATTCGAGCTTCCCCCGCGGCCTCCCCGCCGCGCCCCCGAAGACAACCGCCTGGAGGTCCCTTGGGTCATCAAGCCAGCGAACCGTCGAGCGAGCCCGCGAAACCGGTAGCGCATCAGCCCTTCATCCCGGCTGAACAGAACATCCCGGAGTTCACGCTCAAGGCGATCATCTTCGGATCGATCTTCGGGATCCTGTTCGGCGCGTCGACGGTCTATCTCGCGCTCAAAGCGGGCCTGACGGTCTCGGCGTCGATTCCGATCGCGGTGCTGTCGATCTCGGTGCTGCGCTACTTCGGGCGGCCGACGATCCTCGAGAACAACATCGTGCAGACGATCGGGTCTGCGGGCGAGTCGGTCGCCGCCGGGGTGGCGTTTACGATCCCCGCGCTGTTGTTCCTCTCGACCGGCTCGCACGGCGAGGACTATTTCAACTACGTGCAGATCATGACCCTGGCCGCGACTGGCGGGATCCTGGGCGTGTTGTTCATGGTGCCTCTGCGGCGCTCGCTGATCGTCGCCGAGCACGGGAACCTGCCCTATCCCGAAGGAACGGCCTGCGCGGACGTGCTGATCGCAGGCGAGCGCGGCGGGCGGATGGCCGGCCTGGTCTTCGGCGGCGTGGCCCTGGCCGCGGTCTACAAGGCGCTCAACTCGATCTTCTCCTTCTGGAAAGAAGCCGTCACCTTCAAGACCAGCGCGGCGGCGAAGCTGCCCAATGCGGTCGTCACGACGGAGATCTCGCCGGAGTACCTCGGCGTCGGCTACATCCTCGGCCCGAAGATCGGCGGGATCATGGTTTCGGGCAGCGTGCTGGCCTGGATCGTGCTGATCCCGCTCTTGACCGTGCTCGCGATCCCTGATGCGACCATCGACGGTCAGCTGGCCTCGCTCGGGTTCTTGCAGGCCAAGATCGATGGCTGGCGGGCGACCAACGATCCCGAGCGCTACTACCGCGCCTACGTGCGGCTGATCGGCGCCGGCGCGGTAACGATGGCCGGGATCATCACCTTGATCCGGACCATGCCGACCATTGTGAAGTCCCTCAAGGGCTCCCTGTCCTCCGCGAAAAACGTCGGTGGCCCCGCTGGTGGATTGCGCACTGAGCGCGACATCCCGATGCCCTTCGTGATCATCGGGTCGCTGGCCCTCGTCGGCGTGATCGCGATGTTGCCGATCCTGCCCGGCACTTTCGGTGGGAAGCTCGTGATGGCCGGCCTGATGCTGGTCTTCGGCTTCCTGTTCGTCACGGTGTCGTCGCGGATCGTCGGTCTGATCGGCGCCTCGTCGAACCCGATTTCGGCGATGACGATCGCGACGCTGCTCGGCACCTGCGCGGTTTTCCTCGCCATGGGCATGGGCGGAGACGCCAACCAGCCGATCGCCTTGTGCGTCGGCGCGATCGTGTGCATCGCCGCCGCCAACGCGGGCGCGACGAGCCAGGACCTCAAGACGGGCTACCTGGTCGGCGCGACTCCGATACGGCAGCAGATGGGATTGATCATCGGCGTGCTGGTCTCGACCTTCGTGATCGGCCTGACGGTCAAGGGACTCGACACCGCCTTCGCGGACCCGCTGGTTCCGGGCAGCCACGGAATCGGCGGTCCCAAGTTCCCCGCTCCCCAGGCGACCTTGATGGCGACGATCATCAAAGGCGTCCTGTCGCAGAATCTCGACTGGAGCTTCCTGCTGATCGGCGCGGGGTTGAGCCTGACCGTGTTCCTCTGCGGAGTTTCTCCTCTCGCCTGGGCCGTGGGCGTCTATCTCCCGATCGGCACGACCTTCCCGATTTTCATCGGCGGGGCGATGCGGATGCTCTGCGACAAGCTCCGCGGCCAGAAGGAGGAGAGCGAGATTTCTCCTGGGATGCTGTTCGCGACCGGACTGGTCGCCGGAGGCACATTGACGGGAGTCTTCAGCGCCGGCCTGAAGGCAATCCCGACCGGAGATAGCGACGTGCTGACGAAATGCCAGCACATCGGTGAGAAGTTGCAGGAGCAGATCGGCAAATCCATCGATCTCGATCTCTACTCGCTGATCTTCTACGTGCTCATGGGCTTCCTGCTGGTGAAGGTCGCGATCAAGAAGACCTCGGATCCGGCAAAGAATCCGGCGTGAGCGAGCCCTCGACCGACTTCAAGCCGGCCGTCGCCGCCGACGAGATCCAGCCGGAGCTGACGTTCCGCGCGATCCTGCTCGGCGCGGTGCTCGGGATCATTTTCGGCGCGGCTTCGACGTACCTCGCACTGCGCGTCGGTTTGTCGACATCCGCGTCCGTGCCGATTGCCGTGATCGCGATCTGGGCGCTGAAAGCGCGCCACGGCAAGCGCGCGATCCTCGAGCACAACATCGCGCAGACGACGGGCTCGGCGGGGGAGTCGGTCGCGGCCGCGGTCGTGTTCACCGTGCCCGCGCTGATCTTCCTCGGTTTCCCGATGCAAGTGGGGCTCACGACGCTGATCGCGCTGACCGGCGGCTTGCTCGGCGTGCTGATGATGGTGCCACTGCGGCGCTACCTGATCGTCAAGGAACACGGCGTTCTGCGCTACCCCGAAGGCAAAGCCTGCGCCGAAATCTTACGCGCGGGCGAGCGCGGCGGGACGAGCGCGAAGAAGGTCTTCACCGGCTTCGCGATCGGCGCGCTGTTCAAGTCGCTGCAGGCGATCTTCGGCGGAGCGAAAGCGACGATCGCGACGGCGATTCCCGGTTTCCGCGGAGCGCAGGCGGGAATGGACGTCGCGCCGGAGCTGGTCGGTGTCGGCTACATCATCGGCTACCGCACGTCGGTGATGATGATGGCGGGTTCGGCGCTCGCGTCGTTCATCCTCGTGCCGACGATCATGATGATCGGCGAGCACATGGCGACGCCGCTCGCTCCGGGGACGCAACCGCTCGGCGAGATGACCGCGGACGATGTCTGGTTCACCTACGTCAAGCAAATCGGTGCCGGGGCGGTCGCGACCGGCGGATTCTTCGCGTTGCTGCGCGCGCTGCCGGCGATCGCGAGCTCGATGCGTGCCTCGATCGGTGCCCTGAAGGGCGGCGGTGCGTCCGCGGCTGGGACGGCGCGCACGGACCGCGACACGCCGATCGGCGTGCTCGTCGTCGGCGCGCTCGCGCTCGTAGGAATCGTCTGGGCTGTGCCGGCGTTTCACATGAACCTGCTTGGCGCCGTCCTGATCCTCGTGCTCGGCTTTCTGTTCTCTGTCGTCTCGTCGCGCATCACCGGAGAAGTCGGCTCGACTTCCTCGCCCCTGTCGGGCATGACGATCGCGGTCCTGATGACAACGTGCGGGCTGTTCCTGCTCGCGGGTTGGGAAGGGCCGAGCTATGCGCGTCTGGCCTTGATGATCGGCGCGGTCGTATGCATCGCGATCAGCAACGCGGGGACGTGCTCACAGGACTTGAAGACGGGTTACCTCGTCGGCGCGACTCCCGTGCGACAGCAGGGGGCGCTGTTGATCGGTGTCGTGACCAGTGTGCTCGTCGTCGGCTGGACGGCGTACGGACTCAACGCCGCGGAGACCAAGCATGTCCCGCTCGCACAGTCGTTCAGCGTGTCCGCCGAAAGCATCGAGCGCGCTCAGTCGGTCCAAGGGCCGGACTTCAGCGGCGTCGCGGCCGATCAGCTCGCCACGGTCAACGAAAAATCGCTGCCGAGGCGCGAGTACAAGTTCGTTCGGGTCCCGCAAGCGAGTCTTCCCGCCGGGGTCGCGTCCGGGAACTTCCTCGTCGACGAGCACTCTAGGGCAGCGGTCGCGCGCCGCGAGGACGGAATTGGCTCCGGGCGGTTGCGTGCTCCCCAGGCGACGTTGATGGCGACCGTGATCGACGGTCTGTTGACGCACCAGCTGCCGTGGAACCTGATCTTGATCGGCGTCGCGATCGCGATGTTCGTGGAACTGCTCGGCATCAACTCGCTGACGTTCGCGGTCGGCGTGTACTTGCCGCTGGCCAGCACGATGCCGGTGTTCCTTGGCGGTCTCGTGCGGAAATTCGCGGACTGGAAGTACGGCCGCAAGTCCGACGCGGAAGAAGAGCCGGAGGGCACGCTGTACGGCGCGGGCCTGATCGCGGGAGCATCGATGCTCGGCATCGCCGCGGCGATGATGGGCTTCGTGAAGGGCTTCGACTCGAAGACGAGTCTCCATCCGACCATCGCGTTCCTGAAGGACACTGCGATCGGCGCGCTGAGTCCGGGCCGGCTTGCCGACGCCTGGGGACTCGTCGTCATGCTCTTCATCGGCTGGCTGCTCTTCCGTGGCGCACGCGATCCCGCCAAGTGACGCCGCGTCCGCGACGATGAGTGCGCCGCGCGTCTCGATCTGCCTGCCGACGTACAACGGCGCGCGTTACCTCGCGCGACTCCTGCCGGCCTTGCGCTCGCAGCGCTTGAGCGATCGCGGACCGGCCCTCGAGAGCGGCGAGATGGAATTGATCGCGATCGACTCCAGCTCGAGCGACGACAGCGCAGCCCTCCTGCGCGAGCACGGCGCACGTCTGGAGGTCATCCTCAAGGAATCTTTCCGCCACGGCGCGACGCGCAACCGCATCGCCGCCTCCGCGCGCGGCGAGATCCTCGTGTTCCTCACGCAGGATGCCCTGCCGATCGGAGAGAGCTTCATCCGCGAGCTGATCGCGGGCTTCGACGACCCGCGTACGGCCGGGATCACGGCGCGCGTCCTGCCCCATCCCGAGGACGATCCTCTGACGCGGCGCACCGTCCTCGCCCAGCCCGAGGCCCAGACCGAAGCCCACAGCTTCGATCTCGACGGCCTCGACGGCCTGTGGGTGCTGACCGAGACCCAGCGCACGGCCCTGCTCGCCTTCAACGACGTCGCGAGCGCGATCCGCGCCTCGGTCTTCGCCGCGATTCCCTTCCCGGACGTTTCCTTCGGCGAGGACGTGGCCTGGGCCGCGCGCGCCTTGACCGCCGGCTGGAGGCTGCGCTTCGCTCCCGCGGCGGTGGTCCACCACGCGCACCGCTACACGCCGCGCCAGGCCTTCGCGCGCTACCGGATCGACGCTCATTTCCGCCGCCACGTCCTCGGCCAGACGGTGCGGCCGTCGCTGATCTCGGTCGCGCGCGGTTTCAGCTACGAAGTCCGCGAGGACCTGCGCTTCCTGGCGCGCGCCGCGCCGGAGGGGCGCTGGCGGGCGGCCTGGCAATCGCCCTTCCTGCGCGGAGCCCAGGTGCTCGGCCAGTACCTCGGCGCGCACGGCAAGCGTTAGCCTTGGTCGCAGCGAAGATTCTTCCGGCTGCCGCGCGCTTTTGCGGTCGAGGCCGGCTCGCGAAGGGGTCGATAGTCGCTCGGCGCTTCCCCCGCACCTTGCTCGCGTCGTAACCTTTCTGCCCCTTGCGTCCGGCCGGACGCCCACCGCCACCTCCTCCATGCCCCCGGTTCGTTCGATTTCGGTCCTGATGCCGACCTGGCAAGGGGAAGAATTCCTGGAGCGCGTGCTCCGCGCCTTGGCGGGGCAGGTCTGTCCCATCCCTTGGGATTTCCTGGCGATCGATTCGGGCTCCACCGATCGGACCCTGGCGATCCTGCGCGAGTTCCAGGCGGACTTCCCGGTCCAGCTTTCGATCGGATCGATCCACAAGACCCAGTTCGACCACGGCGACACGCGCAACCTGCTCGCGGCGCGCTCGAAAGGGGAGCTGTGCGTGTTCCTGACGCAGGACGCGATTCCGGTTGGATCGAGCTTCCTGGCCGATCTCGCGCACAACTTCGAGGACCCTCGCGTGGCCGCGGCGACTTGCCGTAATCTGGCGCGTCCGGATGCCGAGCTGCTGACCAAGGTGTTCAGCGAGAAGGATCCGGGATACAC
The DNA here is from genome assembly GCA_035490315.1 of Planctomycetota bacterium. GTDB lineage: Bacteria > Planctomycetota > UBA1135 > UBA1135 > JADJQU01. The sequence continues at coordinate 18,922 of DATHET010000346.1, forward strand.
GGCGGGGCGCCGAGAAGTCCGCTTGCCGGACGCCGCGAGCTACGCCGCGATGAATGCACACGAGCGGCGGCTGCTCTACAACTTCAACGACGTCGCCAGCGCGGTGCGCCGTTCGATCTGGGAGCACCATCCCTTTCCGCGCACGGAGTTCGGCGAGGACGTGCTCATGGCGCGCGCCCTTCTCGAGGCGGGACATACCGTGGTCTACGACGACCGCGCCTGCGTCGAGCACAGCCACGATTATTCGCCCGACGAGATGCTCTCGCGCGCGAAGATCGACGGGAAGTTCAATGCCGAGTGGCTCGATCGGATCTGCGTCGGCTCGCGCTCCGACGCCGACGTGCTGGTCCAGCGCCAGCTGACCATCGACCGCGCAGCCCTCGAATCCGCGGGGCTCGACGGCGCGCAGGTGCAGGCTCAATTGCGCATCGCGAAGGACCTGCGCCGCGCGGCCTTCGTCGGCATGTACGAGGGCGGAGTCACGCGCACGCGCCAGCCCGCGACGGCGGCGCTCTCCAGTCCGCTGCTGCGCATCCTCTACGTCGTCCACGGATTTCCGCCGGACACCCAGGCCGGCACGGAGATCTACACGCTCAACCTGGCGCGCGAGATGCAGCGGCGCGGCCACGAGGTCGCCGTCCTGACGCGCGCGCCGGCATCGAAGAGCGAAGCCGAAGGCGGGCCCGCGGATTTTTCGCTGCGCGCCGAGCGCTACCGCGGCGAGGACTGGCCCAGCGGGGAGTCGCTCGCGGTCTGGCGCATGACGCATCGACTCGAGCATCGGCGCCTGCGCGACAGCTTCGACCAGCCGCGGGCTCGCGGGCCCTTCCTCGAGGTCGTCGCGAGCTTCCGGCCGGACGTGTTGCACTTCCAGCACCTGATCCACCTCTCGGCCGGCCTGGTGCGCGAAGCGGTCGAGCTTGGCCTGGCCACCGTGGTCCACTGCCACGACCTGTGGCCGGTCTGCGCGCGGGTCCAGGCGATCCGACCTGACGGCGTGCGCTGCGAGGAGAACATGGGCGCGGGCTGCTACCTGTGCGTCAAGGAAAAATGGCTGGAGCACATCCCGGTGGCGAAAGCCGCGGGCGGATTGCTCGGTCCTGTCGGCGCCCTGCTCGCGTCGGCGGCCGGACAAGGCGAGTATTCCGACCTGATGGCTCGCCAGGAATTTTTGCTCGACGCGTGGAGCGCCGCGGATCTGCGCATTTCGCCCAGCCGTTTCGTGCGCTCGAAGCTTCTGGCGACCGGAGCTTTCGATCCGGCGCGGCTCCTTTTTTCGGAGAACGGCATTCGACAAGACAAGCTGCACCGTCTGTCGAAGCGGCCCGATCCCGAAGGCCGCGTGCGCTTCGGGTTCATCGGCTCGCTGGTCTGGTACAAGGGCGGCGAAGTCATGCTCCAGGCGATGGCGGAGCTCGCCGGCTCGCGCGCCGTGCTCAACGTCTTCGGAGATTTTTCTCCCGACAGCGATGCGCACCACGCGAAATTGCGCGACCTGGCGCGCGGATCGGCAGTCCATTTCCGCGGGCGCTTCGACAATTCCAAGCTGTCCGAGGTCTACACCGAGATCGACGTGTTGATCGTGCCGTCGATCTGGTTCGAGAACGCGCCGATCACGATCCAGGAAGCTTTCCTCGCTGGAACTCCGGTGGTGACTTCGAACATCGGTGGCATGGCGGAATACGTGCGCGACGGAGTTGACGGCCTGCACTTCCAGGTCGGCGACGCGCGCGATCTCGCGAAGTGTCTGCGTCGTTTCCTCGACGAGCCGCGCCTCATCGAGCAGCTCTCGCGCGATTTTCCGCGGATCAAGTCCGTCGAGGAGGACGCGGCCGAGATGGAATTCCGCTACCGCGGTCTGGCCGCGCGCCGTCGCACCTCCAAGCCGCGCACCTGGATCGATTGTCGCGGCGTCGATGCGGCGCGCCGCGAAGGTAGCGTCGATCCCCAGGGCGCCGACATGTTGCTCCTGCGGCCCGAGGACGGAGCGATCGAGTTCGACCTCGCTTCGGCGGCCGGCGGCAAGCGCGAGATCGAGGTGCAGGTTTTCGGCCTGGCCGCGGAGAAGCGCGTCGAGCTTGGCGGGCGGGTCCTGATCGACCAGGAAGAGATCGGTCGCATCGCGCCCTTCTCCAGCGCCGGCAAGGAAGGCGTGGTGAGCTTCGTGTTCCAGGCCAACGTGCCGCGCTCGGCGCGCTCGCTGCGCCTCGAGTCGCGCACCGCTGCCGGCGCGCGCTCGGTTTTCCTGCGCGTGCAGCGCGTGATCGTGCGCGATCCAAGGCCCGCGGCCGCGACCAACGGCGCTCGCGCTCCAGGCGCCGGGGTGGGGGCGTGAAACGCTTCCTCGACAAGCTGCTCGGCCGGCGCTCGCGCCCCGCGCTGATCCACCAGGCCTCGCATGGCGCTCCGCGGCATTCCGCTCTGACGCTGGAGAGCCTGCGCGTCGTGCCCGGTCCGCCGATCACCACGGCCCAGCTGCCGCGCGTCGCGATCATCATCCTCAACTACAACGGCCGCCATCACCTCGAAGGCTGCTTCTCCTCGCTCGCGGCCCTCGACTACCCCAAGGACCGCCTCGAGGTGATCCTGATCGACAATGGGTCCGACGACGGCAGCGCCCAGGAGATGCGTGAGCGCCATCGCTGGGTGCGCTTGATCGAGAACGCGCGCAACCTGGGCTTCACCGGCGGCTGCAACCAGGGCGCGAAGGTCGCGGACACGGCCGAGCTGCTGGTTTTCCTGAACAATGACATGCGCGTCGAGCCGCGCTGGCTCGCGGAACTGGTCGCGCCGATCGTGCGCGGCGAGTGCAAGGCGACCAGCGCGAAAATGTTCTCGTGGGACGGGAAGCTGATCAATTCCGTCGGCGGCGGAATGAACTTCCACGGCATGGGCATCCAGACCGGCTACATGGAAACGCCCGGGCCCGAGCACGACATCCCGCGCAAGACCCTGTTTGCCTGCGGCGGCGCGATGGCGATCGACAAGCGCGTCTTCCACGAAGTCGGCGGCTTCGATCCGGAGTTCTTCGCTTACTACGAGGACGTCGATCTCGGCTGGCGGATGTGGATCCTGGGCCATTCGATCCACTACGTGCCGAGCGCGGTGTGCTACCACCACCACTCGAGCACCAGCCGCACGTTCCCGCCAGAGACGCTGCGCGTGCTGCAGGTTCGCAACCCGCTGTACTCCTGCTTCAAGAACTACGACGACGAGAATCTGCGCAAGGTCCTGCCCGCGATGCTGGCCCTCGCGATCCGGCGCATGCTCTTGATCTCAGGCATTCCGAGCGACCGGCCGTTCCGGATCGAGGACGTCGACCTCGACCGGCCGGGGGCGATCGGCAAGCTGATCGACAAGGCCAAGCGCGGCTTCGATCCCGACATGCTGCTGCGCCGCAACGCAGGCGCCGACCTGATCGCGATCAACGATCTGCTCGGCAACTGGGAGCACTGGACCGCGCGGCGCAACGACGTGCAGCGCGCGCGGCTGCGGCCCGACAGCGAGATCTTTCCGCTGTTCATGAAGCCGATGTGGTGCATCGAGGACGAAAGCGCCTACCAGGCCCTGCACAACGGCATCACGCGCTTCATGGGCATCGAGGCCTTGTTCGACGGCCTCTCGATCCACGGGCGCGACCCGTACCGTTGAGCGCAGCGCGATGAAACTCTCGGTCGTCATCCCGGTCTACAACGAGGAGCGCACGCTCAAGGAGATCGTGCGCCGCGTGCAGGCCGTGCCTTTCGACAAGGAGCTGGTGCTCGTCAACGATTGCTCGAAGGACCGCACGCGCGAGATCATGGGCGAGCTCGAGCGCGAGTACACGAACGTGCGCTGCTTCCACCACGAAGTGAACCAGGGCAAGGGCGGCGCTCTGCGCACGGGCTTCGCGCAGGTCCAGGGCGACGTGGTCCTGATCCAGGACGCCGATCTGGAATACGACCCCGCGGATTATCCGGTGCTCTTGCGGCCGATCCTCGAGAACAAGGCGGACGTCGTGTTCGGCAGCCGCTTCCTCGGCGGGCCCTACATGCGCGTGCACCTGTTCTATCACTACGTCGGCAACCGCCTGCTGACCTTGATGTCGAACTGCTTCACCAACTTGAACCTGTCGGACATGGAGACCTGCTACAAGGTCTTCACGCGCAAGGTGGCGGATCGGCTGGACATCCGCTCGCGAACTTTTGCGGTCGAGCCCGAGATCACGGCCAAGGTGGCGAAGATGCGCGTGCGCGTCTACGAGGTTCCGATCAGCTACGCGGGCCGCGACTACTCCGAGGGGAAGAAGATCGGTCCCAAGGATGCGGTGATCGCCTTCTTCGCGATTGTTCGTTGGTCGCTCTTCCCGTAATTTGATCCTCTGCTCGGCGCGCGCCGGCGAGCGGAAGATCCACGGTGACTCGAGCAGATTTTCGCACGTTCCTAGGTCTCGAAGGCGGATTCGTGGGCCTCGCCGCGCGCGAGCTGCTCAGGGTTCACGGGAGTGCGCTGGCGAAGCTGGTCGTCGTGGTGCCCGGCCGCCGCGCCGGGCGCAAGCTGCTCGAGGCCTTGGCGCTCCAGGCCGGCGCGATCGAGCCGCCGCGCATCGTCACCGAGGCCGGCTTGCCGCAAGCCCTGTCGCGTCAGCGCTGGAACCTGGCTTCGCAGGCGGCGCGCGAGTGGGCCTGGCTTGAGGCGCTCACGCGGGCGACGACGGCGGAACTTGCGGCATTTGCGCCTGCGTCCGAGTCGATCGATGGGCTGGCGGCAAGGCTTTCGCTGGCTCGGCAGCTCGCCGCGCTCGATCGCGAAGTCGCGGCCCAGGAAGGCCGCGACGGAAAGCTCGGCGGCTTCACGGGGACGGTGTCGAAGGCACGTCTCGCGGCCCTTGCCCTGCTCTCCGCGCGCGTCGGGGAGATTCTCGAGCGCGCTAGTCGAGTCGACCCGGCGCGCGCGATCGCGCGCCTTGCCGACCCCGCCTCGCGCCGCGACGACGTTCAGGTCGTTCTCGCCGGAGTGGTCGAGATCTCGCCTGCCCTGCGCGCCCTGCTCGAATCGCTCAGTCCGAGACCGCTCGCGCTGATCCAGGCCGGCCAGGATCACGCCGCGGGATTCGACGAGCTCGGCGCGCTGGTCGCGGAATATTGGGAAGCCCAGGCGATTCCTCTGCGCGACGCGGACTGGCTGACGGTCGACGATCCGGCCGCAGCGGTCACGGCCAGCCTGGAATGGATCGGCGGACTGCCGCCCGGGACGCAGAGCGATCAGCTCGCGATCGGCGTGCTCGGCGGAGAGCTTCTGCCCGGGCTCGCCCACGCCATCGAGGGCCGCGGAGGCAGCTTGCACGCCGCGGCCGGCGAGCCGGTGGCCGTGAGCGCGCCCTGGCTCGCGCTCGACGCCTTGCACGCCTGGCTCGCGCGCGAGGATTTTTCCGCGCTGGCCGCCGCTCTGCGCCACCCGGACATCGAAGCCTGCTTGCGCCGCGGCGAGGATCCGCGCGCGGCGCCAGCGAGCCTCGCGCAGCTCGATACGTGGCATGCCGAGCACCTGCCCGACAGCTTGCGCGGCAAGCTGCCCGGTCAGGATCCGCTGAGTCTCGACGTCAGCCGCACACGCGACGCGCTGCGCGCGCTGTGCGCGGAGCTCGCCGTCCCGGAGTCGCGCCCGCTTTCCGCATGGACCTCGACGATCGTGTCCTTGCTCTGCCGTCTTTTCCCCGCGATCTCGAGCGAGGACGCCGCCGCGCTGCGCACGCGATCCGGTCTCGAGGCCTTCGCGGATCTCGCGCAGGATCTGCAGAGCTTCGATGCCGACTTCGGTTCCACTGCAATTCGCGGCGGAGAGGCCCTGCGCTTGTGGCTGGACTGGACCGCGGATCATTCCCTGGGCGCGGCCTCGACTCCCGGCGCGATCGAGGCCCTGGGCTGGCTCGAGCTCTCGATGGAGGAGGCGCCCTTCCTGCTCCTGGTCGGTCTCAACGACGGCTGGGTGCCGCAGAACCAACGCGCGGAGCCGTTGCTCGGCGAGGAAGACGCCGAGTCGCGCGGCGCACGCTCGCGCACGCGACTCGCGCGCGATGCCCACGCCTTGATGGCGATCGTGCTGCAGCGTCGAGGCGGATCGGGAAGCAGCGGCTTGCGCGCGCTCTCCTTGCGCCGCGGAGCCGGCGGAGATCCGCTGCGGCCGAGCAGGCTCCTGTTCCACACCGACCAGGCCACGGCGATCGCCCGCGGGCGCGCATTCTTTTGCGATCACCCCGACAGCGCTGCGCCGACGTTCCACGCGGAGGCACCCGCGCCCCGCTCGCCGCCGGTCTTCCCGATGTCGAGCCCGAAGCGGATCGACACGGTGCGCGTCACCGATTTCAAGCAGTTCCTCCGCTCGCCTTACCTCTATTACCTCCAGCGAGTTCTCGGACTCGAGCGCGTGCGCGACGACGCCTGGGAGATCGACGCCAAGGGCATCGGCGATCTGCTGCACAACGTGCTCGAGCTCTTCGCGCGCAGCGATGAGCGCGACAGCCAGGATGCCAAGCGGATCGAGGAAGTCGTCGTCGCGGGCTTGCGCGAGCATTCCAGGAATCGCTTCGGCGAACGGCCCCTGCCCGCGGTCCGATTGCAGCTGCAACAATTGGAGCGGCGCCTGATCGTCTTCGCACAGCGCCAGGCCGAGGTGGCTCGCCAGGGTTGGCGCATCCACGAAGTCGAATTGAAATTGCAGGACGCATCCCTCGACGTCGACGGCGTCACCGTGGCGATCACCGGCCGCGTCGACCGCATCGACCGCCACGCGGCCAGCGGGCGCTGGCGCATCCTCGATTACAAGAGCGGCGACGATGGCCACGAGCCGCGCAAGGCGCACGTCAACCGGAACGGGTGGACCGACCTGCAGCTGCCTCTGTACCGACATTTCCTGCGCGAGCGCCTGGCCGGCGAAATCGAGCTCGGCTACTTCGCGATCCCGCGCAAGCTCGAGGAATGCGGCGTGTACATCGCGGAATTCCAGGACCAGGAGCTCGACGCCGCGCTGGAAGAAGCGCGGCGATTGTTGCGCGAAATGCTGGCCGGAGATTTCGCGCGCATCGGACGCGCGGCCCCGACCGATCGTGTGCAGCGCGCTCTCTGCGGACTCTCGCTGCTCTCCTTGGACGACGAGGCCAGCGATGAAGCAACCGATGGCGACGAGGAGTGCGCGGAATGAGCCGCGTGGATTGCATGGTGCTGCTCGCCAGCGCTGGGACGGGCAAGACCTTCCAGCTCACCAACCGCTTGCTGCGCCTGTACGCAAGCGACGTCAATCCGCGCAAGATCCTGGCCTCGACCTTCACGCGCAAAGCCGCGGGCGAGATCCTCGAGCGGCTGATCGAGAGACTCTGCGCCGCTTGCGAGTCCGAGGAGGCTTGCGCGAAGCTCGGCCGGGAGATCGGCGTCGAGCTCGACCGCGCGAACGCCATCGAGCTCACGTCGCAGCTCCTGCGGCGCATCGATCGCCTGCGCATCTCGACCCTGGACGCCTGGTTCCAGGAGCGCGTTCAAGCAGCCTCCTTCGAGCTCGGACTTCCCGGCGACTGGGAGATCAGCGACCCCGAGCTCGAGCGTCGTATGTACGCCCGAGCACTCTCGCGGGCCCTGGATCGGCCGCGGACTCGCACCGAGTGGACCACGCTGATCTCCGACCTCAAGCGCGGCGGAGCGGAGTCGCGCGTGCACGCCGGGATGCTCGCGAGCCTGGGCGCGGGCGCGCGCTTCGCCCGCGAGTGCACGCCGGATGCGTGGGATTTTCCTGCTCCCCTGGCCGACGTCGATCCCTCGGACTTCGCGCGTGCCCGCGTCGCGCTCGAGCGGCTCGAGGTCCCGCTGAACAAGTCGGGCAAGCCGCGCCGGCACTACGCCAATGCCCAGACGAACCTCGCGCGCTGCGCGGACGAGCAGGATTGGACCGGCTTCGCGAAATTACGGCTCGTCGAGCGCGTGCTGGACGGCACGCTGGTCTTCGACTCGACTGGAATCCCGCCGGAATGGGCCGAGTGCGTGCGCATGCTCGCGCAGCGAGCCGCCCATCGCACCGCGAGGGTCCTGTGCGCGCAGAACGCGGCGATGCGAAGCCTGGTCGGCGATTTCCTGCAGGAGCTCGACCTCGCGATGCGGCTGGAGCGGCGCATGTCCTTCGACGAGCTTCCGCGTCTGCTCGCCGCGCGCACCGCGGATTCGAGCGCGGAAGTCGATCACCTGCTGCTCGACGAATTCCAGGACACCTCGCGCCTGCAATGGCGCGCCCTCGAGCGCGGCGTCGAGGCGATGATCGATCTTTCGGACGCGAGCTTCTTCTGCGTGGGGGACGTCAAGCAATCGATCTACGCCTGGCGCGACGGCAATCCGTTGCTGCTGGCGCAGCTCGGCCAGCGCCTGTCGCTTCCCAGCCAGACCCTGGCTTTGAATTTCCGCTCTTCGGCGGCGGTGCTCGACTTCGTCAACCAGGTCTTCGAGGACATCGCGAGGAACGATGCGCTCAAGAAAGACGCGGCCGCGCTCGCGGCTTCGCGGCAGTTCGAAGCCGCATTCGAGCGCCACCATCCCGACAAACAGCTCGAAGGCCGCGTGCGCCTGTGGTTCGGGCCCAAGATCGTCGAGCCCCAGGTCAAGCCGCGCGAGGACGCGCGTCTGGAGCGCGGCGTCGCCCTGGCGCTCGAGCTGCAGCGCGCCCATCCCGAGTGGACTCTGGCCTTTCTCCTCCGCAAGAAAAAGCTCGTGCCCGCGCTGCTCGAGCGTCTCAAGCGCGAAGGCCTGCAGGCCAGCGGCGAGGGCGGCAATCCCTTGACCGATTCCAGCGCGGTCAATGCGGCGCTGTCGCTGCTCGAGTTCGCCGACCATCCGGCGGACGATTACCTCGCGTTCCACCTGGAGACTTCGCCGCTCGCCGGATTCGCCGGCCTCTCGCCGCAGGCAAGCCGCGAGTCTCGCGTCGCCGCGTCGCGCGCGCTGCTCGAGCGCTGGATCGCGGTCGGAGCCGCGGGGATCCTCGCCGAGCTCGAGCCGCTGATCGCCCGGAACTACGGCGCTTTCGATCAGCGACGTTTCGCGCAATTGCTGGCCCTTGCTCAACGTCTCGAGCCCTCGGAGCCCCTGCGGCCGGCCCAGTTCGCGGCGCGCCTCGCGAACGAGCGCGTGCCCGATCCGGCCAGCTCGCGCATCCAGGTGATGACCGTGCACGGAGCCAAGGGCCGGGAATTCGACGCGGTGATCCTGCTCGACCTCGACCAGCCGCTCAACAAGGGTGGAGATCGCGGCCTGGTCGCGCTGCGCCGCGACGGCGATCCGCGCGCGGCCTACGACGTCGTGACCCACACGCTGTGCAACGAGGAAGCGCTGTTGATTCCCGAGCTGCACGCTGTCCAGATCGCGGCCAAGTCGACGCGCATCCTGGAGGAGCTGTGCATTCTCTATGTCGCGCTGACGCGCGCCGTGCACCACATCGAGCTCGTGGTCGACTTCCCCGGCGAGAACCTGGCGAAGACTTCGTTCGCGGGCATCCTGCTGCAAGGCCTGGGCGTCGACAGGCTCGAGCCATCGAGCGTGGTGTGGGACGACCAGTGGGGAGAGCCGCTGAGCCACGCCGAGGGCGTCGCGCCGCCGCGGATCGTTCCAGAGCCGCGCGCGAGCGCGCCGATCGCCTTGCTGGCCGGGAACTCCGGCCTGGGCAAGCGTGCACCGTCCGATCAGGGAGCTGGCGCGGCGCGCGCAACGCTCGAGCTGTTCCAGTCCGACAGCGCGCGGCGGCGCGGCCTGCTATGGCACGCCTGGCTCGAGGGCATCGAGTGGAGCGAGGACACAGCGCGCGATCCCGCGACCCTGCTCGCGCGAGCGCGCGAGCTCGGCTTTGCCTGGGCAGAGTCGCGAGACGCCGTCGAATTCATGGCGGCGTTGGCCCAGCCGCAGGTGCAGCACGAGCTTTCGCGCGCCCAGTCCGCGCTGCGCCTGAGTTGCGAGCCGGGCGACCTGCGCCTTCTGCGCGAGCTGCGCTTCGCTTTCGTGCGCGAAGCCCCCAGCGGGCGCGAGCTGGTGTCCGGCGCCCTCGACCGCGCGATCGTCTCGCGCACCACGCGGCGCGCGGCGATCGTCGACTTCAAGACCGACCAGGTCGCGTCCTTCGACGAAGCCGCGATGCAGGAACGCGCGCGCTCCTACCGACCGCAGCTCGAGCTGTATCGAAACGCCCTGGCGCGTCTCGAGCAGCTCGACGAGGCGGCAATCGCAATGCGCATATGTTTCGTGCAGTCCGGCCGCACGATCGAGCTCGAAGCCTGAGTCAGACTTCGAGATTCTCGCCGACGCAGTCCTGATCGGCGATCAACACGCGCACATGGCTCATTCCGCAGCGCGCGAGAGCATTCACCGCGCACTCCAAAGCCAGCGCGCGCGTGTTGTTGTGCGCCGAGAGATGCGCGAGCACCAGAGTGTGCAGCGCATCGGTCGCGAGCAGCTCGAGCATCGCCGCCGCCTGGTCATTCGACAGATGCCCCGCGTTGCCCAGGATGCGCCGCTTGAGCGCCGGCGAATAAGCTCCGTCGCGCAACAGCTGCGCATCGTGGTTGAACTCGAGCACCAGGACGTGCGCTCCGCGCAGAGCGCTGGCGACGTCCGCGCGCGGCATGCCCATGTCGGTCAGGATCACGGCGCAGCGCTGGCCATCCTCGATCTTGAACGCGACGGTCGGCAGGGCGTCGTGCGGCAGGGGAATGCTGGTCGCGCGCAAGCCGTCGTCGCCCGCTCGCCCGGGCAGGGCCACGGTCGAGCCCACGCACAGGGTATTGAGGTTCTTGCAGCGGCGGATCGACGCATTCGACTGCAGCGCGGCCGCGGTGTGCAGGAGCGAGCGCTCGCGGCGCGCCAGGACTCCCGCGCTGCGCGCGTGGTCGAGGTGGCCGTGGGTCACCAGCACGTGGTCGAGCTTCGAAGACGCGAAGCCCGCGGCCGCGAATCGCTGGTCGAGATCCTTCAACGGCAGCCCCGCGTCGACGAGGATCGCCGTCTCGCCGCTGCGCACGAGCGTCGCGTTGCCGCCGCTGCCGCTGGAAAGAACCTGGAGGTGCACGAAACGCTCAGGATAGCGCAGTCTTCGCCCGGCCGCGCCACCAGAGTGCGATCAGGATCGCGAGTGACAGTCCTGAGACCAACGCTCCGCGTCCAAGCGAGCTCGGCGCGTACTCGAAGCGCACTTCGTGGTTGCCCGCTTCGAGCCGCACGCCGCGCAGCGCGTGGTCGACGGCCTCGATCGGCGTGTCGCGGCCGTCGATGCTCGCGCGCCAGCCTGGATACCAGGCATCGGCGAGCACCAGCCAGCCTCGCGGCGTGTCCCGGGTGGTGATCGTGACCCGGCTCGCGGAGGGATCCTGGATCTCGAGCGTTCCGCGCGGAGCCTCGCCTTCGCAATTCCATTCGGGCGCGCCCGGGGGAAGCACGGTCTGCCGCCGTGGATCGGACATGCGCGTCGCGAGCACCTGCACCGGTCCGGCAAATCCGGCGGTCGCGATGGCGCTGGTGACCACGCGCGCCCGCGGCGGAACGTCCCTGCGCCGATACACGCAGAAACCCTCGCGCTCGAGGATCGTTTCGAGCCGTGGGTGGGCCAAGGGGCGCCGTGCGAGGATCGCGGTGACGCGCAGCACGTCGAGCACCGGGTGGTCGAGCAGCTCGGCGCGCGAGATGCGGCTCACGCCGTTGCGCCACAGTGCGCCTGGATCGATCGCGCTCCACAATTCGACGCTGCGCCGCGGCGTGAACACGACGTAGGGCGAGAGATCCGCGATGCCGTAAGCCGCGGGCAGGTTGGGCCGCGCCAGGTTCAGCACGTCGCTCACGCCGCTCTCGCTCTCGTCGAAGCGCAGCACGCGTCCGTCGCCGGCCGCGCTGCGCAACGCTTCCATCGACGGCGACTCCGGCCACAGGGATCCGGAGATCTCGCGCGGCGCCAAATGCACGCGCGAGTACCAGGCCCCTTCGGCCGCGGCGACGATGAATAGCGACAGCCAGGCGGGAGTCCAACGCGACGAGCCCCTGGTCAGCGCGAGTCCCGCAAGGCACAAAAGACCGAGCGAGGCGAAAATCGCGAGGGAGCGTCCGGCTGCATTCACACGCTGCGCGGCGCGCGTCAGTTCGTCGGCGGGGAGCAGACCGTCGACGAAGCTGGGCGCGACATCGAAGCGCGCGGCGAGCTGATCGGGGAGGTGTTGGATCCAATCCGTGGCGTCGACGCCATACGCGAGCGCGAGTCCGAGAAGGACGAATGCCACGCTGGGGAGCAAGGCCACGCGCGAGCGCCGCTCGCGCAACAGAACCGCATCAGCGCCGATCGCCGCGAGCCAGGCCCAGGCCGTCCAGGCCAGCACGCCGGCGCGCGCGGGCGATCCCAGATCCAATCCGGGGAGGCCGCGCAGCAGGTGGATTCCGGGCCAGCCTTGGGCAAAGCCCAGCGCGACCAGCGCGAGGATCGCGGGGAACAGACTCGCTCGTGTGCGAGCGAAGACCGCCGCGCAGGCCAGGGCCAGGGCCAGGGCGCCAGCGAAGAGATTCCACTCGAGCAGATTGGCGTTGGACGCGAGCTCGCGTTCACGGGAACGAGCGAGCCACCACAGGCTCGCGTTCACGGGCGCGAACACGGGTTCGTCCGCGCGGCCGAAGATCTCCGGAGCCACCAACGTCAAGCCGGCTTCGAGCGGCAGTCCGTCGGCGGCGTGCAGCGGGTCGTGCCGCTCTCCGCGCGAGGACTCGTCGCGCGCCTCGGCGGTCGGAATCAACTGGATCGCGCTCAGTCCGATGCCGAGCGCTATGCCCAGCGCGCAGCTCGCCAGCCCAGAGGCCGCGCTCGGCTTCGTGATCCCGCGCGCGACTGCGTACGCGAGGGCGGCCGCCGCGCAAAAAAGGGCGATCGGCACGAAGCCCGCAAGGAACGAGAGGGCGACGGTGGCCGCGAGTCCGAGCAGGGCGCGACGTTCGCCGCCGAGCACGCGCTCGATCGCGAGCAGCGTCCAAGGCAACCACAGGCCTGCCTCGACCTTCATGACGTCGTGCAGATTCGCGCTCGCGAACCCCGCCGTTTGGAACACCGCCGCGCCAACCAGCGACGCGCCGAACGACAGACCCAATCCGCGCGTGAACAGATACAGCCCCAGCCCCGCGACCACGAGATCGATCCAGGCAATCCAACCCAGCGCGAGATCGGCCGGCATCACGAAGGCGAGCCAGTGCGGCGGATACAGCGCGCCGAACATCGTCTGCGCGTAGAGCGGAGCGCCGAGCGCGGTGGTCGCATCCCACAGGGGCAATTCGCCGCGCCCTAGCGAGGCGCGCATCGCTTGCGCGTCGCTCAGCATCGGAAACAGCGCATCCGACGCCAGGAAATCGACTCCACGCCAGGCCTCGGCCGCCGCCGCGGGGTTCTCGCTGGCCAGGGGCTCGAAGGCGACCGGCGCGAGCGGCAGGAATCGCTTTCCCGGCAGCAGCGACGGCCCGAGCAGCATCACGGGCAGCAGCAGGAGCCAGGCCAAGGCGCGCCAGAATTCCGACCGATTGCCACCGGCGCCGGACGGAACGGATTGAGCCGGACGCATCGGCCTCTTGTTGTCCCTCGCCCGGGCGCGCGACGCAACATCGCCTTCACTACTATGTGGCGATGCGACACCGCCAGCGCTTGGCCTTCCTTGCTCTCGCCTTCCTGTCCGCCTGCTCCTCGGACCGCGAGGGGCTCGCGCCGCCGCCGATCGCGCCGTACGCGCTGCCCGCGCCGGCAGCGGAATCCGCGCGCCTGTGCAGCGACGTGTCCTGGCTCGCCGACGACGCGCGCAAGGGCCGGCGGGCGGGGACCGACGACGCGAAGCTGGTCGCGAAGTGGCTCGCCGAGCGCCTGTCCAGCCTCGGATTGGATCCCGCCGGCCCCGACGGCTACCTCCAGGCCTTCGACGTGCCCCTGGCCGCCGCGGCCGGCGAGACGTCCCTGGTGCGCGTCGCGACCGACACCGGCAGCCGGATGGTCAGCGAGTTCAAGATGGTCCTGCCGCTGTTCTGCTCGGAAGGTGCGACCGCCGAAGGACCGCTGTGCTTCCGCGGCTACGGCATCAAGAGCCTCGATCAGGAATGGGACGACTTCGCCAGCGGCGACGTGAAGGGCGCGATCGTCGTGATCCTTCGCGGAACTCCGCCGGCGAGCGAGCTCCTGCCCGCCAAGCCCGCGGCCGAAGGTGAGGTCGAGCACACGGCGAGCTTCGAAGGCGCGGGCGCGATCTTCATGAAGGTCATGAACGCCAAGCAGCACGGCGCGGCGGGCGTGATCCTGCTGCAGGAAGCCGGCGCGAGCGAGCCGTTGCCCTTCGACGCAAGCCAGGCCGCGCGCGCCCACATCCCGGCACTTTCCGCGCCGCGCTCGGTGTTCGAGTCCCTGGTGGGGGAGGAAACCGCCCGCGCCTTGTTCGAGCGCGCCGATCACCGCGCTCACGGCGATTTCGGCGCACCCGATCCCGCGCTGCAGGTGCGCATGGTCGCCGACGTGCGCCGCGATCGCGGCACGGCCTACAACGTCCTCGCCAAGCTGCCCGGAACGGATGCGGCGCGCACGGTGGTGATCGGCGCGCACTACGACCACCTGGGTCTCGGCGGAGAGGGTTCGCTCGCGCCTGGAAAGACCGGTGAGATCCACAACGGCGCCGACGACAACGCGAGCGGGACCGCGACCGTGCTCGAGATGGCGCGGATTCTTTCCCGCAGCCCGCGGCCCGCGGGTGACGTGATCTTCGCCCTGTGGTCGGGCGAAGAGCTCGGCCTGCTCGGCAGCGAGCACTGGGTCGAGCACCCGACGCAGCCGCTGGCGCAGGTGCGCGCCAACTTGAACCTCGACATGGTCGGCCGCGCGCGCGCACCGGGCGACACGAAGACCAAGCCCAACTTGATCGTGCTCGGCGCGGGGACCTCGCCAGCCTTCGAAGCCTGGCTCGCGCCCGCGGCCTCGGCGGTCGGGCTCACCGTGCAGGTCAACCGCTCCGGCTACGGCGAGGGCGGCAGCGACCACATGTCGTTCATGAACCAGAAGGTTCCGGTGCTGCACTTCTTCACCGGAACCCACGTCGATTATCACAAGCCCGGCGACGACAGCGACAAGGTCGATTGCGATGGGATGGCGCGCATCGCTGCTCTCGGCATCGACCTGGTCTCGCGCATGCAGGCGGAGTCGAGTCTCGCCTGGAACGAGAGCGAGCCTCAGGTGAAGGGCGAGAAGCGGCCCGTTCCGGCTCCGTCCAACCGCGGATTCAGCGTCTGGTTCGGCAGCGTTCCGAGCTACGCCTTCGAAGGCCCCGGCGTGCTGCTGACCGGAACGTCACCCGGAAGTCCGGCGGAAAAAGCGGGCCTGCTCGCCGGCGACGTGCTGCTGCAGGTCGGCAGCGTGCACATCGACACGATCCACGACTTCGTCTACGCGCTGCGGATCTACAAGCCCGGCGACGTCGTCGTCACGCGCTTCACGCGCGGCGGGATCGAGCAATCGGTGCGCATCCCCCTGGCGAACAAGGGCGCGCAGTGATCACTTCCACTGCGCGATGAACAGATTGGTCTCGTGCGCGACCTTGCCGCCGCGGTTCGAGGCGAAGACCAGGAACTGTCCGTCGGGCGAGAACATCGGGAAGGAATCGAAGTCGTCGTAGGTCGTGATGCGCTCGAGGTTCGTTCCATCGACGCCGACGGCGAACAGGTCGAACTTGCCCGTGCGCGGCTCGCGGTAGTTGCTGGCGAAAATGATGCGCTTGTCGTCGGGGAAGAAATACGGCGCCCAGTTCGCGCCGCCGAGACTCGTGATCTGCTTGCGTGCGCCGCCGTCGGCGTCGGAAACGTAGAGCTCCAAGGACGTCGGCCGCACGAGCCACTGGCTCAGCAGCTCGCGATAATCCGCTTCCTGCGGCGCGCGTTTTTCCGGCGAGAACTGCGTGCGGCGCCAGACCAGGCGCTTGCCGTCGTGGCTGAAGTAGGCGCCGCCGTCGTAGCCGACCTCGTGGGTGACCTGCTTGAGATCGCCGCCCTGCAGGTCGCAGGTCCACAGCTCGATGTCGCCCGAGCGCGAGGAAGTGAACACGATGCGATCGCCGAGCGGCGAGACGGTCGCTTCCGCGTCGTAGCCCCATTCATCGGTCAGTCGCCGCTCCACCCCCGTGTCGAGAGTCTTGATCCAGATGTCGTACTCCGGATGCAGCGACCAGATGTAGCCCTTGGAAGGATCGGCCTTCGGCGGACAATCGGCGTGCCACTGCTGGGTCGAGGCGAAGAGCACTTCCTTCCCGTCCGGCAGGAAATACGCGCAGGTCGTCACGCCCCGGCCGTTGGAAATCTGCGTCGGCGGCGCGCCGGAAGGATTCGTGACGAAAATCCGGTCGCAGGCGAAGGTCGGGCCATTCTTCGGGTTGTCCGCGGTGCGCTGGAAAGAAAGTCGATCGCCGCTGAAGTTCCAGTAACCCTCCGCGTTCTGACCGCCGGACGTGATCTGCCACAGGTGCGCGAAGTGCTTCTCGTCCTTGTCGATCAGCTCGTCGACGGCGACCGCGCCCTTGATCGGACAGCTCAGCTCGGGTGCCGTGGCTTGGGACGCGCAGGCTCCAAGGAAGAGCGGAGCGAGCATCGCGAGCGGGGACAGACGTTGATTCATCGTGAACTTCGGGAGCTGAGGGAGGAAGCCTGGTCGGACGATGCCGGTTCGTGGGCGGGAGTGTCCACATCGGCGCTCGATTCGCAAGCAGGCATTGCGCGATGCCGGTCAGATCCCGGAACCGGATCGAACCCGCCCTTGCACAAGGGTTGACAGCGCAGGATCCGCCACACGCCCAAGCCCGTGCCGCGCCAGAAGCCGTGCAGCTCGAGGGCCTCGCGCGCGTAGGCGCTGCACGAGGGATGGAATCGACAGGTCGCAGGCTTGAACGGCGAGATCCAACGCTGGTAAGCGCGGATCGGCGAAGCCGCGATGCGTCCAGCGAGATTCCCACGAGGCTTCACGGCGGCGTGACTCCCTCCGCGGCCTTGGCGCGCAATCGCGCGACAGCCTTGGGTCCCAGGTGCGCGAGCTCGCGGCAGGCTCCGACCAGGGTCGGCTGGACTCGCGCGGCAGGCACCAGGATGTAGTCGTGGCCCGGCGGCAGATCGTGGCGCGTCAATCGGAAGGCTTCGCGGAATATGCGCCGCACGCGATTGCGGTCGACCGCTCGCTTCCAGAATTTCTTGCCGACCGAAAGCCCGATGCGCGCCAGGGGCAGCTCGTTCGCCGCCGCGACCACCAGAAGGACATCGCCGCGCGCACGGCTGCCCTGCTTCCAAGCCCGCTCGAAATCGGACGCGCGCACCACGCGCGTCTCGCGCGGCAGATCGAGCCGCCGGGGCGTGGCCTGCCCCTTCGGCGCGGATTGAAGCGGGTCCGTGGTCATCGAATGCGTATCCTAGGCGGTTTCCTCACCCGGGCCTCGAAGCCTTTCCGCCCAGCGCGCCGCGGTGAGCCACGAACCCGATGGAATCCCCGCAATTCGCCCACTGGATCGCCGGAAGACCGCGCGCCTCCACGCGCGGTGCGCAATTCCTCCAGCTCGCGAAGGACGGCAGCGAGCTCAGCTTCGCGCGCGCCGGCATCGAGGACCTCGAGCAGGCCTGGCAGGCACTCTCGACTCCTCGCCCGCGAGCCTCGCGCTCCGAAGTCTGGGCCTTGCTGAACCACGCGCTCTTCGAGCTGCGCCGTGACGAGAATCTTCCATCCCACGTCGCGAGCTCGCTCGCCCTCGAGCCCGACGAAGCCCGCGCCTGGCTCGACGCCGATCTCTTCGCCTGCGAGGAAGCCCTCGAGATCCTGCGCGACGGCGGCGAAGGCGCGCCGCGCGGCAACGGCGTATTCGTCGCGCACTGGAGCGACGGAATCGGACGCCTGACCGCCAAATGCGCGCGTGCCCTGCTCTGTGGCGACAGCCTGCTGTTCCTCGGCGATCCGCGCCTCCCCTGGGGACCTCAGGCCCTCGCGCGAGCGCTCTTCACCGCCGGCTTGGACGACAGCGCCCTCGCCCTCTTGTGGGACGACACCTGGACGATGCGCCGCGCCGTCCTCGGCGACGCGCGCTGCACCTGGTACCGCGCCGCCGGAACTCCGCGAGACCTCCTGCTCGCGCGAGAAGCCGCTCGCCCCGGCCTCGATCTCGCTCTGTGGCCGATGGAAAATCGCAGCCTGCCACTGCCCGACGACTTCGATCCCGACCAGGCCGCCGACGCCGCGATCGAGCAGGCTTTCGGCCGCGCGGCTACACTTTCAGGTCAGGCACCGGGTCACGTCGCGCGCGTGATCTGCCCCGAGCGACGCTTCGCGGCCTTCACCGAGGCTCTGCTGGCGCGGCTCGACCCGGCCGATCTTCGCAGCGTACCCGGCCTCGAAGACGACTTCTCGAGCGATCTGGAAGCCGCCTGGAGGCTGGCCCTGGACGAGGGCACCAGCCCGATCCACGGCGAGCCTGGGGGGGACCTGCCCCTGGTCCTGACCAACGTCGATCCAAGGATGCGGCTGGCGCGCACGCGCAGGCCGCGGCCTCTGCTCTGTCTGATCCGCGCCCGAAACGCATCGGAGGCCCTGCAGCTCGCCCGCGAGCTCGATGGGCCCCCGATTCCTGCCGCCCCTTCAAGGAACGGCGGTATCGGGCCGACAGGATTCCAGGAATCCGGCGCGCCGAACGAGGCCGCCGGGAATGCGCTGGAACCCTCTGAACGCTCTCCCCAGGCCACCATGAGCTACGCAACCCAAGTCCACGAGATCCTCAAGCGCCACCAGCTGGCGGACGGCTACCCCTTCGTCTTCGATCTCGAGCGATCGCAGGGCCCCTGGCTGGTCGACGCGCGCGACGGCACGAAGTACCTGGACCTGTTCACCTGCTTCGCGAGCTGGCCGATCGGCTACAACCACCCGCGGATGTCGGAAGTCGGGTTCCGCCGCGAGCTCGACCTCGCCGCGGCGAACAATCCGGCGAATTCCGATCTGTATACGGAGTCGATGGCGCGCTTCGTCGAGGCGTTTGCGACGCGCGTCACGCCGCCGGGCTTCAAGCACCACTTCTGGATCTCGGGCGGAGCCCTCGCGGTCGAGAACGCGATGAAAGTCGCTTTCGATTGGAAAGCGGGCAAGCTCGGACGGCGCAGCTTCGAGGATGACGCGAATGACCTGGTCGTCTTGCACCTGCGCCAGGCCTTCCATGGCCGCTCGGGCTACACGATCTCGGTGACGAACACGGATCCGGTGAAGATCGGCCTGTTCCCGAAGTTCGCCTGGCCGCGCGTCCACAATCCCGCGATCGAGTTCGATCTCGACGGCGGCATCGCGAATGACATCGTGGCGAGCGAAGCGCGCGCCGAGCGCGAGATCGAAGCGGCCTTCGCGAAGCATCCGAAGAAGATCGCCTGCATCCTGCTCGAGCCGATGCAAGGCGAGGGCGGCGACAACCACTTCCGTCCGGAGTTCCTGAAGCGCCTGCGCCGTTTCGCGGACGACGAGGAAGCTCTGCTCGTGTTCGACGAAGTCCAGACCGGCTTCTTCGGAACCGGCTCGCCGTGGATGTGGCAGAAGCTCGGCGTGCGACCCGACGTGGTCGCCTTCGGCAAGAAGACTCAGGTCTGCGGGCTCTATGCCGGACCGCGCGTCGACGAAGTCACCGACAACGTGTTCACGCGCGTGAGCCGGATCAATTCGACCTGGGGCGGCAATTTGACGGACATGGTCCGTTGCCGCCAGTTCATCGACATCATTCTGGGCGAGAAGATGCACGAGAACGTTGCGGTGCAGGGCGAGCGTTTCATCGCCGGCTTGCGCCGCATCGCGAAGTCGCGCGCTTCGTTCACCAACGTGCGCGGCGTTGGATCGCTGATCGCGTTCACTCTCGAGAGTCCCGTCGCGCGCGACGAATTCCTGCTCAAGCTGCGCGAGCGCAATGTGCTCGCGTTGAAATCGGGCGCGCAAGCGATCCGATTCCGCATGCCTTTCGTCGTCGGCGCCGAGGAGATCGACTGGGCCCTCGACCGGATCGAGAGCTGCCTGCCTGCCGGCGTGCAGGGCGCGCGCTGAACGGGTAGATTCCCGGCCCATGAGCTCGGGAGCAGCCCGCGTGGGTACGTCCATTGAGAAGATCGAATGCTTGACCCTGCCGGTCAGCGCAGCGGACTTGCGCGACTTGAGCCTGCTCCTGATCGACGCAGTCGAATCCAACGCCGCGGTGAGCTTCCTCGCGCCGCTGTCCTTGGAAGCTGCCCAAGCCTTCTGGCGCAAGACGACGACCGATCCGCATCCCGCGGCAGTTTTCCTCGTCGCTCGCGACGTCGAAGGCATCGCCGGGAGCGCCCTGATCCAGCCCGCCTGGGCACCGAATCAACCCCACCGCGCCGAAGTCGTCAAGGTCCTCGTACATCGCCGCTGCCGCCAGCGGGGCATCGCCACACGCCTGATGCAGGCGATCGAAGAAGCCGCTCGCAGCGGCGGTTTCAGCCTGCTGACACTCGACGCAAAGGCCGGCGGCAACGCCGAGCGCCTGTACCGCAAGCTCGGCTGGATCCACGTCGGAACGGTCCCCGGTTTCGCCTTCGACACCGACGGCAAGACCCTGCACGACGACGTCCTCTTCTACAAGGAACTGACTACGAGCCGCTGAACTCCCACTTCGATCGTCCGCAGCGCACTACGGCTGTGTGTTTTCGCTCGGCTAGTGGCGGGGTCCGAGCGCGAGAACAGTCCTGAGAGCACAGGAATGGGTCAGTCCACGAAGGAAGCGCGCGGTTCGGCAATTGCGATAGAGTCAGGGGCCCGCACAAGTACCGTCCGCGCAGTCCCCACTTTTCCCGGCCCCTCAAACCGATCCCTGAGAACCTCGATGTACGGATTCGTCTCGCGGAGCGCGTTGGCAGTTCGGGTGACCTCCGCACTGCTATTGATGTCCGCCATGCTTTTCCAGGACATCCGCGCTCAGGGTTCGGAGGGATTGTTTGCCTTGGATTATCCATGGGGTGCTCGCCTTGTGGAACTGGACCCTCACACTGGCGTGGTAGTCAGGCAACTGAACTATTCGCAGCACCCCGTTACCGAAACGAAGCTTGCTCACGACGGGAGTAGGGTGATTGTTCTAGGGAACACAAATTGGCTGGCCGACCGTCTGATTCGCGTGCACCCCGCGGATGGGCAATCCGCGCACTTACCTTCGATTGGGGCTCCCTGGCGGATAATCTGCGTTGATTTCGACCCGGTCTCCATGACCATGCATGGAATCTGTGTCGATTGGCAAGGCGGCACAGGGCACTATTGCTGCACTCTCGATCCGGTAACTGGCGGCTTTTCGCTAGGGCCACCTCTTTCTCCTGCGGCGAATGGCCCAACCGCTCTCGCCGTAAGCCCCCAAGGGGTAACGATTCTGGCAACTGCCTCCGGCCCCAAGCTGTATCAGCTTGATATGGCCACGGGCTCCGTGATTTATCTCGGAAATATGAGCGTTCCGACCTCCGTCCCTGATGACTTGGCATTCAATGGTGCCGGTCAGTTATGGGCAACTCTCGAGGATGTCTATACCGGAGCTGATACGGGCCTCTACACCCTCGATCC
This sequence comes from Planctomycetota bacterium, assembly GCA_035490315.1. Classification (GTDB taxonomy): domain Bacteria; phylum Planctomycetota; class UBA1135; order UBA1135; genus JADJQU01. The sequence goes on from DATHET010000346.1 coordinate 40,531, forward strand.
CGGCAACTTTGTCGCAAGCAGGGTCCTCGCGACCTCGCGGCCGTATTTCGGACTCGCGTTTGGCAGCAAGACAGCATCGCAACCATATTGCGGAGCAAAGATCAGCTCCTTGGCATGCTCTCCGTCTCTTCATGCGGATGGGATCGCGAGTCCCGTCGCAGTGTCCGGGTTCACGATCACGGCCGACAACCTGAACAACAACCGCGCTGGGCTGTTGCTCTACTCCTCCAGTGGCCGCGCGACGATCCCGTTTCAGGGCGGACAACTGTGCATCCAGCCGCCGTTGAGCCGTTCAACTGCGGCCACGACAGGTGGGACGCCATTGCCCGCGCTGGATTGTTCGGGCACCTGGTCGATCGACTACAACGCGCTGGTCTGGAACAGGTACCACTTCGTGCAATCGGCGAAGGCCACCACGGCTCCATCGCCGTTCCTCGTCCCCGGCACGGTCGTGCAGTGCCAGTGGTGGGGCCGCGATCCGGGGTTTCCGCCTCCGAATGATTCGATGCTCAGCAACGGCCTGGAGTTCACTCTGGCGCCTTGACATGGGTGCAAGTGGCCGGCTTGCACGAGTGGAGCAGCGGAGTCGCGATCAGGTCAGGCTCTTGATCCGCAGCTGCCCGCAGGCGGCGTCGCTTTCGACGCCGCGGGACCAGCGAACGGTCGAGACCACTCGGCGTTCGGCCAGCGCGGCTTGGAAGTGCTCGACGGCGGCGAGGATCGGGCGCGAGTAGGGCGCGCCGCGGACGGGATTGAAGGGGATCAGGTTCACCGTGCAGCGTCGGCGCGCGAGGCGTTCGGCGAGACGCTCGGCGTGGCCTTCGGAATCGTTCTCGCCGGAGAGCAGCACGTACTCGTAGGTCACCTCGCGGCCCGTGACCTCGAACCAGTCGTCGCCAGCGGCGAGGATCTCTTCGATCGGCACGTCCTTCATCGCGGGGACGAGGATCGCGCGCTGCTCGTCGTCGGGCGTGTGCAGCGAGATCGCCAATTGGAAGCGCGGCTTGGTCGGCGCGATGCGGCGCAAGCGATCGGGGAAGCCGACGGTCGAGACCGTGACCTTGCGCGTGCCCATGCCCATCTCGTCGTGCACGACGTCGAGGGCCGCGGAGAGGTTCGCGTAATTCAAGAGAGGCTCGCCGATGCCCATCACCACGCTGCGCGAGAGCTCGCCGATCGCGCGGCCGCGCACGTATTGCTCGACGATTTCGTGGGCTTCGAGATTGCGGATCAGGCCGTTCTTGCCCGAGGCACAGAAGGGGCAACCGACCGGGCAGCCGACCTGGGTCGACACGCACAGGGTCGCGCCGGCTCCGCGAGTCGGATCATGTGGAGGAATGTGCACCGTCTCGACCGTCGCGTCGCGGCCGTCGTTGCGCGCGAAGGACAAAAGCAGCTTCGTCGTGCGATCGCGGGAGACCACGCGGTCGACTTCCTTGCCGGAGAGCAGCGAGACTTCGCGCGCGAGACCGTCGCGCAGAGCCTTGGGCAGCGAAGTCATCGCTTCGAAGTCGAGCACGCCCTTCTGGAGCACAGCGGCGCGCAGGATCTTCGCGTGGAAGGGGCGGCCTCCGAGGCGCTCGACGAGCGCCGACAGTTCCGGCGCGGACAGCGACAGCAGCGGAACGCGCGGGCTTTCCTCGACGCTCACGAGGACGAGCGCGCTTCGACAGCCTTGCGCAGCACCTCGGCGATCTCGGCGGCGGCTTTGCGCGCGGCTTGCAGGTTCGGAGGGTTGGCGCCGCCGACGGCCTTGTGTCCGCCGCCGCCGTAGCCTTCCATGATCTGGCCGATGTGCACGTCGGCGGGCGGGAGGTTCCAGGGGTTCTCGCCGGCGGTGACGTGGAAGCCGGCGCGCGTGGGGATCACGCCGACGGAGTAGAACACGTCGGGGTGGTGGTAGAAGGGCGCGAAGCGCTCGCGGCGGATCTGGTGGCTCGAGGCGTCGTAGAGGAGCACCTTGCCGCGTTTGTTTTCCACGGTGGGGGGGAACTGCTCCAGGGCGCGGTCGCGGTTGCGCGCGGCGCGCTGGTACACCTTCTCGAGATCAGGGCGCGATGCCACGGTTTCGAGATCGTGCTCGGTCAACGAAGCGACGATCTCGTCGATCCATTCATTGTTCGGCGCCGCGGTCAGAGCGCGCGCGATGCGCAATGCAGGGCGGTCGCCGAAAACGGCTTCCTCGACATTGTCATAACGCGCGGCGTCGATCTTGTCGGACCAGCGCGCCATTTCCTCGAAGCGCTCGGGCGGTTCGTAGCCCCAGTACTGCTTCGCGTGGGCCAGCACCAGCGGTGGGCACGACGGCGAAGTCTCGTCCCAGTGCCAGCGCTCGCTGGGCTTGTAGATCGCGCGCAGCTCGGGCGTCAGGAACGTCGTCGGATGATGGTCGAACCAGTATTCCGCCCGCGGGTGGAAGTGGAAATCGACCACTGCAAAGCGTTTGTTCTCGCTGAACGTCGTCCAATCGGTGCGCTGGTCGTAATTGATGCTCGACCAGGCCGGATCCTCGCCTCGAAGCTCGCGCAGCACGGTCGCGAGGACGGCTCCTGCGACCATGCCGTCGAAATCGCGGTGGTAGTGGATGCAAAGGCGCGGATCGAGGTTCATGGACCACCCAGGATAGCCCAGGCGGGAGCGGAGTTCCCGCGCGACTTGCGGCCTTTACCAGGATGTTCGCGAGGCGATCAATAGAGCGGCATCCTCGCTGCTCAAAGGCTTGGAGATGAAGTAGCCCTGCGCGCCTTCGCAATCCAGGCCGCGCAGATGCGCGAGCTGCTCGGCGGTCTCGACACCCTCGGCGACGACGCGCATGCCCAGGTTGTGGCCGATGGTCACGATCGTGCGCGCGATCTCGGAGTTCTCGCCGCGGCTGCCCATCGGCGACACGAAGGAGCGGTCGATCTTGAGCGTGTCGGCGGGGAAACGCTGCAAGTAGGCCAGCGAGGAATAACCCGTGCCGAAGTCGTCGATCGAGAGCTTCACGCCCAGGAGGCGCAATTCCTGGAGCATCGTGCTGACCACTTCGGGGTGCTCCATGACCACGCTTTCCGTGATCTCGAGGCGCAGGCGCGCGGGCTCGAGGCCGGTCTCGCGCAGCACTTCTCCGATCTGGGCGACGATGTCGGGCAGGGCGAGCTGGCGGCCGGAGAGGTTGACCGCCACTTCGAGCGGGTAGTCCGGGCCAAAGGCATCGCGCCAGGCGACCATCTGGCGGCAGGCTTCGACCAGGACCCAGCGGCCGATCGGCATGATCAAGCCGGTCTCCTCGGCGATCGGGATGAACTCGGCGGGGGAGACCAGGCCGCGCACGGGGTGTTGCCAGCGGGCGAGGGCTTCGACCCCGGCGATGCGACCGGTCTGCAGCGACACGATCGGCTGGTAGTGCACGCGCAGCTCGCTGCGCTCGATCGCGCGGCGCAGGTCGGCTTCCAGTTGGAGCAGGACCACGGCGCGCTCGTGCATCCCCGTGTCGAACATCGAGTAGCGCGCCTTGCCCAGCGACTTGGCCTTGTACATCGCCGTGTCGGCGTCGCGCAGGATGTCCTCGGGCTTCTCGTAGCCGGTCGCGGACAGAGCGATGCCGATGCTCGCGCTGGTGAACAATTCCTGGCCGCCGACGTTGAAGGGCATTTCCAGCTCGCGCTGGATGCGGTCGGCGACGCGCGTGGCGTCGGTGACGTCGCGGATGTCGTCGAGGAGCACCGTGAACTCGTCGCCGCCCAGGCGCGCGACCGTGTCACCGGGGCGCAGCGAGAGCTCCAGGCGCCTCGCGATCATGACCAGCAGCCGGTCGCCGGCCATGTGGCCCAGCGAGTCGTTGACCATCTTGAAGCGGTCGATGTCGAGGAAGAGCACGGCGAACAGGTAATCCTTGCGCCGGCTCGCGCGCCGCAGGGCCTGGCGCAGGCGATCGATGAACAGGGCCCGGTTGGGCAGGTTCGTGAGCGGATCGTAGAAAGCGCGGTGGGCGAGCTGCTCCTCGGCGAGCTTGCGGTGCGTCACGTCGCTCTGCGATCCGGCCATGCGCGTCGCGCGGTCGCGGCCGTCGCGCACGGCGAGGCCGCGGCAGAGCACCCAGCGCCAGCTGCCGTTCTTGTGCAGCATGCGGTATTCGTGCTCGAAATGGGCCGTCGTGCCGTCGAGGTGCGAGGCCACCGCGGCGCGCACGCGGTCGACGTCCTCGGGGTGCACGCGCTCGAACCACTCCGACGGCCGCGACGGAATCTCCTGCTCCTCGAAGCCGAGCATCGATTTCCAGCGCGGCGAGTAATACATCTTGTCCTTGACCAGATCCCAGTCCCACAGGCCGTCGTTCGCGGCGCGCGCGGCGAGGGCGTAGCACTCCTGGCTGACGCGCAATGCGTCCTCGGCGAGCACATGGCTGGTCACGTCGCGCAGTACGGTGAAGCGCACGTCTTCACCGGCCCACACGGTGCTGACCACGTTGAGCTCGACCACGACCCGGTCGCCTTCGCGCACCAGCTCGAGGACCGTGGTCTCCGGCCCGCACAGCGGCAGGCCGATCACCTGGCCGGTGAGCGCGCTCTCGCCGGGCCCGAAGAACGACTGCGCGATCGGATTGGCGTGTCGGATGCGCCCGTCGAGGCCGATCATCAGGATGCCGGAAGAGGAATGCTCGACCAGGTGCTGGAGCCGGCTGTCGGTCTCGCTCTTGGTCACGATCGTTCCCGTGTCGGGCAGGGTCGGCGAGACGATCGCGGTCACCGCGGCCTCGTCGGAGAAATCGCCGAGGATGCGCCACTCGAAGCCGCCGGAGTAGGCGACGAGCACGGGAGTAGCCAGCACGCCCGCGGAGCGCGCGAGCTGCGGGTCGGCCAGGACGTCGATCACTTCGAAGGCGGAGAAGTGGTCGGAGTTGCGCGTCAGCGCGGCCACCTGCTCCGTCGCTCGCTGGGCCGCACTCGTCGTGCCCGAAACGAACAGCCGCAGCGTGAGCAACAGGGCGGGAGAAGGGAGGGTTTCGGCCAAGGTGCTTGGGGAGAGTAGGTAGTGTCTATCAGTCGCTCCGCCGCCTTTCAATGGTAGTGCGGTTCCGGCGCCAGCCGCTCATCCCGGGTAGAGCCGCGCCGCCGTGACCCATCCGCGCACCGGCCGCCGCTGCAGCCAGATCACCTCGCCGCACTCGATGTCGCGCACGTCGAGCACGCCCAGGCCGCGCGCGATCTGGGCCAGCCAGGGCTGGTGGCCGACGAGCACCACCCGCGAGGCGAGGGCCTGCTCCGAGGCCTGGGCGATCAATTCGATTCCTTCGGGCGAGCTGGGATCGCTGCACAGGCCTTCGTGGTCCTCGGGCTCGCGCTTGCAGACCCCGCCGAGCATCTGCGAGGTTTCGCGAGCACGTCGCCAGGGCGAGGTCCACAGCTTGTCGCATCCGAATCGCATCGCTTCCAGGCGCGCGAGCTGCAGCTGGAATTCCGCTCGGCCCGCACCGGAGAGCTCGCGCTGGCTGTCGGCCTGCCCCGGCGTTGCGGGAAGCGCCCGGGCATGTCGCACCAGGGCCAGAAATGCGCTGGCGGGCGCTGGAGAGGAGGGAGAAATCAAGGTCGCGTAAAGCTCGGGCCGAAAGTGGGCAGGGGTGAGCACCGGCGCAGCGCCCGGCGCGGGCACCAGAGTATCCTCAGGCCAAATGGTCGACGCCCGCGAATCTTCCTCGAAAGGAATCGACCTCCAGGACCCGGCCCTTTATTTGAACCGGGAGCTGTCCTGGCTCGAATTCAACGCGCGCGTCCTCGAGCAGGCCCGCGACACCTCGGTTCCGCTGCTCGAGCGCCTGCGCTTCCTGTCGATCTCCTCGACCAACCTCGACGAGTTCTTCGAGATCCGCGTCGCCGGCCTGCAGCAGCAGACGGCTTTCGGCATCGCGACGGGGGAGGCGGACGGCCTGACGCCGCGCGAGACCCTGACGCGCATTTCCGAGGTGACTCACGAGCTGGTCGCCCTGCAGTACCGCGTGCTCAATCAGGAGCTGCTGCCGGCCCTGCAGGAAGCCAAGGTGCGCATCCTCGATCCGCACACCTGGACCGCGCGCCAGGCGCGTTGGATCAAGCGCTATTTCAACAGCGACGTGCTGCCCGTCTTGACGCCGGTCGGCCTCGATCCGGCCCACCCCTTCCCGCGCATCCTCAACAAGAGCCTGACGTTCATCGTCTCGGTCGCCGGCCGCGACGATTTCGGCCGCGACAGCGGCGTGGCGATCGTGCAGGTGCCGCGTTCCTTGCCGCGCTTGATCCAGCTCCCGCCGAGCGCGGGCTTCGGCCCCCACGATTTCGTGCTCTTGTCGGTGATCGTGCAGGCCCACATCCGCGAGGCGTTCGGCGGGATGGACGTCACCAGCTGTGCGGCTTTCCGGCTGACGCGCAACAGCGACCTGTGGGTCGACGAGGAAGAGTCCGACGACTTGATGCGCGCGCTGAAGGGCGAGCTGTCCAGCCGCAACTACGGCGACGCGGTGCGCCTGGAAGTCGGCGCGGAATGCACCGAGGAGATGTCGCAGTTCCTGCTCTCGACCTTCGAGCTCGACGCCAGCGCGCTATTCCGCGTCGCCGGTCCGGTCAACCTGCACCGCATCCTCGCCATCTACGATCTCTGCCAGCGTCCGGACCTCAAGTACCCGCCCTTCGCCGGCCGCGTCCAGCGCCGGCTCGAGCAGGAGCGCGACATCTTCGCCGTGATCCGCGGCGGCGATCTGCTGCTGCACCATCCCTTCGACGCCTTCACCTCGGTGCTCGAATTCCTGCGCCAGGCAGCCGCGGATCCGAACGTGCTCGCGATCAAGCAGACCCTGTACCGCACGGGCCCCGATTCGCCGATCGTCGAGACCTTGATCGAGGCCGCGCGCTCGGGCAAGGAAGTCACCGTGGTGGTCGAGCTGCGCGCGCGCTTCGACGAAGCGGCGAACATCAATCTCGCGACGCGTCTGCAGCAGGCTGGCGCGAACGTCGTGTACGGGATCGTCGGCTACAAGGCCCACGCGAAAATGCTGCTGGTCGTGCGCAAGGAAGGCCACCGCATGCGCCGCTATGTGCACCTGGGCACGGGCAATTACCACATGCGCACGTCGAAGGCCTACACGGACATCTCGCTGTTCAGCGCGGATCTCGACATGGGCGCGGACGTGCACAAGCTGTTCATGCAGCTCACGGGTCTTGGCCGCGTCGGGAGCTTGAAGAAGCTGGTTCAGGCGCCCTTCTCGCTGCAGAAGAGCTTGATCAAGTGGATCGATCGCGAGGCCTGCAACGCGCGCGATGGCAAGCCGGCGCGCATCATGGCCAAGATGAACGCCCTGGCCGAGCCCAAGGTGATCCAGGCCCTGTACCGCGCTTCGCAAGCGGGAGTTTCGATCGATCTCGTCGTGCGCGGCCTGTGTTGCCTGCGGCCCGGCGTGCCCGGCGTCTCGGACAACATCCGCGTGCGCTCGATCGTCGGCCGTCTGCTCGAGCACTCGCGCGTGTATTGCTTCCACGCCGACGGCGAGCAGCTAGTCTACTGCTCCAGCGCGGACTGGATGCAGCGCAACTTCTTCCGCCGCGTCGAGACCTGCTTCCCGATCGAGGAGGCGCGCGCCAAGGAACGCGTGGTCAGCGAAGCTCTCGAGGCCTACCTCCACGACAACACGCAATCCTGGTCGCTGTCGAGCGACGGCCGCTACCGGCGCGTGAAAGCGGGCCGCGAAAAACCGCGCTCGGCCCAGGTCGATCTCCTGGAGAAGCTCTGCGGCCTAACCAACGACCAGTTCGACGCCGGCGTCGGCCAGGATCCGCGCCTCCTCCTCCAGGTCCGCCCGGGTGAGGGCGTGGCCTTCGAGCCAATCCGTGGGAAAGATGAGCTCGACGCGCAGCTTGCGCACCCGAAGCCGAAGCGGCGGCAGCGGTCGCGGACTCCGGCTGCGGTTGAGCCGGGCAGCGAGCCGGAGCAGGACGCAGAGTTCGAGCGCAAGCGGCGCGCGTAGCGCGGGCAGATTCGCGAAGCTCGCCGGCCCGAGCTTGCGGCGGTGGCCCTGGATCAGTGCGGCGAGCAGCTCCTGATCCTGGCGGGAGAACCCCGGCATGTCGCCGTTAGCCACCAGGTAGGCGCCGTGCTTGTGGTAGCCCGACCAGTTGACCGACAAGCCGATCTCGTGCAATCGCGCGGCCCACGACAACAAGCGGCGCGCGTCGCCCGCTCCCAGATTCCAATCGGTCGCGGCGCGATCGAAGAGCAACAGCGCCGTGCGCTCGACGCGCCCCGCCTGCTCGACGTCGACCGAGTAGCGCGCCATCGCGCGCCGGATCGTCTCGTCGCGCACGTCCGCGTGGTGGATGCGGCCGAGCAGGTCGAAGAGCAGCCCTTCGCGCATCGCGCCTTGCGAAGTCTGCATGGCCTGGATCTGGAAGATCTTGAAGGCCGCGCGCAGGATCGCAAAGCCTCCGGGGAGCACGGGCGCGCGGTCCGCGGGCAGGCCGGCGAGCTCCAGGTTTTCGCTGTTGCCAGCATCGACCAGGGCGCGGCCCAATTGCTTGAGGCCGGCGTCGTCGATGCCGTGCTCGCTCCAATGATTGGCCGCCAGCACGCTCTCGATCCCGAGCACCGTGCCCGAGGAGCCGATGCAAACGTCCCAGCCCAGGTGCTTGTACGTCCGCGCGATCGGCGAGAGCTCGAGCGCGGCCGCGACCTCGGCTTTTTTCATGCGCTCGCGCGTGATCTCGCCGCCGGGGAAGAACCGCTGGCTGTAATTGACGCAGCCCATGTGCAAGCTGTCCGTGCGCAGGGCCTCGTAGCCCTCGCCCAGGATGCACTCGGTGCTTCCGCCACCGACGTCGACCACCAGACGGCGATTCGCGGTGCCGGCGGAGAGGTGCGCGACGCCGAGGTAGATCAAGCGCGCCTCTTCGCGGCCGGAGACGACTTCGATCGGATGGCCGAGCACCTCGCGCGCGCGCGACAGGAAGGCCTCGGAGTTCTTCGCCTGGCGCAGGGCGCTGGTGCCGACGGCGCGCACGCTGCCCGGCGGTTGCTCGCGCAGGCGCTGGCCGAAGCGCTCCAGGCAGGCGAGGGCGCGCTCGCTGACTTTTTCCTTCAGGCGCTTGGATTCGTCGAGGCCTTCGGCCAAGGCGACGCGCTCGCGCAGCCGGTCGAGCACCACCAGCTGCCCGTCGACGTGCTGCGCGACGACCATGTGGAAGGAGTTCGATCCCAGGTCGACGGCGGCGACGGTCTCGCGCGCGGGCGGATTGGCGCTCAGCTCGGGGGACATGTTCGGCTCGTGCGGCTCATCCACAGCCGTCGTAGCAAGACGGTGGATCGCGCACAAGACGCCGCTCGCGGTGCAACGAGGTCAGCGCGCCAGCGCGCTCGCGACCCAGAGACGCCACGCCTCGAAGCGGCGGTCCAGGTGCTCGCGGAATCGGCCGGGCTCCACCGTGCGCGTCAGGGCGCGACCTCGAGCGAAGTCGTCTCCGCGCGCCAATCCCGCGGCGCCCAGCAAGGTGGCCTCGGGCTCCGTGCAGACTTCGATCGTGCGGCCGAGCGCGTCGGCGAGCCGCTGCGCGAAGGCTTCGTCGTGCAGCGCGCCGCCGGCGACCACGCAGCGCCGGTCGTTTGTCTTCAGGTCCTCGAGAATCTCACGCACCCGGAAGCACAGGCCGAGCTCGGCGATCCGCTTCTGCGCAGGAGGACTCAGCGCGGCGGCGGCCGGCGACCAGATCGGACCGAGATCCGGCCTCCAGTGCGGCGCTCCGATCCCATTCGAGTCGACGAGCGCGTGGGCAGCGTCGGGCAGCTCCTCGAGCACGATCTGAGAGGTCTCGGCAGCGGTCGTGATCAAGCTGGACCCCGCGTTGATCGTGCCCTCCAGCGCATAGATCCGCTCGCGCGCGCCCGAGTCGGTCCCGCGGCTCAAGAGCAGCGCCGTCAAGTAACCCGGACGTCGCGTCCATTCCGTGCCGACGGGCGCGAGCACGAACGTGCCCGTTCCGAAGTTGACCAGGACTCCGTCCGATCCGCCGCCGACGGCATGCAAAGCCCCGGCCGATTGATCGGCGATGCTCGCCGCGAGGACCATCTCCCCGGCGTCGTCGTGCCGCCCGCAGCTTGGAAGCACGCGCGGCAGCATGGCGAGCGGCACGCCGAAGAACTCGCACAACCGCGGGCTCCACTCGCCGAGCCTGGGATCGAAGAGCAGGGTACGGGCAGCCATCGTCTCGTCGGTCCAGTGCGGATGCACCTTTCGGTGCTTCCACCCGAAACCCCAAGCCAACCAGGTCTCGAGCGTACCGAGGCGCACCTTGCCGGCGTGCGCGCGCCCCGCGAGCACGGGATCCTCCGCGAACAGCGCAGCGAGCTTGGGGCCGACGTAGTGCGCCGACAAGGGCAGGCCGGTGAGCTCGCCGATCCAGTTTTCCGCGTCGGCGTGACTGGAAATCCAATCCGCCCCGCGCCGATCCTGCCAGGAAATCACCGACGTCAGGGGGCGGCTTCCGCGCGCATCGGACAGATCGAACAATACGAAGCTGGAGCGCTGCGAGGCGATCGCGAGCGACTCGTCCTTGTATGGCATCACGTGCCCCAACGCGGCGGCAGCCCGAAGAACCAGCAACTCCGGATCGAACTCGCGCCACAATCCATCGCTGGTGATCGGCGGGGCATCCTGGTGAGCGAGCTGGAGCACACGACCTTCGTCATCGATGCGCGCCGCCTTGATGCGCGTCGAGCCGAGGTCGAGCGCGAGCACGCTCAAGGCGGGTCCTCGCCGGATTCCTTGCGCGCCGCGATCGTCGCGCGCAGCCAATCCAGCTCCGCCTTCTGCCGGTACAGATCGGGATAGACCTCGGGCGGCAGGCTGACGATCTGGTACTCCATGCGCAGCTCCGACTCGCCGTCCTCGGGCGGCGCGCCTGGCGCGGGGCGGCCGGCGACGGCTCGCGCACGAGTCAAGACACCCTGCTCGTCGAATTGCGCGAGCACGTCATAGGAGGGATCGATGCCCTCCATGTCGGCCGACTCGACCACGCGGTACAGACCGGATGCGAAGCGCAGCTCGCACAGCCGATCGAACTCGGCCTGGTAGAGGGGCTCGAGCTCTTCCATGCGCGCCTGGAGCTTCGCGGTGGGCAGGCCCGCGTAGAGCGCCGTGAACGCGGGGTCGTCGACCACGCCGGGCGCGCGATCGTCGATCGGGATCGCATCGACGGGCTTGGCTTCGGCCACTCCGGCGGGCAGATCCGCCGACGTGCGCTGCGCGGGATCCTGGATGCGACCCTTCGGCGACTGCGCAACCTCGCGTCCCGCCGCCGCCGGCGCTGGCGCAACTTCTGACAGGACTGCCGGAGGCAGGGGCTTGACCGAGGCTCGCCAGAACCAGAACAGCGCACAGCCGACGAGGATCACCAGGACGGGCAGCAATCGGCGCATCATCCGCAGTCTATAGCCCGCGGCCCGCGCGGCGCCCGCTCACAGTCCGCGCAGCACGAATCCCGGACCCGTGATGGGCCCGACGCGCAGCGGCCGCTGGCCGAATCGCCACTTCACGAAGATCGCGGGCGCGAGGGGGCCGCCCAGGCTCGTGGTGAGCTCGCCCTGGGCGGTGAGCGCGATCGCCGGGCCGTAGGGGAAGGTCTTCACGGGGAAGAGGAAAAGGTTGCCCGTGGAGAGATCGCAGCCGCGCAGCTCGTCGCCGCCCGAGTCGCGCGAGATGAACGCGACGGTGTTCCCGCGCAGGCTGATCTGGTCGTAGCTGTCCGCGTTGCCGTTGGAGTACACGAGCTGCGCCGACAGAGGCGTCGCGCTGTTCCAGGCGATGACCTCGCGCGGTTGACCCGAGGTCGTGCGGCGCACGAGCAGGATCCAACGATTGCCCGAGCGGGCGACGCCATCGAAATCCTTGACGTTGTTCAGCAGCGTCGCCGCCGGCCCACCCTGAGGCGCGTAGACCACGATCCGATCCAGATTGCGGTCGAGCAACATGCGCCCGAGCGTTCCCGGCAGATCGACGGCACCCTCGGGCTTGATCGTGCCCGGCGAGGTGAAGGGCGGCAGGGCGATCCCGGAGGACTGGGTGAGATTCTGCAGCTGCACTGCAGGCCCTCCGACCGGAAGCGCCGCGCTGAACACGTCGATCTTGTCGATGCCGCCCTGCAGCGTGTCGCGCTCGCCGGCGGTGAAGACGAAGGCGGCGCCGACACGGAACGCGAACTGGCCGACCTCGTCGATCGTGTCGGTGAAGTCCGCGTTGGACGTCAGCTGCGTGGCGAAGATCGCCGATTGCCAGGGCACGCGAGCGAGGAAAGCCTCGCGCGTCAGGCCTTCGGTGCGCCAGGAGCACCTCGATCCGTCGTCGGCGACGGCGAGGAAGGGTCCGTCGAGCTGCTCGGGCAGATATCCCGCCGGCGAAATCGCCGCCGCTTGCGGCGTCGCGCGCACCAGGGCTCCTTGCGGCGAGGCCACATACACGTCGGCTGCTTGCGGCGAAGCTCCCGCGACGAAGACCGCATAGTTTCCCAGCTCGGACAGGGCGAGCTCGCCCGAGAACCACAGCGGCGGGTTGATGCCGAAGTTGAATTCGACAGCCTGCGCGGGGCCGGGGCGCGCGAAGCTCACCAGGCCGCTGGCGTGCATCGCGACTCCCCATTGCGGAGCGAGGAACAGGCTCTGGGCCCGCCAGTCGAGCGGCGCCAGCGCAGCGGTGCGGTCGGTCACGAGGCCCGAGGGGAGATCGACCTCGAGCAGATTGCCGCCGCCAGCCAACGTCGTCGCGCACAGGAGCGCGCGGCCATCGCTCGCGGTGGCGACGCGAGCGAGCAGCGGATTCTGGTCGCCAGCCGCGCCCGTGCCCGGCAGCTCGACGGCGCGGCGGAGCGTGCCGCCCGGGTCGATCCAGAAGATCCCGAAACGGCGCGCGGTCGGGCCGGCGATCGTCTCGTAGAAGAACAGCGAGCCTGCTTCCGCGGGCAGGGCGATGCGGCTGGCTCCCGGGACGTCGTCGTAGCGCCAGGGCCGGCCCGCGTCCGCTCGAGTCAGCTCGGTGCGCCCGTTGACCTCGAGGGGCAGGAGCCGGACTGGTGCCGCGCGCAGAGGCAGAGGGACGCTGGCTCCGCTCGCCAAATCGCGCTGCTCGAGCGTCCCGAAGCTTCCCGCGGTGCCGTGGAACAAGACCGTGCCCTGTGCCTGGGCTCGGCCCCCGCTCAAGGCGCCGATCGAGACGAACAGAGAGAACAGGCTGGGGTGCATTCGCATGGGAGTTTCCTGCCAGAGTGAGTCTACCGGGAAGGTGCAGCGCAATCGGCGGACCGTACCGTCATGCCGGCGCGATAGCAGGTCCGAGGTCGGGCTTGGCGGACGCGTGCGCGCGGATTCCGACTGGATCTTCCGTCGGGCTGCGCACTCTGGCCCATATTCGGCGGCCTTCAATTGTCCAGAATTCAGACAATGCGATCCCCGACCCCGCCCGCGCCCGAGGCCCCTGCCGGTTTTTTTCTGCGCCGACAGCTGGCCGGTGGAGCGAGCGCCGGAGTCTGGCTGGCCGACCATGGGGGTGACCTGGCCGTGCTGCGCTTTGAGACGGCCGATTCCGGGCAGGACCTCGCCGAGCTGGCGGTCCTGGCGAGCCTGGACCATCCGGCCCTGGCTCGATTGATCGATCACGGATCCCTGCCCGGGGGCGGGCGCTACCTCGCGCGAGCCTGGATCGAGGGCGCGGATCTTCTGGAGTGGGCCGCCTCGCCCGCGGCCAGCGATGCGCGAGCGATCGGAAAGCTGATCGCCCGCCTGTGCCTTCCGCTCCAAGCCCTGCACCGAGCCGGCTTCGTCCACGCCGATCTCAAGCCGCAGAACGTGATCGTCGGACCCGAAGGCCGCGTCACGTTGACCGACTTCGGATTGGCCCGCCGCTCGGGAGGAGCGCGAGACGCCGTCTCGGGCTCGGCCTTCTCGATCGCTCCGGAAGTCCTGCACGACGAGGCCGTCGACGTGCGCGCCGATCTCTTCGCGCTCGGTGTCCTGATCGTGCAGGTCTTCGCTGGGCTGCACGCCACCGCGCGCGATTTCTACGGGCGGTTTCCAGCTCAGGATTTTTTCACGGCCGCGGGCACCTCGCCGGCCGAGCTTCCCGATTGGATCGCCGACATCGCCGCGGGCTTGGTCGAGCGCGATCCCAGCGCACGCCCGCAGAGCGCCGCCGCCGTCGGACGTCTCCTGTGCGCGCGTCTGGGCGAGGACGAGCTGGCGCGCGAGTTCGACGCGCAGCTCGGACGAGCGCGCTTTTCGCCGCG
>DATHET010000347.1:0-31885 GCA_035490315.1 Planctomycetota bacterium
CGCGGCCTGGGTGTCGAGCTCCTCCGCGGGAAGATGGATGTCCTCCGCCCCCACCGATTCTCGCGTGTAGAAGCGCACTTTCTTGTACTGCGTCGCCAGCGTGGTCACGTGGACCTCGCCGGTCCACATGGAGTAGTCCTCGGCGCCTTCGCCTGCTTCGCCCGCTTCCGCCACTTCCATCGGGCGAACGCGCCGCGCCACGCGCTCCAGTCGCAGCACGCAGACCTCGGTGTCGGTCTCGGCCTCGGTGAAATAATCGCTGTCGACGCGCTTCAAGTAAGCGCGCCGGTTCGCGTAGTCGAAGCGCTCGACTTTCCAGGTCTCGCCCTCGATCTGGTAGATCGCGCCTTCGTGCACCGTGGTGATCGAGGCCGCGCGATCGATCTCGCCCAGCGCGACGCCGCTCGCCGAATCGAGGATCAGCACGTTGTCCGGTCCTGCTCCGCCCAGCGTCACGTCCTGCGCGGGGTAGGCGTCGGCCATCCAGTACCAGGTCCCGCCCTTTTCGTGCAGCACGCCGGATTCGCCGGCGAGATAATCGAGGATCGACTCGACGTGCGGCGCCTGGGCGAAGGGCGTGTCGGCGGCGAGCTCGCTCTTGCGGAAGGGCAGCTCGAAGGCGGCGCACTTCAGCTGCTCGGAGAGGATCACCAGGTTGTCCGGATCCAGGCCGAGACGCTCGCGCGGCGAGCCGTAGAGGTGCTCGGGATGCTGGGTCAAGTACTGATCGATCGCGTCGGAGCGCGCGACCTGCACGATCAAGCTGGGATTGCCGCGGCGGCCGACGCGGCCCGCGCGCTGCCAGAACGAAGCCTGGGATCCGGGGTATCCGACGAGCACCGCGACGTCGAGCCGGCCGATGTCGATCCCGAGCTCCAGCGCGTTGGTGGTCACGACCACCTTGACCTTCCCGTCGCGCAGCCCGTCCTCGATCTCGCGCCTGTGCAGGGGCAGGTAGCCGCCGCGATACCCGCGGATTTCATCGGGGTCCAGGCCGAATTCGTGGGCGGCTTCCTTGAGGTAGCGGGTCAGGACCTCGACCGCCGTGCGCTGGTTGGCGAAGAAGATCGTCTGGTGCGCCGGACCGACCAGCTGGTGCGCGAGCCTGCGGGTTTCTTCCAGCGCATTGGCACGCAGACCCGCGATGGGATCGAGCATCGGCGGGTTGTAGAGCGCGAACGAGCGATGCCCCGACGGCGAGCCGTCCTCGGTGACCAGCGCGACCTCGCGACCGATCAGGCGCCGCGCGTGCTCCGCCGGATTGCGCAACGTGGCGGAGCTGAGCAGGAAGCGCGGATGCGAGCCGTAGTGCTCCGCGATGCGCAAAAGACGCCGCAACACGTTGGCGACGCTCGAGCCGAACACGCCCGAGAGCGTGTGGACCTCGTCGATCACGATCGTCGACAAGTCGCGGAACAGCTCCGACCACTTGGGATGGTTGGGAAGGATTCCCGCGTGCAGCATCCACGGATTGGTCAGCAGGATGTGGCCGCGATCGCGCAGCGTGCGCCGCACCGAGGGCGGTGTGTCGCCGTCGTAGGTGAAGCTGTGCCAGGGCTGCTCGAGGTCGGCGATCATCGCGTTGAGCGAGGCCGACTGGTCCTGCGAGAGTGCCTTGGTCGGGAAGAGGAATAGCGCGCGCGCCTTGCCGTCGGTCTCGAGCAGGCGCTGCATCACCGGCGCGACGTAGCACAGGGTCTTGCCCGAGGCGGTCGAGGTGGTGACCAGCACGTCGCGGCCTTCGAGCGCCAGATCGATCGCCTGGCGCTGGTGCGAATAGAGCTGCGACAATCCGCGGCGCTGGAGCAGGCCCGCGAGCCTGGGATCGAGGCCCGGCGGCAGATCGCAGAGCACGGCTTCGCGCGCGGCGAACTCGTTCCAGTGCACGATGCGCTCGCGCAGCGCCGGATTCGATTTCAGGTTCGCGACGATGGACTCGACGCTGGAAGCCTGGCGCGCGCGCCTGGCGGCGCCGCTCTTCGCGCCGATGCGGGTCGCGGGGTCCTCGCTCGCCAGCTCGCCGGCCTCGGCGGTCGAGCCGTGCGGCGCGAGCGCCGGTCGCGTCGGCCGATCGCCGTTGCGGCCGCCGGGCTCGTGTTGGGGGAAGGTCCTGGTCATGGCCCCAGGTCTGTTTGCGACCTGTTAGGGTCAGAGGCTACGCCTGGCCCCGCCCGCGAGCAAGCCTCGGTCTCACTGGATCAGCTCGAGGTCCTCGAGCAGACCGGTCGAGGTCACCAGCGCGCGCACGCGCGTGCCTTCGTAACCGACCGCTTTGGGATCGGAGGCGAGCCTGCCGAGGCGGTAGGTGGTGCGCACGCTCCCGCCGTCGATCACCGAGATCTGCCAGGGGTCCGTGAGCTCGAAGGCAGCGTCGGGCGCGACGACGGTGTCGGCGCGCAGCGAGAGCAGGCGCTCGACGCACTTGAGGAAAGTCTTCGGCGCTTCGCTGTCCACGCCTTCGGGCGACCAGCGGCCCGACTCGCTGTCGCGCACGAAGAAGCGCTTGACGCTCCCGTGCGTGAGCTCGATCCGCGCGATGGCTTTTTCGGGCAGCTGGATCAGCTGGCGCTCGACGAAGTCGACCCAGCCCATGGCGGCAAGGGCAGCGATGCGATCCTCGACCACGCCGACGACGTCCTCGCCAGGGCGGCGGAACAGACGGCCGGGGATTCCGGGGCTCGCTTCCTTCGGCGAGCCGAACTCGCAGCCGTACTGCGCGTCGTGCGTGAAGAGCGTCAAGCCCCGCGGCTCGTCCTGGGTGAAAGGCGTCGCTGCTTCGTCGATCAGGAAACGCGCGACGCTCGCGCCCTCGAGCGCGGCGAGCAGGTCGGTGACCGCGACGGAGTCCGCCGTGACTTCGGCGCGCGGGGCTCCGGCCTGTTTCCCGCCGAGCATCCAGAGCTTGCCATTGCGCCGCAGCGAGAGCATGTCCGCGCCGCGCTGCAGCTCGATGCGCTCGACCGTGTCGGGCACGACGCGCGCGACGCGCCGGTCGAGGAACCCATCGGAAGGAGCGGCGAGGAACACGGCGCTGACGTCGTCGACCTTGAACACGTGGGTCGAGCCTTCGCGCATGCACACCCAGCTCTGGCTGTCGAGGTGGTGGCGGAAGAGCAGCACCTCCTCCGACCCGCTGGCCTGACCGAGCTCGACGCGGATGTCGGGGTGATCGAGACCGTAGCTCGACGCTTGCGACGCCGAGTCCGCGAGGAACGTGCGCGCCGGCATGTAGCACAGATTGCCTAGCAGCGAGCCGATCAGGCCCGGATCGAGCGCCGCGGTCCAGGGCTTGCTCGAGCGCCATCCGGTTTCCGTCGTGCCCGCCTCGAAGGTGAGGTCCATCAGTCCGACGATCGCATCGAGCGCGACTTTCCCGCTGCGGCGCACTTCGACGACCGAGCCGGGATCGAAACTCAGGATGCGCCGCTGGCGCCAGTCGGGCAGATCGCGATCGAGGGTCGAATCGAGATTGAGCAGCGTGCGCACCACGACGCCGTCGACGCGCGCGAAGACGTGCTTGCCCTCGAGGTCCTGAGCGCCGAGCTCGAGGCGCTGCTTGCGCGGTCCGGTCGGCAGGGATTCCGTGACCTCCAGCACGGCTCGCGGCGGGTCGAGGGACAGCTCGGACAACACGGGCTTGTCCACGATGACGGCGCGGTTCTTTGCCACGACCTCCATCAAGCGCGCCATCACTCCGGTTTCCGCCGGGAAGTCCAGCGGATCGACGATCTGCCAGGCGCCCTCGCCCTCGCGCGTGATCGTGAGCTGCAGACCGCGCTCGAGATGGTCGAGGCGCACCGACTGCACGCGCTCGGCACGCAACTCCGGAAAGAGCGCGAGGTCCGGTTCCAGGCCCGAAACGCTTTCGCGCCGCAGCTGCCAGAAAACGCCGGCGCCCAGGAGCAGGACCACCGCGAGCATCAACCACACCGTGCGGGAATTCATCGAGCCTCGCGGCGGCGCCTGTACCAGGTGACCAGGCCGAAGATCGCGCACAATCCGGGCAGCAGGAAAAGCGTCAGGGAGCGCAGAGTCACCAGCTTGTTGCCCTGATTCACTTCGAGCATCGTGCGCGCGTCGCTGCGCGGCGCGACGCTGAAGCGGTAATCGCGCGAGGCGAGCCAGTTGAACGTGTTGAGCCAGAAATCCTTGTTCATCCCGGCCAGGCGGCTGGTCAGGGCTTCCGGCGAGCCGAGCACGATCAAGCGGCCGCGCTGCTCCTCGGGCAGCGGGCCCAGGACGTTCTTGGGCGTGGACTCGGCGGCGAAGGCGACGACGAAGCGCTTGCCGCCCTCCTCGCGGCCCTTGTCGAAGGTCCAGTTGTATTTGCCGGCAGCGGGCAGATCGACCCAGGCGGCATCGCTCGACAAAGCGAGCTCGGTCAACACTACGTTCGACGGCGGGCTCTTGCGCGTCAGCGGGTGCGACAGCGGATTGGAGACCTTGCGTCCGAACCGAGCCAGGGACTCCGTCACCGGATGGCGAGTCTGAAGCCCGAAGGATCCGCTGATGATATTGGCGCACTCCGGCCGGCCGTCTTCCTCACCGTTCGGACCCTGAACCGGCTCGTTGACGTAGCCGAGCCCGATGTCGATCCCGTAGCGCGCGACGAGCTCGCGTGTGCTGCCCGTGCTGTCGGGATAGCGATGGCTGCCGGTGACGAGCACGCGTCCGCCGCGGTCGACGTAGTCGTTGATCCGCCCGATCTCGTTTTCCGCGAAGGCCTGGCCTGGATCGACGATCGCCAGGGTCGCGCAATCGTCAGGGACAGGCAGTCCCTTGCCCTCGAAGCGCTCGAGCTCGAACCCGTCGTCGACCAGGGCCGTGGCGAGGGCGCCCAGATCGGCGGCTTCGTTGCCGTCGCTGGCCGCGGCGGAGTACAGGTTGCGCTCGCCGTGGCCTTCGGTGAAGTAGACCTTGAGTCGCTTGTCGAGCGACACGCGCTTGAGCGCACCCGCGAGCGCCTCCTCGCCGCGGAAAGCAGCCAGCCGCGGCGGAATGTAGTGATTCGGATCGGGATTGCCGACGTCGATCTGCGCGATGTCCTTGAACAGCCGCAGGGCCGCCGTGTTCTTGTCGCTGTGCACGACGACCAGGCCGAACTCGTCGGGATCGACGCGCAAGCGGGTCAGCGCCTCGCGCGCCTCGGCCAGGTTCTCCGCATCGTGGAAGTCGACCGTGATCTTCTCCGGCGCGGCGTTGCGCAGCACGTCGAGCAGCTCGGCCATGCGCCGTTGCGCATCCCCACCCGCTTCGGCGATCTGCTTGGGCATCGGTTGGAAAAAGATGTCCACGGTCGCGCGCTGCGGCAGCTTGGCGACGAGATCGGCGAGCACCGGATCCAGGGTGTTGCGGTGCGTCTGAGTCAGGTCCAAGCGCGCGCGCAATCCCGGTCGCTCCGCGAGCCAGGTGCACAGTCCCGCCGCGGAAGCGAACAGGCAGAGGGAAAATCCCACGGCCAGCGCGATGCGCACCCGGGTCCAAGGCCCGACGACCGAGCTTTCGCGCGCTTTCATCGCCAGCGCCTCGACTCGACCAGACGCGTCGCGAGGAACACGCAGAACACGGTCCAGACCAGGAAGAACACGATGTGCGAAGTGTCGATCACGCCCATCGAGAAGGAACCCTGCAACCTGGAACCGACGTCGATGCGCCGGAAAAAGGCGCCGCGCCAGTTCTCGGGCTGCGCGCCCGCGAGATCCTTGAGGAAGGGCAGGAGCAGGAGCACGACGTTGAACACGAAGGCCACGAAGGCGGCGAGCAGCGGTGTGCTCGTGCCGGCGCTTGCGACCAGACCGATGCCGCAGAACAGACCGGAGACGAGCACCGCGCCCAGGTAGTTGCCGAGCAGCACGGGCCAATCGGGCGAAGCTCCGAGCAGCGCGACCGCGGAGCCGTAGAGCAGCGGCACCGCCCACAAGAGCGCCATGAACGCGGTCGCGGCGAGCAGCTTGCCGAGCACCACGGCCCAGTCGCTGACCGGCGCGGTCAACAAGAACTCGAGCAAGCCGGCGCGCGATTCCTCGCTGATCATTTTCATGGTCAGCAGCGGAGGCAGGACGACCATCAGGGCCCAGTAAGCCCCGCCCATGCCGAAGATCATCGACACCGAGAAATCGATGTCGCCGCCCGAAGCGCCGACGTACCACACGAACAGCGCGCCATTGAGCAACAGGGCCGCGCACAGCAGCACCCAGGCGAGCGGGCCGAAGAACAAGCCGCTGAGCTCGCGGCGGAAAATCGTCCAGGTGCCGCTCATGTCTGCTCCGGAGCGGCGTCCGCGCCGGGATCCTTCGCGACCGGCTTGGGCTTGGACAGATCGCGCGCGGCCGCGCCCTCGAAAGGATTCAAGTTGTAGGCGGCTCGCGGAGGCGTCGGAGTTCCCAGCGGCAAGGGCTTGGGCGCTTCCACGACAAGTGGCGCAGTCTTTTTCGGCGGCGGACTCTCCAGTGAAATCAAGCCGCCGGAGGAGGCAGGCACCGCGGCCGGCTTCGAAGCCGCGCGCGGCGCGGCCTGTCCGTCCTGATCGAGATCGAGGGCGATGCGCGCGAACAAAGTCTCCAGGGTCGGCCGAGTCCAGGACAGCTCGCGCAGGGCCCAGCCGCGTTGCGCGGCGAGGGCGCCGACGTCCTCGCGCAGGTCCTCGTCGCAATGGATCTCGAAGCGCTGGTGGATCCCGAGCTTTCCTCCGTCCTCGACGGAGCGCGCGCCGCGGATCGCGCGCAAGAGACGCAGCGCGGCTTCGACGTCGGCGCCGACCACGGCCTCGAGCCGCACGGCGCTGGCGTGGACTTGCGCGCTCACCAGCTGCTCTGGAGTCCCGTCCGCAGCGATCCTGCCGCGATTCAAGATGATCACCCGCGCGCACACCGCCTCGATCTCGGGCAGGATGTGCGAGGACAGGAGCACGGTGTGCTCGCGCGCCAGCTCGCGCAAGAGCCCGCGCATCTCCAGGCGCTGCAGCGGATCGAGTCCGCTGGTGGGCTCGTCGAGGATCAACACCTTCGGATCGGGCAGGAGTGCAACCGCGAGCCCGACGCGCTGGCGCTGACCGCGCGAGAGGGTGGAGATCAAGCTGTCGATGCGATCGGCGATCCGCACGCGCTCGAGCACCACCGGAATCTTCGCGCGATAATCGCTGCGCGACATCCCGTGCAGCCGGGCCTGGAATTCGAGCATCTCGCGCACGCGGTGCTCGCGGTACAGCGGCACCGCCTCGGGCAGATATCCGATCTGCCTGCGCACGGCGAGCGAATCACGCAGCACGTCGAAGCCGGCGATCTCGACCTTGCCCGACGTCGCCGGCAGATAGCCGGTCAGGATGCGCATCGTCGTGGTCTTGCCCGCGCCGTTCGGCCCGAGGAATCCGACGACCTCGCCGGATTCGAGATGGAACGTCAGATCCTCGATTGCGTTGGTCGCGCCGAAGCGACGCGTCAGATGCTCGACGTTGATCACGGAGAAAGAGAGTAGCGCCGCCGGGAGGGTGTCACAACGCGCTGTGCACCGACGCGTTCAACGCTGGACTCGGCGGCATACGCACAAGGACGCGACAAGTTGGAGTGTGCGATTCCCACACAGCCGCTCGTGCAGGATCGCACACGAAGCAAGAGCCAGGATCTCTCCTGGCTCTCTGCATCACGCTTTGACTTCGAAGTCGGCGTCGACCGGCTCGTCGGGATTGCCGCGCTGCGGTCCGCCCTCAGCCGAAGGCTCGCCCGCGCCCTGCGGCGGAGGCTGACCCGCGCCGCTGGCTTGCTGCTGTTGCTTGTAGATGACCTCGCCGAGCTTCTGCATCTTCTGCTGGAACTCGTCGAGCGCCTTCTTGATCGCGTCCTTCGACTCGCCCTCGAGCGCCTTCTTCAAGTCGGCCTTGGCCGTCTCGATCGCGGCGACGTCTTCCGCCGCGAGCTTGTCCTTGTGCTCCTTCAGCGACTTCTCCGACTCGTGGAGCATCTGCTCGGATTGATTCTTCAAGTCGACGAGCTCGCGACGTTCCTTGTCCTCGCCCGCGTGGGCTTCCGCGTCGCGGCGCATGCGCTCGATGTCCGCAGTCGAAAGGCCCGACGAGGACTCGATGCGGATCTGCTGCTCCTTGCCGGTGCCCTTGTCCTTGGCTTTCACCTGCAGGATTCCGTTGGCATCGATGTCGAAGGTGACTTCGACTTGCGGCATGCCGCGCGGCGCCGGAGGAATGCCGTCGAGGTGGAACTTGCCCAAGGTGCGGTTGTCGCGCGCGAATTCGCGCTCGCCCTGAAGGACGTGGATCTCGACCGAGGGCTGGCTGTCGCTCGCCGTCGAGAAGGTCTGGCTCTTCGAGGTGGGGATGGTCGTATTGCGTTCGATCAATCGGGTGCTGACGCCGCCGAGGGTCTCGATGCCCAGGGACAGCGGAGTCACGTCGAGCAGCACCACGTCGGACACTTCGCCGGCCAGGATTCCGCCCTGGATCGCCGCGCCGATGCCGACCGCTTCGTCCGGGTTGACGCTCTTGTTGGGCTCGCGGCCGAAGAGCTTCTTGACCAGCGCCTGGACCGCGGGAATCCGCGTCGAGCCGCCGACCAGGATCACTTCATTGATCTTCGTCGGGTCGAGGCCCGCGTCCTTGAGCGCCTGCAGGCAGGGGCCCTTGGTCCGCTCGACCAGGGCTTCCGTCAGCTGGTCGAACTTCGAGCGCGTCAGCGTGTAGTGCAGGTGCTTGGGCCCCGACGCGTCCATGGTGATGAACGGCAGGTTCAAGTCCGTCTGCGGCGAGCTCGAGAGCTCGCACTTGGCCTTCTCGCAAGCTTCCTTCAAGCGTTGCAGAGCCATCGGGTCCTTGCGCACGTCGATGCCCGCGTCCTTCTTGAAGGCGTCCGCGGCCCAATCGATCAGCAACTGGTCGAAATCGTCGCCGCCGAGGTGCGTGTCGCCGTTGGTCGCGAGCACCTCGAACACGCCGTCGCCGATCTCGAGGATCGAGATGTCGAACGTTCCGCCGCCGAGGTCGTAGACCGCGACCTTGCCGCTCTTCTTCTTGTCGAGCCCATAGGCGAGGGTCGCCGCCGTCGGCTCGTTGATGATGCGCTCGACGTGCAGTCCAGCGATCGTGCCCGCGTCCTTGGTCGCCTGGCGCTGAGCGTCGTTGAAATAGGCGGGCACCGTGATCACGGCGCGCGTCACCTTCTCGCCCAGGTGGCTCTCGGCGGCTTCCTTGAGCGCGGAGAGCACCATCGCGCTGATTTCCGGCGGCGTGTATTGCTTGCCGTCGACTTCGACCTTGACCAGGTCTTCCGATCCGCCGACGAGCTTGTACGGGACCAGCTTTTCTTCCTGCGCGACCTCGCGGTGGCGGCGCCCCATGAAACGCTTGATCGAAGCGACGGTGCGCGTCGGATTGGTGACCGCCTGGCGCTTGGCCGGCGCTCCGACGAGGCGATTGCCGCCGTCCTGGAACGCGACGACCGACGGCGTGGTTCGTGAGCCCTCGAGGTTGGTGATGACGATGGGCTCGCCGCCTTCCATCACCGCCACCACGGAGTTCGTGGTGCCGAGGTCGATGCCGATGATCTTGCCTTGTTGAGCCATGGTTGTTTGGTTTTCCTTGTGGGAGACGGCCCCGAAGATCAAACGCCGTGCCATGGGCGGCGCTCGACCTAAAGGTCTGTCGCTCAAATTGTTAGGGCGAGCGACGAGCACCGGACGCTGCCAGGCTGGCAGGTGGGCTTCGCGTCGGATGCAGGCGGCCTGCCAGGCTGGCAGGGCTCGGTTTTCGAGTCCGCCGAGGGCTTTCTAAGCCCCAAACTGCCGCAAGTGGTGGTCAAGATGCTTCCACTGGAGCAGGTCCCATTCCGCAGTGCTCAACGGCCCGAAAAAAGGATGGGGTTCCTTGGTGAGCACGCGCGGACCTTCGGCGCCGAAGCGCACGACCAGGGCGACGAGCTTCGCGTGCTCTTCGGCGAAGGACTGCGGATCGCGCACCAGGAAACCCGGAGCGGTGGGAAGGCCGCGGTCGAAGGGTTTGGGGCCGGCGAGCTTCTTTTTCGCCAGCTTGCCGAACAGGATTCCGACCAGTCCGCGCTTGAGCTTCAATTCGCCGGTCGCGACGCGCAGAGGCTGCTGGCAATGGGCCAGCATCTGCTGGACGTTCAGCTTGCCCCAGGTCGGCTTCGAGTCGGGCTTCAACAATTGCAGCCTCTCGATCAAGGCGCGGTTGCTCCTGGTCTCGAAGAGTGAGTTCATCGCGACGCCCCCTTAAGTGAGGCCGTACTCCTTGAGCTTGCGGTACAGCGTGCGCTCCCCCATCCCGAGGATCCTCGCCGCCTTTTCGCGGTTGCCTTCCGCGAGCTCCAGATTGGCCTGGATCAAGGCGCGCTCGACTTCCGCCATCGAGCGGCCGGCCAGCTCGAAACCGCCCGCGCGCCTGCCGTCGCTGGGATGCTCGTGGACACTCTCCGGCACGTCCTCCGGCCCGAGCACCTCGCTGCGCGCGAGCAGCACCATGTTCTCGATCACGTTGCGCAACTCGCGCACGTTGCCAGGCCAGTCGTAGCGCACGAGCAGGGTGCGCGCCTCGGGGCTGATCCCGCGCACGTTGCGGCCGTGCTGGGCCGCGAGCTCCGAAATGAAGTGGTCGATCAGCATCGGCACGTCGCCGGCGCGCTCGCGCAGGGGCGGCAGATCGATCGTGACCACCTGCAGGCGGAACAGGAGGTCCTCGCGGAACTCGCCGTGCTTGGACATGGCTTTCAGGTCGCGGTTCGTCGCCGCCACGAGGCGCACATCGACCTTGCGCGTCTGGTTGCCGCCGACCGGCAGGACTTCGCGCGTTTCCAGGACGCGCAGGAGCTTGGCCTGGGTGGAGAGGGGCATGTCCCCCACTTCATCGAGGAACAACGTGCCGCCGTCGGCATACACGATGCGACCTTCCTTCGCGCTGACCGCGCCGGTGAAAGCGCCTTTCATGTGGCCGAACAACTCGCTCTCGATCAGGCCTTCGGAAAGCGCGGCGCAATTGACCGCGACGAAAGGGCCATCCTTGCGATTCGAATTGTTGTGGACGGCGCGCGCGATCAGCTCCTTGCCGGTGCCGCTCTCGCCGAGGACCAAGACCGTCGCCGTGGTCGATGCGACCTGGCGCAGGATGTCGAACACGCGCTTCATCGCCGGCGAATGGCCGATCAGTCCCTCGAACCCGAAGCGCTCGTCGAGCTGGCGGCGCAGATCCAGGTTGGTGCGGCGCAGGTTCCCGGCTTCGATCGCGCGCGACAGGCGCGTGCGCAACTCTCCGATGCGCACCGGCTTGGCGAGATAGTCCGCGGCGCCCAGGCGCATCGCGTCGACCGCGGTCTCGATCGAGCCGTGGCCGGTGATCAGGATCACCACGGCGTCGGGCTGCAGGGTGCGCGCTTCCTTGAGCACTTCCAACCCCGACACTTCGTGCATCACGAGGTCGGTCAGGATCGCGTCGAAGGTCGCCTCGGCCATGCGATCGAGTCCTTCGCGGCCGGAATGCGCCAGCTCGGTGGCATATCCGTCTGCCACCAGACCATCGGACAGGGCCTCGGCGTGGCCCTCGTCGTCGTCGATGATCAGGACACGCGGGACTTTCGCGCTCTTCGCGTCGGCTGCGCGCGGGATCACTCGGCACCTCCGTCGTTCGCGTCGTTCGCGGGCTGCCGCGTCGTCACGGGCTTCGCATCCAGGGTCTGGCGCGCGGCCCGCGGCGGTCTTTCGCCGGTGAGCTCGACGAACAGGGGCAGGTACACCGAGAATGAAGTGCCGCGCCCGGGCTCGCTGACCACGTCGATCGAGCCGCCGTGCTCCTCGATGATGCGCCGGGCCGTCGAAAGTCCGAGACCGGTTCCGCCCTTCTTGTCCGACCAGTATTCGTCGAAGCAATGCGCGAGCTGGTCCGGCCGCATGCCGATCCCCGTGTCGGTCACAGAGCATTCGACCCAGTTGCCGTCGCGGCGCAGGCGCACCAGGAGCTCGCCGCCGCCGGGCATGGCCTGGCGCGCGTTGACCAGCAGATTGAGCAGGGCCTGCTGGATCGCGGACTCGTCGATCAGGACCATCGGCAAGCCCACGGCGAGGTCGACATGGTGGCGGATCCCTTGGCCGGCGTCCTCGACCTCCACGAACTCCAGCAGCTCGCGCAGCAGCTGGGCCAGGTCGCGCGGAGCGCGGTTGATCTCGCCGCCCTTGGCGTAGATCAGGAATTCCTGGACGATGTGCTCGAGCCGCTGCACTTCGCGCTGCAGGGTCTTCACCCGCCGCAGGGCGCGCTGCTCGCGCGGCGAGAGCTCGACCTCCTTGGCGTTTTTCGCGCTCGCCGCGCGGGTCCAATCCTCCTCGAGCAATGCCAGATTGATCGCCATGGTCGAGAGTGGATTCTTGATTTCGTGCGCCAGCCCGCCCGCGAGCCGCGACAGGAAGGCGACCTGCTCGGCGGGCGTGCGCGGCCGGGGTGCGCGCTTGGCGGGCTCGCGAGTCGCTTCTCCAGGCGTGGGCTCGCGCCGGGGCGGAACTCCAGGAACGGGCGCGTCGCTCGATTCAGGCGGCGTCGTGGGAGACATCGTGGCGAGGATCAAATGGTCCGTGCGCGGCCCCGGTCCGGTCGGTGGAGTACGCTCTGCGAGCCCGATAGGCTAGCAATCCCCGCGCATGAACGATTCCAGTCAGACTGCACCCGCGGTCGTGGTCCCTTGGGGCGAACCCGGTGGCTCGGGCCCGCGGGTGCCCTCACAAGCGGAGCGTGATCGCGCCGCGGCTTCGATCGCCGCCGGTCAGGTGATCGGGATCCCGACCGAGACGGTCTACGGCCTGGCGGTCCGCGCCGACATGCCGGAAGCCCTGGCGCGGTTGCGGGCGATCAAGTCGCGCGACGAGGCACAGGCCTTGACCTGGCACATCGGGTCCATGGCGGAGCTGGCGCGCGTCGGACGCGTGTCGCCGATGGCGCGGCGTCTGGCGGAGCGTTACTGGCCAGGTCCCTTGACCCTGGTCATTCCAGGCGTGCCTCGCGGCCTCGAAGGCGTGGCCCAGAACGACTGGATCGGCGTGCGCCTGCCCGCGCACGTGACCACCGCCGACTGGCTCGCCCACCTGCCCTTCCCCGTCGTGGCGACCAGCGCCAACCGCCGCGGCAAGCCCGCCCTCGCCGACGCGGCGGCAATCGCGCGCGAATTCGCGGGAGAAGTCGACCTGGTGCTCGACGGCGGAACCCCGCGACTCGCGGAACCCAGCCTGGTTCTGCGCGTCGGGCCGCAGCACTTCGAGATCCTGCGTCCAGGACTGATCGACTTGAAGCGGCTGCGCGAAACCGCGGGATTGAAAATCGTGTTCGTGTGCACCGGCAACACCTGCCGCAGCCCGATGGCGGCGGCTCTCGCCGAGCACGCGCTGGCGAAGCGCTTGCAGATTCCCGCCAGGCGCCTGGGCGAGTTCGGATTCGAGATCTCGTCCGCGGGCGTGGCGGCGAGCTTCGGCGCGCCGATCGCGCAGAATGCTCTCGACGTGCTGCTCGAGCTGTCTCCGGACATGGCGCGCAGCGCGCGCGAGCACCGCGCCCGAGCAGCGATCCCCGAAGAGATCGCGGGCGCCGATCGCGCCTATGCCCTGACCTACGGCCACCTCGATGTGCTGCGCTCCATGCTGCCGCCGGGCCGCGCGAAACACACCGAGCTCCTCGATCCCGACGGCGGCGACGTGCCCGATCCGGTCGGCTTGAGCCTGGCGGAGTACCGCCGTTGCCGCGATCAGCTCGTCGAGATGATCGACCGGCGGCTCGAGGAATGGGCCTGAGGGCTCGCGGGTCCGCGCGTCAGGGCTGAGCGACGGGCAGTCCGAGTCGCGCCGCACGCTGGCCCGCCGTCGTCTCGAGGATGCGCGGGCAGAGCTCGATCGCGCGCGCGAGGGCGGCGCGCGCCGCGCGATCGCTGCCCAGCCCGTGCAGGGCAGCGGACAGGTAGACATGGGTGTCGCCGCGTTCCGTGCGCAGCTCGGCGGCGGTCAGGAGTCGCTCCACCGCGGTCTGTGGATCGGTCGCGATGCGCGCGACACCTTCGCGCAGGTTGGCGAGAAAGCGCTGCTCGTCGATCAGCGCCTTTCCGAGCGCGCCTGCCTCGCTGAGTTTCGCGAGCTCGGCCCATTCGGCGGAGACCGGGCGCGCTTCGATCGGATTTGCACCGGGCCGGCGCAGACTTGCCTCAAATTCCGCGGCCTGGATGCGAGCTCGAAGCAGCAAGGCAGCGGCTCGCGAGTAGCGCGCTGCATCCACTCCCGCGTGCTGGATCCACGTCGGCGGCGGCGGGCTCCCGAGCGCTTCGAGGCGCGCGAGGTTAGCGCCGAGCCAGGTGAGCACGCGCGCGTCCGCGGGTTTCTCGAGGAACACGATCCACGGCGCGTCGTCGCTGAGCTCGCGCTCGCTGTTCGGCCAGGCAGCCGAGCCTTGGAACGTGGAGAGGACTGCGCCAGGCGATCGCAGATTCACGCTCGCCAAGGCGGCGCCCAGAGCCGAATCCGCGTACGGAAAGCGCGCTGGATCGAGCAGCGGCTCGCGCTCCGCGCCGATCAACACGAGCTGCGAGCCGAACAGGAAGCGGCCGCTCCAGGGGAAAGCGCGCGAGAAACTTGAGACCACCGCGTCGAACACGCGCGGCTCGAGCGCGTGGGGCGGAACCCATTGGCAGACGATTCCGCCGGGCGCGAGAGCGCGCGCCGCGACCGCGTAGAACTCGCGCGTGTACAGGTACACGCCGAACGGCGAGTCCGGCAGCAGGGGCTCCATGGTCACGACGTCGTAAGCGCCCGGCGAATCCGCGAGCAGACGCCGGCCGTCGCCGCGGCGCACGTGGACGCGACCCGCGCCGGCGGGCTCGAGGGCGCCGTTGTTCACCGCGAGAAACCAGGGAGCCGCGGCGATCACGGCGGGCGAGATCTCGAGCACGTCGAGCTGCTCGACTTCGCTGTGCAGGAATGCGGCGCCGAGCGTCGTGCCCGTGCCCAGGCACATGACGGCGACGCGCCGAGGAGCAGGATGCAG
Organism: Planctomycetota bacterium; assembly: GCA_035490315.1. Lineage (GTDB taxonomy): Bacteria > Planctomycetota > UBA1135 > UBA1135 > JADJQU01. The sequence goes on from DATHET010000347.1 coordinate 15,026, forward strand.
CAGCAAGGGCAGGTGGCCGAGGGCGCGCATGTACAGGTAATCGCGACCGGTGCCCGCGGCGCGGAAGCGATCGGTCAGGATCGTGCGCTCGCCCAGGATTCCGTCGTCGACCACTCCGACCGCGAACTGCGAATCCTCGGCGAAGGATCGCAGCGACAAGGACGCGTCGTTGTAGAGCGGCGAGCGCAGCGCGGGCTCCTCGGCGCGAGCGAGGGCGATGGCGGCGCACAGCGCGATCCCCGCGATCGGCAGCGCGGAAAGCGCACTGTGCCGCGTCGCCCCTCCAGCCAGGAAAGCGAGCAGACCGCCGAGCGCCGCGAGCACGGCCAGTCCTCCTCCGAGGCCAAAGCGCGGCACGAGCAGCGCGTGGACCAGCGGCGCGCCGATCAGCGCGCCCCAGGCTTCGTGCAGGAGCAGACGGCCGAGCCGCGCTCCGACTTCGCCGGAAGTCGCGCGGTACAGGGCCGGAATCCAGGCGCCGAAAGCGACGAGCCCAGGCCCGAGGAGAATCAAGGCGAAGAGATAGCGCGATCCGCCGGCGTGTGCGCTGGCCCAGGGCGCGCCGAACGCGACCCAGAGCGTGCCCAGGATCGCGATCGGAATCAGAGCGAGCACTGCGGCGCGACCGCGCGGCAGCCCGAGGCAGAAGAGAGCGCCGAGTGCCAGGGCCGACATGGAGGCCGTGAGCACGGCGTTGAGCGTGGCCTGCTGGCTCTCGAGCCAGAGCAGCGCATGGCGCAGGCCGATCCACTCCAGGGTGATGGTCCACGCCGTGCCGAGGCCCGCGAGCAAGGCGGCGCTGGCAGGCGAGAGGTCGCCTTGGTCTTCGGGCTTCGCTGCGGCGGTAGCTGGCGCTCGACTCGCGTCGCCTCGCAGCAGAAACCCGGCGAGCAGCGCGCCGAGCGCCGCGGCTGCGCCCGCGCAAAGCGCCGCGCCGCCTCGACCAGCCGCGGCGACCAGCTCGAAGCCGATCCAGCGCGCGCCGAGGATCGAGCCGGCGAGGTTGGCCGCGAACAACATCGCGACCGCCCGCGAGCTGGAAAACGCGGCGTCGACGCGCAGCATCGCGGGCAGCAGGGCTCCCTGGATCGCTCCGCTCGCCACGAGGGCGAGGCAGGTCAGCAAGCCCGCGAGCAGGGTCGACCAACCCGCCGCGGCCGCGAGCAGCGTGACCTCGACTCCCAGCCAGACCACGAGCAGCGCCGGCAGGGCCAGGCCCAGGAGCCAGCGGCGATCCGAGCCGCCGAACCTGCCGGCGCGCCAGGCCCCGACCGCGTAGCCCGCGACGAACAGGGCCAGGCCGAAAGCGCTGGCGCGCCCGAAACCCAGGGCGAGTCCCGCGGTCGAGAGCAGGATCGCCTCTCCGGCCAGCCCGCCGGCGCCGACCAGGGCCGCGGACAACACCAGGGCGCAGCGGCGGAGCAAGGCCTGCTGCATGAAAGTCCGCACCGCGTGCTTTTCGGGCGGAGAGCGCCTCAGCGCTGCGGCTCGGCCGCGCCGAGGGCCTCCCAGGCCTGCAGCTGATCCGTCGCCCCCACCAGCATTTCGCGCACCTTGTCGTTGCTCAGGACGCGCGCGACGTCGGCGAGGGTCCGGATGTGCAAGAGCTTGTGGGCGCGCGGGATCACCAGCAGCACGACCAGCTGCGCCGGCTGCCCGTCGATGCTCTCGAAGGGCAATCCGCCGGGGCGCTGGACGATGCCCATGCAGGCGGTGACCTTCGAGACCTCGTCGACGGCGGCGTGGGGAATCGCGATTCCGCGCTCCATCCCGGTCGACATCGAGCGCTCGCGCGCGAGCACCTGTTCGTAGATCCGATCGCCGGTGGCGCTGTTGAATCGGCCGCTGGTCACCAGATGCGTGACCAGCCTGCGGATCGCGTCCCACTTGTCGCGGGGATCGAAACCAAGGATCAGGTCCTCTTTCTGGAACAGCTGGCGTAGATCCATGGGATCGAGTGCGAAGAGGATAGCGACGCGATCCGCGGTTGCTATTGCCGCTTGCCTGCGCGCGCTCGATCCACGGGAGTCTGCGCGGGCCAGCGTGCCTCGCGCCACGGGGAATAGCGGGCGATCCGCGGCGTCCACCGCCGGTGCCTCGTCGCGTTTTTTTGAATCGCCGTCCGCGGCAGGCCGTGTTTGACGGACCCTCCGCCGGTTCCTACAGTGCGCCCTCGGCCGATCCTTCCAGCGACCTGGTGGTGCTAAACCTCGCGCTCCCAACGGGATAGATCGCAACGACCGCCCCCTCACCCAACATGATCCAAGCGCTCGCTCTGCTCGCATCCCTGGCCATCCTCGTCCCGCAGCCAATCCAGGGCGACAAGGAAAAGGCCGACGCGGCAGCCAAGGAACAGGCGGCCAAGGAACAACAGGGCGCCCAGAGCAGGGATTCGACGGGGAGCAGTCCTCAGCCTGCGGCCACTCCTCCGGGAGCAGCGAATCCGCAGCAGACGCCCGGCGCGTCGGTTCAAGGACCCGGGGACAGACCCCCCGGAGGCGCCCCGGTGACGCAGACGCCGCCTCCGGTAGGCGCCGGACGTCCGGTGACTGGGACGACGACTCCCGTCCAGAGCACGCGGCCCGGTCAGATCGCACCCTCGTCTTCCACGGGCGGTCAATCGGGCGGCGGCGGCGGCAAGATGCCGGATGTCCGCGACGACGGCGAGTATTGGATCGTCGCTTTCGACGAGAACGACGGTTGCGACCTCGAGAGCTTGACCAAGATCTGCCAGCAGACCACCGGGATCAACTTCACGTACGACACGGCGACGCAGAAGAAGCTCGCGGATGCCAAGGTCAAGCTCTTCGGGCAGAAGCGCTTCCCGAAGTCCGAGTTCTATTCCTTCTACCAGATCATCCTGTTCATCAACGGATTCGTCTGCACCAAGGTCGGGCCGGACATGTTGTCCGTGGTCGTGATCCAGGACGTCAACCAGCCCAACCAGCCGGGCAAGAACGCGCTCAAGGGTGAATCGATCTACGTGCTGCCCGAGGAGCTGGACAAGTACCAGGGCCAGGTCGCGACGCAGATCATCACCGTGCTGCACTTGCCGCACACCGACGTGCGCTCGCTGGGCAACTCGCTGCGCATCCTTTCGCCGGACACCCAGACCGGCGGCGTGATTCCGGTCGGCACGACCAACAGTGTGATCCTCCAGGGTTTCGCGAGCAACGTGACTTCGCTGGCGCGCATCCTCAAGCTGGTCGACGCCGAATCCGCGAACGACGCGGCGGTCGCGCCGGTGTTCGACGTGCTGCCGCTCGAGTTCGCGGCGGCCCAGGACATCTCGGACACCCTGGGACAACTGCTCGAAGCCAAGCAGCGCCAGCAGGAGCGCAATCGCACGGCGCCTGGCGCGGCGGGAGCCACGGTCAGCGGTCCGGGCGGCGGTGGCGGCGAGACCAAGATCCTGGTCGACGCGCGCACGAACTCGCTGCTCGTGATGGCCCTGCCCGAGGACCTGCAACAGATCAAGGAGCTGGTCGCGCGCCTGGACGTCGATGTGGTCGAGCCCGAGCGGACCTACCACGTGTATGTCCTCGAGAACGTCAAGGCCAAGGACCTCGCGGCTGTCCTCGAGGATTTCCTGCAGGACGCTTCGCGCGTGCAACAGGGCGGTGGAGCCGCGGGCGGCGGTCGCGCCGCTCCCGGAGGCAACGCCGCCATCCAGCCGGGCGGCACTTCGCGCGATTCGCAGACGGTCGTGGTTCCCGACGAGGCGACCAATTCTCTATTGATCGCGGCGAGCAAGACGCGCTACGAAGAAATGCTGGCGCTGATCGAGAAGCTCGACGAGCGCCAGGACCAGGTGCTGATCGAGACCGCCCTCGTCGAGCTGTCGGGCAGCGACTTCCGCGACCTCGGCGTCGAGCTCGGCGGAGCCGACATCCCCGGTCTCGGCCGCTTCGGCAGCTTCGGCGTCACCTCGTTCGGCTTGTCGAACCTCGAGGACACCGATGGCGACGGCGCACCTGACCTGCGCACGCCGATTCTCGGCACCGGAATCACGGCCGGCATCCTCGACGGCGACAGCATCGGTCAGTTGCCGATCCTGCTGGCCGCGATCAAGCGCATCTCCGACACGAACATCCTGAACGTGCCCTCGGTGCTCGTGAACAACAACGGCTCGGCCAAGGTCGTGTCCAAGGACGAGCAGCCGACGACCACCGTGACCCTGGGCGGCGGAGTCGCCGGCCAGACGCAGGAGAACTTCAACAAGTACGAGGAGGCGGGCATCACGATGCAGATCTCGCCCTCGATCTCCAGCGCCGGCTACCTGCGGCTCGACCTGTTCCTCGAGATCTCGACGTTTGGCGCCAAGGGCTCCGGCGACAGCCGCGCGATCCCACCGCCGCGCTTGACGCGCACCCTGGAGACCTCGGTCAACGTGCCCAACGGCGACACGATGGTGATCGGCGGGATCATCACCGACAACAAGACCGAGTCGCGCGATTCGGTGCCCTTCCTCGGCGACCTGCCGGTGCTCGGTGCTCTGTTCCGCCGCGACACCGACACGGCGAACCGCATCACCCTGTACTTCTTCGTCACGCCGCACATCCTGCGCGACAAGGACTTCGCCGACCTGGCTCAGCTCTCGTACGAGAAGAAGCTTGCCGCGGCCGACAAGATCGGCGCCGACCGCATCCAGGTCATCGACCCGACCTTCGGAGCCAGCGACAAGCCCGGCGTGCGCTTCGAAGGCTTCGAGCTGCCCCTGTACGGCTCGCCCGCGCGCGGCGAGATCCAGGGCGGCGACGTCGGCATCGACGCGCAGAAACGAGCGAAGATGACTACCCCGCCGGCCGACGGGAACCAGCAGAACTGAGCCAAGGAACCCACGTGGTTAGCCTGTCCGACATGTTGATCGATGCGGGACTCTCCCGCGAAAAGCTCGAGGAGTGCCGCAAGGCCGCCGCCGAGAGCGGCGACAGCCTCGACCGCGTCGTGCTGGCCAAGGGCTATCTGCCCGAGCCCGACCTGCTGCGCGCCTACGCCCAGCACCTGGGCTTCGAGTACCGCGACAGCCTGGAGGACGTGACGGTCCCCGGCTCCTTCGTCAACCGCGTTCCGGTGCAGTTCACGCGCAACTACAACCTGATCGCGCTGGCGGAAGAGGGCGGAATCCTGAAGGTGGCGACCTGCACGCCCCTCGATCCCCATCCGATGGACGACCTCGCGGCGCTGTACGGCGCCGACGTCGAGCCCGTGCTCGCTCCGCGCCAGGAGATCACGACCCTGATCGGCCGCGCCTATCGCCACAAGGCGGACGGCGTCGACCAGGCGCTCGCCGACGTGGCCGAGGACGGCGACATCGCGGGGCTCGCGGACGAGATCGACGAGGGCGAGGACGTGCTCGACAGCGCCAACAAGGCGCCGATCATCAAGCTCGTCAACACGATCCTGTTCCAGGCCTTGAAGCTGCGCGCCTCCGACGTGCACTTCCATCCCTACCCGGATCGCATGCAAGTGCGCTTCCGCATCGACGGCATCCTCTACGACATGGACCCGATCCCGCGCAAAGCGCAGGAGGCGATGGTCAGCCGCGTCAAGGTCATGGGCAAGATGGACATCGCCGAGCGCCGTCTGCCGCAAGACGGCCGCGCGACGATTCGCATCGGCGACGGTGAGGTCGACGTGCGTATCTCGACCGTGCCGACCACGCAGGGCGAGCGCATGGTCATGCGCTTGCTCGACAAGACGGCGCGCCTGTACACGATCGGCGAGATCGGCTTGTCGGCCGCCAACGAGGCGATGCTGCGCGACTACTCCAACTGGAGCCACGGGATCATCCTGGTCACGGGCCCCACGGGCTCGGGCAAGACCACCACGCTCTACGCGGCGCTCACCGAGGTCGACACGACCGAGAAGAACTGCCTGACGATCGAGGACCCGGTCGAATACTCGCTGGCCGGCATCAGCCAGGTGCAGGTCAACGTCAAGAAGGGTCTGACCTTCGCGTCGGGCCTGCGCTCGTTCCTGCGCCAGGACCCCGACGTCATGATGGTCGGAGAGATCCGCGACCTGGAAACGGCCGAGATCGCGATCCGCGCGGCGCTCACGGGACACCTGGTGTTTTCCACCGTCCACACCAACGACGCGGCGAGCACGATCACGCGCATGGTCGACCAGGGAGTCGAGCCTTACCTGGTCGCGAGCTCGCTGATCCTGATCATCGCCCAGCGCCTGGTGCGCACGAACTGCAAGCACTGCAGCGTGACCGTGCCGATCAACGACGAATGGGCCGCCAAGCTCAAGAAAGTCGGGCTCGCGCCGGCCGAGCTCGACGGCCAGATCGCCTACGGGACGGGTTGCCAGGAGTGCTTCAATTCAGGCTATTCCGGCCGAACGGCGATCTACGAGTTCATGCCGATCGACGAGGTCGTGCGCACCCAGGTCATGGAAGGCGCCACGGCATCGCAGATCAAGCGCTCGACCATCGAGCGCGGCATGATCACCCTGCGCGCGGACGGAGTCGAGAAGATCAAGCAACGCCTGACGACTCCTGACGAGGTGCTGCGCGTGACGCAACTCGACATGGGCTAGACGGACGAGCGCGCCCATGCCGATCTTCGAGTACAAAGCCTACGCACCCGGCGGCGCCGTTCGCACCGGAGTGATCGACGCGGACACGGCGCGCGAGGCGCGCACGAAGCTGCGGCGCGAGGACATCCTGGTCAGCGAGATCGCCGAGATGCGCGGCGGCCGCCGCACCGGCGCGATCAAGAACAAGGGCGGCATCGTCGCGCGCCTCAAGCACATGCGCCAGGAGAGCGCGACGCCGTCGGGCTCGAACATCGAAGTGGTCGCCGCGGCCACGCGCCAGCTCGGCACGCTGCTCGGCGCGGGCATTCCGCTGACCGAGACGCTGAAAGCGATCATCGAGCAGACCGAGGAGAAGCGCGCCGAGCGCATGTTCCGCGAGATCCGCGAGCGTGTGACCCAGGGCACGAGCCTCGCGGACGCGCTCGCCGAGCACCCGGGCTGGTTCAGCGAGCTGTACGTCAACATGGTCCGCGCTGGCCAAGCCACCGGCAACCTCGACATCGTCTTCAATCGCCTTGCCGATTACATGCAGAAGCAGCGCAAGCTGCGGCGCAAGATCGTCTCGGCCCTCACGTATCCCGTGATGATGATCGCGATCGGCATGATCGTGGTCTCCATCCTGATGACGGTGGTCGTGCCGAAGATCACGTCAATGCTGATCGACAGCGGCCAGACCCTGCCCGGGCCGACGCGCGTCCTGGTCGCGATCTCGAACGGCTTCAAGAACTACTGGTGGGTCGGACTGCTCGCCCTCGCGGCGATCTCGTTCCTGATCGAGCGCATCTACCGCACCAGCAGCGGCCGTCTGTTCATCGACACGAATCTGCTGCGCCTGCCGGTGGTCGGAGACCTCTTGCGCAAGCAGGCCGTTGCGCGCTTCACCCACACCTTCTCGACCCTGCTCCAGAGCGGTGTGCCGGCTGTCGCGTCGCTCGAGATCACGCGCAACGTCGTCGGCAACCGCGTGATCGCGGACGCGACGGGCTTGATCCGCACCCGGATCCTCGAGGGCACCGACATCGCCACGCCGCTCAAGGCCACCGGAGTGTTCCCCCCCACCGTGGGGTACATGGTCAGCGTCGGCGAGCAATCGGGCGAGCTCGAAAAAATGCTCGACCGCATCGGGGCCGCTTACGATGAAGAGATCGACGTCGCCACGGAGCGCATGACCAGCATCCTCGAACCGATCATGATCGTCGTCCTGGCCGTGGTCGTGGGCTACATCGTGGTGTCGATCGTGCTCCCGATCCTCAAGGTCGGCCAGATCCAATGAATAGCCAGGACGCTCAGGCGTCTGCCGAATACCAGACCCATCTCGCACGGACCGCTGCATGCGGCCCGTTTTGACCATGCAACTGCTCAATACCTCCGGACACTCCAGGCGCTCCAAGGCCGGCTTCTCGCTCGCCGAGCTCATGGTCGTCATCGTCATCCTCGGCCTGCTCGCGACCCTGGTCGTGCCCAACGTGATGCGCCAGCTGTTCCGGGCCAACAACTCGATCGCGCGATCGGACATCCACGCCATCTCCCAGGCCATCGACAACTACGCCGTGGAGCACAGCGGCAAGTACCCCGAGCGGATCGAGGACCTGATCACCGCCGACGAGACCGGCCACGCCTACCTGAGCAATTACACCTCGGCGCCCAAGGATCCCTGGAAGAACGAGTACGTCTACCAGCCGGCGCAATCGGGCCAGACCTACCGGATCATCAGCTACGGTGCCGACGGCCAACCCGGCGGCGAGGGCGATGACGCCGACATCGACAACGTCTCGATGATGGAGAAGGGAAAGAATTGAGCTCGGCCGTGCCTGCAACCACGAACCCTCGCGCCGCCTTCTCGCTGGTCGAGTTGATGGGCGTGATCGTGGTGCTCGCACTCATGGCGACGATGGTCGCGGTGTCCTGGCAGTCGGTTCTGCCCCGCGCCGAGCTGAACAAGGCCGTGCGCGACCTGTCGAGCCAGCTGTCCTCGGTGCGCTCGGACGCGATCTCGCGCAAGGCGCGCTTCGAGATCCAGTACTCCTTCACCGCGGACGAGAATCGTCCGGTCGGCTATCGGGTCATCTCGCCGTTCCGCGCCAATGGCCGCGGCGGTCTCGCTGCGCGCGATGAAGAGCGGCTGGCCTTCGCCTGGCACGAGCTGCCGGCCAGCGTGCACTTCAAGCGCATCCGCATCGACGGCCAGGACGTCACCGACGGCGTGGTCTCGTGTTACTTCGATCCGCTGGGCACCTCCACCGATCACCTCGTGAACCTGGAGCAGCTCCCCTCGGGCGACGTGCACACGATCGAGGTCATGGCCCTCACCGGCGATTTCCGCCTGCACGACGGCGAATTCGTGCGCGAGTTGCCGCAGGAGTCGGATTTCCAATGAAGCGCCTGCGCCGAACAACGACTCGTCGCGCGAGCGGCTTCACCCTGGTCGAGGTCGCCGTGACGATCGTGATCGTCGGGATGACCCTGGTCGCCTCGCTGCAGGTGCTCCAAGGCGCGAAGCTGACCGCCGCCCAGACGCGCAACGAAAAGCTGGCGCGCGAGATGGCGATGTACACCCTCGGCCGCATCGAGTCGGGCCTGTACTGGGAGGACGTCTCGGACCTGCGCATCGACGGCACCTACGCCGACGAAGGCCATCCCGAGCTGAACTTCGAGGTCGTGATGGGCGACGAGACTTTCCGCGAGCGCGACACCTTCGGCAACGTCAGCTTCGACAACTGGCGCCAGCGCGCGGCCGACAAGAAAGCGAAGGAAGACGGCGACGCCGAGGACGAGGAGATGCCCTACGAGAAGGTGCAGATCAAAGTCATCTTCCCGAAGCTCGCCGATTTCAAGAACGAGCTGGTGCTCGAGAAATGGATGGAGTGGCGTCGCGTCCATCCCGAGGAAGGCGCGCTGAACGCGGGCAAGTCGACCGACGGCAAGGCGGATGTCCCGCCGGAAGCGGGAGCCAAGAACCCGTGAGACTCCTGCGCCGATCCAGCGGAGCGACCTATGCCTTCAGCCTGCGCGCAGTCGAGCGCGCGCGCCTGGCGGGTTTCACCCTGGTCGAGGTCATGGTGGTCGTGCTGATCATCTCCGGGATCATGCTCGCGATCACCTCGGTGCTCGATTCCGCGCGGGTCTCGCGCGACACCATCCACAACCTCGAGGAAACCCAGCTAGCCGGACCGGCGATCATGGACCTGATCGAGCGCGACATCCGCGCGATGATCATCTACGACATGCCGATCGAGTCGCTCTTGCGCGTCAAGAGCCGCGTGGTCTCCGGCCTCGACGCGGATTCGATCGATTTCATCGCCTCGACGGACAGCCTGGCCGCCTGGGACGTCGACCGCCGCGCGGCGACCAACGATTACGGCGAGGTCGGCTACCGCCTGCGGCCGAATCCGCAGGACAAGGATCTGCTGGAGATCTACCGCCGCGAGACTTTCGGCGTAGACGACAAGCCCTTCGAGGGCGGTCAGTTCATCTTCCTGCACGACCGCGTGCGGCACTTCGACATCCAGGTCTTCACCGAGGACGGCCCCGACGCGGATCCGATCGAGGAGTGGAACGTCAATCCCAGCGATCTGGAGAAGATGGGCCTGCCGGCGCGGCTGCAGATCGAGTTGACCCTCGAGCTCGCTCCCCGGATCCAGCGCGAGCAGATCGTCTTCCGCTCGGCCGACAAGCGCACGATCACCTACCGCAAAGTCATCCGCATCCCGCAGAGCCTGCGCGAGACCTTGAAGGCTCCGCCGATCCCCGAGATTCCCAAGCTCGCGCCGGCGAACGGCGCGGGGGCGAACGACCCTGCGTCGGGCGCGCCGAAGACTGGTGGCCCGTCGAGCCTGGGCGGCGGCGGCCCGAAGGGCGGCAGTGCCAAGCCCATCGGCGGCGGAGGCCCAGGCGGCGCCAAGCCGATCGGGGGCGGAGGCACGAGCGGCGGACAGAGCGGCGGCGCGAACCAGTAGCTTGTAGAGCTACAGCGCTTTGCCGAGCGTCTTCCGCCCGCCCATGTAAGGCTGCAGGATCGGCGGCAGGCGCAGCGTCCCGTCCGCGTTCTGGTGGTTCTCGAGCAGCGCGATCAGGATCCGCGCGCTCGCGGCGACCGTGTTGTTCAAGGTGTGGCAGAAGCGCACCTTGCCCTCGCCGTCGCGGTAGCGCAGGTTCAGGCGCCGCGCCTGGTACTCGTGGAAGCGCGAAGCCGAATGGGTCTCGCCGTAGCCGTTGCGCGAGGGCATCCAGGTCTCGATGTCGAACTTCTGGATCTGCGGCGCGCCGAGATCGCCGCCGCAGACGTTGACCACGCGGTACGGCAGCTCGAGGGCCGCCAGCAGGTCCTCGGAATTCTTCAGGATCGCCTGGTGGTGCTCGATCGAGCGCGCGGGATCGGCGATGTCGATCACCACCTGCTCGACCTTCTGGAACTGGTGCACGCGGTACAGGCCGCGCGTGTCCTTGCCCGCGGCACCGGCTTCGCGGCGGTAGCACGAGGATTGCGCGACGTAGCGGCGCGGGAGCTCCTCGAGCTTGAAGATCTCGTCCATGTGCAGGGCCGTGACCGGCACCTCGGCCGTGCCGACCAGGCACAGGTCGTCGCGCTCGTCGCAGCGATAGGCCTGGTCCTCGCCGCCGGGAAAGTAGCCCGTGCCGACCATGATCTCGCTGCGCACCAGGGTCGGAACCGACAGCGGCGTGAAGCCGCGCTCGACCATCAGATCGAGGGCGAAGCGCATCGCCGCGCCTTCGAGCAGCGACAGGTCGCCCTTGAGCACGTAATTGCGCGAGCCCGACAAGCGCGCGGCGCGCTCGATGTCGAGCCAGCCCTGGGCTTCGGCGAGGGAGACGTGGTCGCGCGGCGCGAAGTCGAACTTGCGCGGCTCGCCCCAGTGCTTCAGGACCACGTTCTCGCTGTCGTCCTTGCCATCGGGAACTTCCTCGGCCGGGACGTTGGGCACGCGCAGGAGCAGCTTCTTCAATTCAGCTTCCTGCTCCTTCTGCGCCGCCTCGAGCGCGGTGTGCTTGGCCTTGATCGCGGCCAGGCGCTCGAGCAGGGCCTTCTTCTCGGGCACAGGGGCCTTCGCGACCTGAGCTCCCAGCGTGTTCTGCTCGTTGCGCAGCTGGTCGATCTCGACTCCCCGGGCGCGAGCCTCCTCGTCCAGGCGGAGGATCAGATCGATGTCGCAGGCGATGCGCTTCTTCCTGGCGCCGGCTCGCACCAGGTCGGGTTGCTGGCGGATGAACTTGAGATCGAGCACGGCGGCGGGACTTTCTCGTGGGACGAGGGAGGACTTGCTCGCGACGACAGCTGCGCGAGCTGTCCGCGGCGCGCGCAGTCTAGTGACCTGGCCCCGAAGTTCGTACTCGAACTTCAGCTCGGGCCCGAAGCCGGCGGCGACCTGTGCTCGGCCGCTCCAGGACGGGCCATAGCAGCGCGAGGAAGTCCGCGGGCGCCGGCGCGGGCCGGCGCGCTGCCCGACCTACTTGTGCCAGTCGGATTCGATCGAGCCGAAAAGCTTGTTCTTCTTCTCGACCAGCTGTATCTCGGCGCTCTCGCCTTCCTTCAGCTTGATCTCGACCGAGGTGTTGATCGGGTGGTAGGTGTCGGTGTACTCGTGCAGCCGCTTGCCCGTCTCGTCCTCGGCGTTGAGGTCCTCGACGATGCCCATGCGCTCCGGTTTGGAAGCCTTCTTCGAGCCGACCTTGCGCCAGGCGAACTCAGGTCTGGGCACGCAATTCCACAAGCGCTCGTAGCGCTCGCTCGCCGCTCCGATCACGGTGACGGAGGGTCCCTTGACCGTCAGCTTGCCCTCCTTGATCTCGGTCTCGAAGTCGAAGGAGAAGGGCCCGCCGAGCGGGACCACGGTCGTCGCGCCGGGCTTGACGATCCAGGACGGCGTGCGCTTGCCGGGAAGGATCAAGGCCTTGGTGATCTGCTGCTTCTTGCCCTTGCGCAGAAGACCGAAGTACAGGTGGTACTTGCCCGCCGGGACGCTGACCTCCGCGCCGCCGTTCTGCTGCAGATCGACGAGCGTCTTCTCGAAGGGGCCTTCGCCCTGCAGGATCACGTACTCGGGCGCCTCGCCTTTGTACTCGAGCTTGAGCTTGCCGCTCTCGATCGTCGCGGGTGTGGCCTTGAACTCGAGGCCGCCCTTCTGAGGCTCGAACTCGAACCAGGTTCCGCCGATCTCGCCGAACTGGGTCCAGGGCCGGGCCTGCTTCTCCGTCCCGACCAGGATCGAGTCGATGTCGCTCTGCACGCTGCCTTCGGGAAGGCCTGCGTACCCCCACTGCTTCGGCGGCGATCCGTAGATCCCGTCCATGTTGTCGTCGAAGACGCGCACGGGCACGTTGTTCAGCGTGCCGACCATCGAGGCCGCGGACATCACGTAGAGCTGGAACTGCTGGTCGTTGGGCCCGAAGTTCACCTGGATGCCCTGGTAGACCTCCTTGTCGGTGCCGACCTCGGTGACGAAGGCCCAGTCGCGCTTGTCGGCTCCTTCGCCAATCGAGCATTGCACCAGCGCGTGGTTTCCGCTGGCGGGAACCACCTGATCTCCCTTGCCGTCGCCGTCGATGTCCAGCGTCAGGGCTGCCGAGCCGGTGCGCATCAGCTTCAGCTTCTTGCTTTCGAGGGCCGCGAAAGTGCCCGCGGTGCCCTTCTCGCGCATGGACACGGCCGGCCAGAGGATCGCGACGTCGTCGAGAAAGTAGCTCGGGCGCACGTAGGTGTCGAAGCTCGGGACCGCTTCGAAGTGCATCGCGGCCGTCACCGGCGCGGAGACCTTGACCGGCTCGGCCGTCGGCGGCGGAGCCGCGTTGCCAGGCGTCGTGCCCGCGGCCGAGCCCTTGCCCTCGCGCGTCAGGCCTTCGAAGCGGGCCTTGACTCCGATTGCCCAGCTGTCGTTGATCTCCCAGGTCTCGCAGGCCTTGTAGGAAGCGCCGTAGTCGTCGGCGGCGCGATTCAAATCCGCCTGCGCGCCGCGCATCACCGTGTCGACGTTGATGCCCGCCATGTTGTAGGAGCGCGCGGCGAAGAGCTGGTAGCCGGCCTCATCGTAGGCCTTCGCGATCCTCTCGAACTCTCCGGCGAGCAGGTCGCAGACACCGGCGTCCTTGGCCGACAGGTTTCCCTCGTACTTCTTGAAGGCCGCGTCGTACTCGCGCTGCAGCTTGTCGAGATCCTTCGCGACGCGCGGGTCGAGCAGCGAGAAGTACTCGTACATCCTGTCGACGAAGCTCGACTTGTAGCAGGTCTTCCAGGCCTCCTTGAGCGCCTTGAGCTCCCTCTCGATCGTCTCGTTGCTGCCGGTGGACAGCGAAGAGCACAGACCGATCACATGCCTCATCGCCGGGTCGTTGTACGAGCGGACGAGCTTCACGATCTCGTCCTTGGCGTTGATCTCCAGGGCTTGGCGGAACTTCAGCTTGAACTCCGCGTCGCGATCCTGGGGCGCCTGGGAGGCCCAGATCCCTTCCTGCGCTTGCGGGCGGGCGGTGAGCGGCACCTGGAGAGTCAGGGCCAGGCAGGCTCCCCCGACGACCATGGCGGAGAGGTATTTCATGGATGGTGACCTGGCCCGAGGGTGCGGGTCGCGCGCGAGCGAAAAAAGCGACCTGATCGAGGCCAGAGAGCCAGTCTAGCCCCGCTTCCCCGAAGGAACCACTTGGACAGGCCAGTACAGCTCAGTCACGTTTGGACATGCGGCTCAGGAAGTCCTTGTCGCGCTGGCTCAGCGAGTGGATTCCCTCGCGGTGGATGCGCTCGAGCAGCTGGTCCAGGCGCTGCTCGTCGCTGGCCTGGGTCTCTGCGACACGTTGCTCGCCGCGCGCCTGCCACCAGGCCTTGGGATCGAACCAGATCCAGCCGGCGCGAGCCGCGATGAAGCCGAGCGCGGCCCCGGCCAGGTGTACGTCGGATGCCGTACCCGAGAAGCTCCTGTCCTTGCCCATCGTCGACAGGACCCCGAAGATGTCCAGGCCGACCAGGATGAAGGCCATGACCTTGAGCTGCATCGGGACGAAGAAAAAAATCACGCGCGCGTTGGGCATCACCACGGCGCAGGCGATCACGGTGTAGAGCACCGCGCCCGAGGCGCCGACCACCGGCGCGGCGCCGAGCAGGGGACCGACCGCGAGGTGCACCAATCCCCCCACTGCGAGGGCCGTGAAATATTGCCAGGCGAAGCGCCGCGATCCGACATGCCCTTCGAGCATCGTGCCGAAGAAGTACAGCGCGAGCATGTTGAACAGGATGTGCATCGGCGAGTGGGTGTCGTGCAGGAACCCGAAGGTCCACAGCTGCCACACCGCCGGAATTCCGCGGTACCAGGTGCTCGGGTCGAGGACCAGCCAGCTCCACAAGGGATCGCCGACGGCCGGCCAGAACTTCACGAGCAGCAGGCTCGCGAAAAAAGCGATGCCGTTGGCCCAGATCAGCTTCTTGGTCACGCTCATCGACGACGGAGCGTAGGAGTCACCGATGCCCAGCCCCTGCGAATCTCCGCCACCCTGCGGTTCGTACGGAGCCGTTCTCATGCTCCACGCGGCGGCGAGGTCTCGAGCGGAACCTTGGCCGTCGCGGCGCATGCCTGGGCTGTGTTCTTCAAAAGCATGGCGATGGTCATCGGTCCGACCCCGCCCGGCACCGGACTGATCGCGCCGGCGCGCTGCAGGGCTTCGTCGAAGGCAACATCGCCCACCAGCTTGCCGTCTTCCAGCCGGTTCATGCCGACATCGAGGACCACCGCTCCGGGTCGGATCCACGCACCGCGAACCAGGCGCGGCACGCCGACGGCCGCGATCAGGATCTCGGCTTCGCCGACGACGGCCGGCAGGTCGCGCGTCCTCGAGTGGGCGATCGTCACCGTGGCGTGGCGAGCGAGGCACATCAGCGCGACCGGCTTGCCGACCAGCATCGAGCGGCCGAGCACCACCACGCGCCGGCCTTCGAGGGCAATGCCGTGGCGATCGAGGAGCTCGATGCAGCCTGCGGGAGTGCAGGGCGCGAGGCCCGGCCCGCCCATCGCCAGGGCCGCGACGTTTTGCGGGTGCAAGCCGTCGACGTCCTTGCGCGGATCGATGGCGCGCACGATCGCGGCCGAATCCAGGCCCTTGGGCAGGGGCAGCTGCACGAGGATGCCGTGCACGCCGTCGTTGGCGTTGAGCCCGGCGACCACGCGCTCCAGCTCCAGCTGGGTCGTCGAAGCCGGCAGGCGCAGCGTGGTCACCTCGAAGCCGGCTTCGTTCGCGGCCTTGTCCTTGTTGCGCACATAGACCTGGCTGGCCGGGTCCTCGCCGACGAGCACGACGGCGAGGCCCGGGATCGCGCCGCGGGCGCGCAGGAGCTGCACTCCGTCGCGCACCGAGGCGCGCACGAGCGCGGCCGTCGCCTTGCCGTCGATGATCCGCGCCGCCGCGCCGGTCATCGCGCCGATTCTTGGGACGCAGCCGGGCTCGCGGGCGCGCTGGCCGAATCGTCCTCGGCGCCGCCGGTCATGCCTTCGCGCGGCACGACGCCGTCGTCGGTGTACTTGTGCATCGATTTCTGGCTGTCGGGCAGGTAGCCGAAGACCTGGAACGTGATGAAGACGCTGAGCGCGCCGCCGGCGAGCACCGCCATCGCCTTCTCGCCGCGGTATCCGCCGAGCATGCGCAGGTGCACGTAGACCACGTAGATCAGCCAGGTGATCAAGGCCGAGTTCTCCTTCGAGTCCCAGCCCCAGTAGTTCGCCCAGGCTTCTTGCGCCCAGAAGGCCCCCATCCACAAGCCGCCGGTCAGGAAGGGAATTCCCACGGCGAAAGCGCGGAAGGAGACGTCGTCCAGCGATTTCTCGAGACCGGCGAGGCGCTCGCGCGTCGGCAGCTTGCCCAGCGAGCGCAATCCCAGGAACACCAGGCCGACCAGGAGCAGCACGGGCACCGTCACGATCTGCGCGAAGGGAATGAGCACCATCGCGCCCAGGATCACGAGCTGCGAGCGCGTCGACCAGCCGCCGACGAACACGCCGCTCCAGAAGCGCGTCGCGAAGTAGACGATCGTGATCAAGCCCGCGATGCCGAGCGTGGCGTAGCTGAAGATCAGGCAGGACAGGTGCGGCGGGAACCAGTACGACTGCAGCGCCGGCGGCAGGTCGCGCTGCGCGGTGTTCAGCGTGCGGATGTACTCGTGAGCGAAGTAGGTCCCCGCGAACACGAACAGCATCACGGCGTCGTCGAGGATCGCCCAGCCCGCGCCGCGGCGGTGCAAGCCCAACGCGAAGTGCAGCACGAGCATCGACAAGACGAGAGCCGTGGTGAACATCACCAGGACCTCGTTCATGTTCTGGC
>DATHET010000348.1:0-39478 GCA_035490315.1 Planctomycetota bacterium
CCCGGTCGCGGTCCCTACGGAGAAGTCGTCGACCGCGCGCTCGACTTCATCCTCTCCTGCGTGCAGGAGGACGGCTACGTCACCCACGCCGGCTCGCGGATGTACAGCCACGCCTTCGCGACCATGTTCCTGGCCGAGATCTGCGGCATGACCGACCGGCCGGACGTGCGCGCCAAGCTGCAGCTCGCGGTCGATTTCATCGTCCATTCGCAAAACGAATCCGGCGGCTGGCGTTACGAGCCGTATGCGGTCGAGAGCGACATGTCGATCGTCGTTTGCCAGGTGCTCGCGCTGCGCGCAGCGCGCAACATCGGAATCCGGGTTCCCAAAGCCGTGATCGACAAGGCCGCGCGCTACGTCGTCGACTCGGCGGTGACCGAGGATTCCTTCGGGCGCAGCAGCTTCGGCCGGCCGATGGAGTTCCGCAGCGAGATCGGCTCGTTCCACTATCAGAAGCAGGATTCTTCGCGCTCCTCCTTCGCGCTGACGGCGGCCGGCGTGACCGCGCTGCACGGCGTCGGGATCTACTCGGCGGAATCGATCGACTCGGGCGTGCACTACTTGATGAGCAACCTCGACTCGTTCAACCGCGAGCGCGGCCGCTCGCGCGGATACCACTATTTCTTCTGGTACGGCCACTACTACGGCGTCCAGGCGATGTACACGGCGGGCGGCCCGGGCTGGGAGTCCTACTTCGAGATCCTGCGCGCGGAGATCCTGCGCGGACAGAACAGCGACGGATCCTGGCCCAACGACGTCGGGCCCGGGCCGACTTTCGGCACCGCCTGCGCCGTGCTGATCCTCGAGATCCCCTACCGATTCCTGCCCATTTTCCAGCGCTGATCCGGCATGACCTCTTCTCGAGCCAACGGCCAGAACCTCGGGCGCACGCCCGCGCTCGCGCGGCTCCTCGAGCGTTTGTCGAGTCGACTCGCGAGCCAGATCTGGCTGTTCGGTCTGGGAACTCTCGCGGCGGCGAGCTGCGCCTGGCTGGCCTTCGCCTTCTTCGCCGACTACGCCCTGCGCGTGCCGCGCGGCGTGGTCTGGCTCTTGAGCGTCGTGGCCGTCGCGACACCGATCGTCTGCGCCTGGCGCTTCCTCGTGCGCCCGCTGCGACGCCGGCCGGATCTCGCCGAGACCGCCGTGCTCTTCGAGCGCGCGCGCCCCGGCTCCAACGATCTGTTCGTCAGCGCCGTGCAGCTGCAGCAGCAGGGGAGTCCCGAGGGCGCCCCGGCGCTGGTCGACGACGTGCTCGCGCGCGCGGAAGCCGCGGCCGCGGGTCTCGACATCGCAGGCGTGCTCGATGAGCGGCGCGCGCGCTGGCGAGCCCTGCTCGGAGCCGGCTGCGTCCTGGCCCTGACCGGCCTGGCCCTCGCCTTTCCCCAGCTCGCCCGCACCTTCGCACAGCGCATGTTCGATCCTTCGGTGCGCTGGCCGCAGCGCACCCACTTGACGCTGAAGATCGCCCTGCCGCCCGAGAAGGCCAAGGTCGTCGAACGCGACGGCCAGGTCTTCGTGCGCGTGGCGCGCGGCAGCGATCTCCCGATCGTGGTGCGCGCCGAGGGCTCGTCCCCGGACCTGGTCCAGCTGCACGTCTCGGGCTCCGATCCCCTGCCGATTTCCGCTTCGTCGGACGGCACCTACCGCACGGTGTTGCGCGCCTTGCAGCAGAATGTCGAGCTGCGCGCCGAGGGCGGCGACGACGACGGCGAATTCGCGCGGGCCTCGGTCGAGGTCCTCTCGCCGCCCGACCTCGCCGGGCTCAGCCTGCGCATCGAGCCGCCGGCC
This sequence comes from Planctomycetota bacterium, assembly GCA_035490315.1. Lineage (GTDB taxonomy): Bacteria > Planctomycetota > UBA1135 > UBA1135 > JADJQU01. The sequence continues at coordinate 1,789 of DATHET010000348.1, forward strand.
TACACCCAGCGCGAGACGCGCGTGGAGTTCGACCGCGACATCGAGGTGCTCGCGGGATCGAAGCTCACGGTGGTGATCCGCACCGCACCCGCCGATGCCCAGGCGCGGGCGCGCATCCTGCCGGCCGACACGCTGCAAGAGCTCACGGCCATGCCCTATCCCGTGCTCGACGCCAACGCGCCCAAGCTCGAGGGCCGCGGCTTCGAGATGGAAGCGCGTGAGTCGCTGCGCCTGCGCTTCGAGCTCGAGGACTCCAACGGCCTGACCAATCCCGACCCGGGTCTGTTCGCGGTGCGCGTGGTCGCCGACGAGAAGCCGCAGGTCTCGATCTACGCTCCGTCGAAAGTCGAGTTCGACACGCTGATCGGCGGATGGATCTCCCTGCGCGCGCGGGCGAGCGACGATTTCGGGATCTCCGATCTCGGCTGGAGGTCGCGCGCCAGCGGCGATGAAGCGGCGCCGCTCCTGCGGCCCCTGGAATGGCATGTGCTCGCGGCCGAGGAGCGCGAGGCCGACGAGACGCGCTCCGTCGTGGCCCTGGGCAGCGCGCGCATCGAAGTCTCCGGTCTCGGCGACGCGGCGCGGCCCGTGGTCGAAGGCGCGCAGTATTCCATCGACGTCCAGGCCACCGACAACCGGCCCGAGGGCGGCGATGGCGCGGTCTCGCGCTCGGCGGCGATCGCGGTGCACGTTCTATCCGCCGAGGAATTCCTGCGCCGCACCCAGGATCGGCTGGCGCGCGTGCGGCTCTCCGTCGGCGAGCTCGAGACCCTGGCGCGCGAGAAGGGTCGGCGCGCGCGCGAGCTGGTCGCCAGCCTGGAATCCGACGCGCCCGAAAGCGGCGCCTCTTCCAGCGAGCTCGCGGCCCTGTACTCCGGCGCGCGGCGCGTCGAAGGCGATGCCCAGGCGATCGCGCGCGAGCTGTGCTCGATCGCGGAGACGGTGCTCTACGCGCGTCTCGACAGCGAAGCCGACAGCGCCCTCGCCGCGCTTGATGCGAACCTGGCCAAGGCGGCGCGTTCGGGCGCCTTCCCGCTCGAGGCCTGGCGCGAATTCGGTCGCGGAGCCGATTCCGGCCGCGGCCGCGCCACCCTTGCGGGCCAGCTCGCCGGCCTGGTCGATCTCTCCTTGACCATCGACGTCGACGACGCCCTGGCCGCGGCCAAGCTCGCTGAGCGCGCGGCCCAGGCGGGCGACCCCGGCGAAGTGCACGCCCTGCTCGGAGAGCACCAACGCCTGGATGCCCAGCTCGACGGCCACATCCAGGACCTGCTCGCGCGCCTCGCCGAGTGGGACAACTTCCAATCGATCCTGTCCCTGACGAAAGACATCCTCAACCGCCAGAAGGCCCTGCGCGAGCGCGCGAAGGCCGCCCTGGGGGGCAAGTGAAGCCTGTGCGATCCAGCATCCGGAGGTCCGCCATGTTCTCGCTCAACTCTGTCAAGCACCTTGCCCTCGCGGCCTGCATGGTCTTCGGCGCCGCCGGCGCGGCGAACCTGCATGCCCAGGACGGCTCGCCCGCCCTGTCGGGGATCAGCGAGGAACAGGAGCTGCTCGCGCGCCAGCTCGACCGCTTGCGCCGCACGATGGAGGGCCTGATCCCGCGCCTGGAGAAGGAAGGCCGGCCGCGCGCCCTCGAGCTCGTGCGCAACGCGCTCAAGGAGCTCGACAGCCGGCCCGAGGAAACCAAGTCGCGCACCCTGCAGGAATTGATGGAGTCGGCGAAGAGCGGATTGGCCAGCGGGCAGGCGGTGCTCTCGCTCGAGGAGCAGGAGCTGATCGTGCGCCGCCTCGACCGGCTGCTGTCGATCCTGCTCGACCGCACCAGCATCGATTCGCTGGAGCGCTCGCTGACCGAGTTGAAGGAGATCAAGCAATCGATCAGCGAGCTCGCCAAGCAGGAGGCGGAGCTCGAGAAGAAGACCGCCGAGCTCGCCGATCGTTCGCAGACCGAAGAGGCCAAGTCGCTCGCCAAGCAGCTGGACCAGATCCAGGCCAAGCAGCGCGAATTGATGCAGCAGAGCGAGAGCAGCGCGCGCCAGGAGCGCGAGCTGGATCTCACGCAGCTGGAACTGGCGCTTTCGGAGCTCGTGGCGCGCGAGGAGCGTGATCGCAAATTGCTCGAGAGCTTCCGTCCCGAGGCCTCGGCGGAGCTCGCGCGGCCGAGCGAGTCCCTCGACCAGGCGCGCGCCGACGGCGCCCGCGGCGAACGCCTGCGCCAGGCCGCGCGCGAGATGCGCCAGGCGGCGGCAGCGACGCGCGAAGCGACCCACGAGGCCAGCGCCGATCCGAAGACCACTCCCGCCGCGAAGGAATCCAAGCAGGCGCGCGCCGCCCACGACGCGGCCTCGGAACTTTCGGACGCGGCCGAGCGCGAAGAGCGCCGCCAGCGCGCCTCGCGCGATCCGGAGACGGCCAAGGCCGGCGAAGCTCTGCGCAAGGGCGCTCAGGACCTCGAGAACAGCGCCGATCAGGGCAGCGGCGCGCGCGAGCAGGCGGCGAGCGAGCTCGAAGCCCAGGCGCGCAAGCTCGAAGCCAACGCGGCCCTGCTCGAAGCCAGCGCGGAAGCGGCGCGAGCCAAGGCTCAGGAGCAACTGGCCGAGCTCGCGAAGACCGCGAGCGTCGCCGGCGAGGCCGCACGCAATGCACAGGCCGCCCTCGAGCACGCGCAAGAGAGTGCCGCGGCCGCCAAGGCAGCCGAGGCGAAGTCCAAGTCCTCCGCCGAGCCCGGCCAGGGCGGCAAGCCGCAATCCGATCCCAGCGAGGCCAGCGCGCGCGAAAGCGAGAACGCCGCCGTGGCGCAGACCAAGGCCGCTGACGCGGCGCGCGCGACCGAAGAGGCCGCGCGCACGCTGGACGGAGCCCTGGCCGAGGAACGCGCCCTGCCCGAGGCCCTGGCCCGCTCGCAGGAGGCCGCCGCTCTCGAAGCGGAACGCATCGAGAAGGGCCTCGAGCAATTGCCGCAGACGAAGAACGCGGCCGGCGAGCGCGCGCGCTCCGAGCTCGAGAAGGCCGCCGAATCGATGCGCCAGGCCGCTTCGGCGGCGAAGAGTCAGGCCAGCGAATCGGCGCAGTCCGCGGCGCAGAGCGCGAAGGAGTCGCTGGAAGCGGCTCAAGCAGCGCTGGGCGAGGCGCGCAAGTCGGCCTCGAGCTCGCCCGAAGCCAAGGCCGCCCAAGCGCAGCGCGCCCAGGCGCAGAGCGCCCTCGCCGAAGCGGCCCAGAAAGCGAGCCAGGCTTCGCAAGGCGCGCAACTCACGCCGCAGTCGCAGGAGCAGGTGGAGCAGAGCCTCTCCCAGGCGAAGGAAGCCATGGAGCGCGCCGCGGAAAAGCTGGAGGCGGGCCGCGAAGCCCAGGCCGCCAGCGAGCAGCGCCAGGCCCTCGATCAACTGCAGAAGGCACAGGAGGCGCTGAAGTCAGGCTCGCGCGCCAGCTCTCCGGAAGCCAAGCAGCAGTCCGGCGAGCAGGCCGCCACCCAGGAGGAGATCAAGAAGCAGCTGCTCGACCTCGCCAAGCGCAACCGCGAGCGCAAGGACGCCAAGCCCCTGCCGAGCCTGGACCAGGCGAGCACCGAGGCCTCCAAGGCGCGTCAGTCGCTGGACGAGGGCGATCTCTCCGAGGCCCAGCAAGCCGAAGCCGAGGTCCAGAAGGAGCTCGAGAAGGCTCAGCAGGACTTGAAGGAGGAAGAGGACGAGTACCAGCGCCTGCGCCAGGAAGAGCTGTTGTTCAAGATCGGCGAGGAGCTCGAGGCCCTGGTCAAGACCCACCGCGAGAGCAAGGTCTCGACGCGCGAAGTCGACAGCAAACGCGAGAGCGGCGAGAAGCCCTCGCGCGCCCAACGCCTGGCGCTCAAGCGCATCGCGAAGGACGAAGCCGCCGTCGGCACGCGCTGCACGCAGATGGCCGATGCCCTGTCCAAGGAAGATGCCGTGGTGTTCGCGACCGTGCTGCAGGGACTTGGCGAGGACCTCGCGCGCGTCGCGACGGATCTCGACGAGACCGGCGACTGGCAGAGCGGCGATCGCACCCAGTCCTTGCAGGACGACATCGAGCGCGGGCTGGTGCAGCTGATCGAGGCCCTCAAGGCCGAGCGCCAGCGGCGCGAGGACGAGGAGCGCGAGAAGCAACAGCAAGGCCAGCAGGACGAGGGCAAGAACCAGCAGGACAAGAAAGACCCGCTGGTCGCCGATTCGGCTGAGTTGAAGCTGCTCGCGACGCTCGAGGCCGACACGGTGAACCGCTTGAACCACCTGCTCGCCTTGTATCCCGAGCTCGCGACCCAAGGCGCGGAAATCGATCCGCGCGTCCTGATCGACGTGCAACGGCTCGCGGAGCAGCACGAGCGCACGACCGGGTTGTTCCAGAGATTCCGCAAGAAGCTCGGCCTGCCCGATCCGAGCGAGCAATGAACCGCGCCACCCCTCAGAGGTATGCCATGAAGATCCAACGCGCCGCGCTGATGTTCGGGTTGCTCGCGCTCCCGCTGGCCTTCGGCCAGGAGCCCGCCAAACCCGACCAGACACCGCCGAAGCCCGAAGAGCCGGAGAAGGAGCGCCTGCACCTGCCGCCGATGCCCGGCTCGCAGCCCGACGATGGCTTGAAGAAGGAGCTGCTCGAGCTGTTCGCCAAGGTCGAGAACCGCCTGCGCGCGATCGACACGCAGATGTTCGAAGCCGCGGCCGGTCGCGTGCCGGTCAAGCCGGTCGTGGGCTCCGGCATCGAGGAATTGCTGAAGGCCGGCCAGCAGACGAAGACGCCGCAAAATGTCGGCGAGCTGCTCGAGAGCGCCGCGCGCGACAGCCAGCAGGCGCAGACCGAGATCCAGCGCATGCTGCAGATCGCGCAGCAGCTGAACAAGAATTCGAACCAGTCGGGCTCGCCGTCGGACGGCCCGCCCAAGCAAGGCAAGGGCGGCAGCTCGCCATTGGACAAGCAGGGCAAGACGCCCTCCGGCCGCGAAGCGACGCCCAAGCAGCCGGGCTCCAAGCCCGAAAAACCCGACAAGCCCGGCGATGCCGACGTGCCCAAGGACTCCAAGCAACCCGACGATCCCAATCGCCAGGACTCCAACCGCGAGGGACAGAAGCCGCCGGCGGCGAAGACCGCTCCGGGTTCCGCGGCGAACGGAGCGGATCGCTGGGGAGATCTGCCCGTGCGCGCGCGCGAGATCTTCCGCGTCGAGGGCGCTTCCGATCTGCCGCCGCAGTACCGCGACTGGATCGACGGCTACTACCGCAAGCTGCAGAGCCTCGAGCGACACTGAGAGCTTCGGCGAAACCGCGATGCGACGTCTCGTGCTCCTGGCCCTTGCCCTGCCCGCCTGGGCAGGCCTCGACGTCGCGAGCGTCGTGAGCCAGACACAGAAACCCGCCGTGCCTCCCTTCCCCGCCGGCCGCGAGGAAGCGGGCCTGCGCGGCGGCGATGCCCAGACGCGCAGGCGCGAGGAGCGCGAGGCCCTGGCGCAGAAATCCCTGGAGAAGGGACTCGTCTACCTCGCGAAGCTGCAGGCGGCTTCGCTCGACGGATCCTTCCCGACCAGCGGAGCCGAGCACTCGGTTCCTGTCGCCGTCGCGGCCCTGGGCGCCCTCGCCTACATGGCCGGCGGCAGCACTCCCGATCGCGGGCCCCAGGGCGCCGAGCTCTCGCGCACGATCGACTACCTGGTGACGCGCTGCGATCTCGCGCCGGGATCGAAGCACAAGGGCTACATCTCGAGCGACGGTGACGAGCTCTCGCGCATGCACGGCCACGGCTTCGCGACGTTGGCGATGGCCGAGGCCTTTGCCATGTCCCCCACCACGCCGCGCGGCGCGCGCCTCAAGTCGGCGCTCGAAGCCGCGGTCCACCTGATCGAGACCGCTCAAGGCACCGAAGGCGGATGGATGTACCAGCCCGAGGCCACCTACGAGCACGAGAACTCCGTGACCGTCTGCCTCGTCCAGGCCTTGCGCAGCGCTCACGGCGCCGGCGTGCACGTCGATCCGGCCGTGATCGCCCGCGCCGTCGACTACATCCGCCGCTGCCAGAGCGAGGACGGATCGTTCCGCTACGCGCTGAACCAGAACCGGACCTCGGCGGCCTTGACCGCGGCCAGCCTGACAACCTTGAACGCGACCGGCGTGTACGACGGGCCGGCGATCACGCGCGGACTCGACTGCCTCGCCCGCGATTTCACCGCGCGCGAGCGAGAGCGCGAGATCGGCGAGTCGCGCTACCCGCACTACGAGCGGCTGTACGTCGCCCAGGCCTTGTGGCAAGCGTCCGACCTGCGGCTATGGGAAGAGTGGCGCGCCAAGCTCGTGGCCCAGCTCGAAAGCGAGCAGGCGCCGGATGGATCCTGGAGCGATGCGCAGTTCGGCGCTGCCTACGCGACCGCGGTCAACTCGCTGGTCCTCGCAATCCCGCAGGGCTTCCTGCCCCTGTTCCAGCGTTAAGGAGTCAGGTGAATTCGTCCGGAGTGGTGCGGGCAGCCCGCGCGCCGCTCCGCGACGCGCTGGCTGCCCGCACCACTCCGGACGAATTCACCTGACTCCGTACGTGGCGCGAGGAGCGCTGTAACTGTCGAGCTCGACGCGCTCGAATCCGAGCCCGAGCAGCCGCGCGGTAATCTCCGCTTCGAGCCCCCGCGCGCGAATCAACTCCTCCGCGCCGACTTCGACGCGCGCCAGCGGCTCATGGTCGCGCACGCGCAGCACGCGGAAGCCGAGCTCGCGCAAGCTGCTCTCGGCGCGCTCGATTCGCGCAAGCCGCTCGCGCGTCACGCGCGTCCCCGTCGGCAATCTCGACGCCAAGCAAGCGCTCGCCGGCTTGTCCGCGCTCGCGATCCGATTCTCCGCGGCGTATCGGCGCACATCGGCCTTCGTGAATCCCGCCTGCGACAAGGGCGCGAGCACGCCGAACTCTCTCGCCGCTCGCGAGCCATGCCGCAGCAGCGCCAGATCGTCCGCGATCTCGCCAAAAGCCTGGAAAGCGATCCCGCGCGCGCGGCACAGCTCGTCCAGCCCCGTGAACAGCGCATGCTTGCAGAAGTAGCACCGATCTCCCGCGTTCTCCTGGTAGCGCGGATCGGAGAGCTCCTCGGTCGCGAGCTCGACCAGCTCGACACCGATCGCGCGCGCGACGTCGCGCGCCGCTTCGAGCTCCGCGCGCGGCAAGGAAGCCGAGTCGGCGATCACGCCGATCGCCCGCGCTCCGAGCCGTGCGTGGGCCGCGTGCAGGAGCACCGAGGAATCGACACCGCCCGAAAAGGCGACCGCGACCGCCGGCAAGCCGTCGAGGGCCGCGAACAGGCGCGCGCGCCGCTCCGCGTACGTGTCGGTGGATGCGTCCAGCGTGCTCACAGGTACTGGCGGATCTTCTTCACGTAATCCGCGGCCGAGTGCAGGAGCATCGCGCTCTCCTCCGGCTTGAGCTCGCGCACGATCTTCGCCGGCACGCCCGCGACAAGCGTGCGCGAGGGAACGACGAAACCTTCGCGCACCACGGCGCCGGCGGCGACCAGCGCGCACTCGCCGATCACGCTGCCGCCGAGCAGCACGGCGCCCATCCCGATCAAGGCCCCGTCGCCGATCTGCACACCGTGCAGCACGCAGCGATGGCCGATCGTCACGTCCTGTCCGATCACATTGGGCTTGCCCGTGTCCGCATGGATCATGGTCAGGTCCTGCACGTTGGTGCGCGCTCCGATCGTGATCGGCGCATCGTCGCCGCGCACCACGCAGCCGAACCAGATGCCGACGTCCTCGTGCAGGCTGACACGGCCGGTGACCGTCGCGTTGTGGGCGACGAAGGCCCCGCCTTCGACGCGGCGGAAAAGACCCTGGGCGGGAAAGGAAGTCATCGCAGCAGGATCGCAGCGCGAGCGCGTCCGCGCAATCTCAAGCCGCGTCCCCCAGGCCCAAGGTCAGGAACACGATCGCGTTGTGCAGGGCGTGGACGGCGAAGGGGGCGGACAGACGCTGGGTGCGCAGCTTGAGGCTGCCGAGCAGGATCGCCAGGGCGAGGATCGGAAGGAAAGCGCTGTCGCCGTGCAGCAGGGCGAAGACCAGGCTGGTCAGGAACACGCCGCCGCGATCGCCGAGGTTCTGCACGAAGAGCGGCTGCAGGAAACCGCGGAACAGGAGCTCCTCGAAGAACGGGAAGACCAGGATCGCGAGCAGGGCGCCGGCGAGGCGCGGGCCGCCGCTGAGGCTTTGCAGTTGCACGGCGATCTCAGGAATCTCGAAATCGCGGCCGAGCCGCTCGAGCAGCCAGGGCCAGAGCAGCGAGACGCCGATCAGCCCCGGCAGGACTACGAGGTAGCAACCGATGCCCACCGCGGCCGCGCGCAGCGATCCTGAGGCGCGCAGGCCGAGCGAGCGGATCCCGTCGGGATCGAGACGGGCGGCCAGGGCGAAGACGAGCAGGCCCGTCAGCAGAAAGCCCAGCGCGCCGGCGACGATCGGCGAAAGTTCCTTCGGCAAGTGCAAGCCGGGAGCCGCGAGCTCGACGAGCAGCATGGAAAGCTGCGAAAACACGACGAAGGCCGCCGCGACCAGCGCGGCGTGCAGGAAACGCCAGCGCGCGAAGAACACCGCCGCCTTGGGCGAGAAACGTCGCGCGAGGGCGGTGCAGACCGGCGTCAGGGCGAGTCCAGCCAGGGCCAGGGCGGCTCCAGCGAGGGCCAGCTCGCGCGATCCCTCCTCGAGTTGGATCGGGTCGTCGAAAAAAATCACGGCGCCCTGCCGGCGGCGGGTGCGATGGTTCCTTCGAGCGGAGAGCTTGCGTTGGCGTAGAGCTTGCGCGGGATGCGGCCGGCGAGGAAGGCCTGGCGCCCCGCCTTGCACGCGTCGCGCATCGCCGCGGCCATGCGCAGCGGCTCGCGCGCGCCGGCGATCGCCGTATTGAGCAGCACGCCCGCGGCGCCGAGCTCCATCGCCAGCGCGACGTCCGAAGCCGTGCCCACGCCCGCGTCGACGATCACGGACACATGCACGAGCTCGAGGATGATACGCAGGGCATTGGGATTGAGGACGCCCTGGCCCGAGCCGATCGGCGAGCCGGCGGGCATGACGCTCGCGGCGCCGGCTTCCTCGAGGCGCACGCACAGGCGCGGATCGTCGGAGCAGTACACGAGCACCTGGAAACCCTGCTTGACCAGCTCGCGAGTCGCTTCGAGCGTGCCGACCGGATCGGGCAGCAGGGTCTTCGCATCGCCGAGCACCTCGAGCTTGACCAGCGGCGTGTCGAGGATCGCGCGCGCGAGCTCCGCGGTGCGGATCGCGCTCGCCGCATCGAAGCAGCCGGCCGTGTTCGGCAGGATGTGGAAGCGCTTGCGATCGATGAAATCGAGCAGCGACGGTCCCTTGGCCGCGTCGAGATTGACGCGCCGCACCGCGACGGTGACGCACTCGCTGCCGGAGATCTCCAGCGCCGCGCGCGTCTCCTCGAAGCTCGCGTACTTGCCGGTGCCGACCAACAGGCGCGAGCGCAGCGAGATGCCGCCCACCGCCAGCGGCGCATCGCTCTCGTGATCGGGGATTTCAGGCACGGCTACCCGCCACCCACCAGCGTCACGACCTCGATCTCGTCGCCCTCGGCGAGGACGGTCGCCGACTGGTCGCGCGCGCGCACCAGCGCGTGGTTCTTCTCGACCGCGACCGCGGCGCCGCCCAGGCCGAGCTCGAGCACGAGATCGGCGAGACTCGACCCGGCGGACACCTGGCGAGGCTTGCCGTTCACGGTGATGCGAAGTCCCGATTGCATGCGAGCCAGCACGATATCCGAGGGCTTCGTCGCGCTCAAGCGAGGACTACTCGACGCGCACGAAGGCGCACTTCAAGTAGCTCGACTCCGGCAGCGTCAAGAGCGCTGGGTGATCCGCCGCGGCCGCGCACAAGGCCACGAGGTACGCGCGCCGACCGGAGTCCGCCGCGGCTTCGCGCAGGCTGGCCGTGAAATCGGCGGCGGACATGGCGTGCGAGCAGGACGCGCTGACCAGGATTCCGCCGGGCTCGAGCAATTGCATGCCGCGCAGATTCAGCTCGCGATAGCCGCGCATCGCGCCGGGCAGCTCGCGCTTGTTGCGCGCGAAGGCCGGCGGATCGAGCACGACCATGCCCCAGGTCTCGCCGCGCTCGACGCGCGCGCGCAGATCCTTCATCGCGTCGACGCGCTCGAACGTGACACGGTCCGCGACGCCGTTGAGCGCGGCGTTGGCAAGGGTGCGCTCGCCGGCGCGCGCGGCCTGATCGAGACAGACCACTCGCGTCGCGCCGGCCAGCGCCGCGCGCACGCCGAACAAGCCGTCGTAGCTGAAGACGTCGAGGCAGGCGCGCCCGCTCGCGAAGCTCGCCGCGAGCTTTCGATTCTCGCGCTGGTCGAGGTAATGGCCGGTCTTGTGGCCGCCGAGCAGGTCGACTTCGTAGCGCAGCTCGCCCTCGCGGACTTGCAGCGGGCCGTCGACGCTTCCCAGCAGGATCTCGGTGCGCGGCACGAGCCCCTCGAGCTTGCGCACGGCAGCGTCGGAGCGATCGACGACGCAGCGCAGCCAGGGAAGCTCTTCGCGCAACAGCGAGAGCCACAGATCGCGCGAGCGATCCGCTCCCGCCGTGCCGCACTGCAGGACCAGGGCGTCCGCATAGCGGTCGGCGATGAAGCCGGGAAAGCCTTCGGCGTCGCCGCCGATCAAACGACAAGCGCCCTCAGGGTCGCCCATGCCGAGTTCCGCGCGCAGCGCGACGCAGCGCGTGACGCGCGCGCGCCAGAAGGCTTCGTCGACCGCCTGCTCGCCGCGCGCGACCAGGCGCACGCGGATCTTCGACGCGGCGCTGAAGTGGCCGTGGCCTAGGCACTCGCCCGACGGACCGCGGACTTCGACCAGTTCGCCGGGCGAGAGCTCCGGGCTCATGCCGGAGGCCACGTCGTTCTCGAACAGCCAGGGATGGCCCGACAGGAGCCAGCGTCGGCCGCGGCCGGTGGTGACGAGCACGTGCATGGAAGGCTCGGCTACTTCCCGACCAGCGCGGAGAAACGCGGATCGCTCTGCAGGCTCGCCAGGTCGGGATCGGTGCGCGCCCACACGCGCTGGCGCTCGATCGCGCCCGCCGATTTCTTGCCGGACTGAAACTCGCGCGCCAGGTAGTCGAGCGCCAGCTCCTTGTCGCCGAGCAAGGCGAAGGTGCAGGCCAGGTTGTAGTAGTTGTAGGGCGACTCCGGCATCTCACGCAGCAGCGCGCGGGCCTCCTCCGCCCGGCCTGCGCGCGCGCGGTAGCAGGCGAGCAGGGTGCGCGTGAAATCGTCCTGGCGCAGCTCGAAGGCGCGCTCGAAGTAGGCGAGGGCCTTGGCCGTGTCGCGCAGCTTGACGTTGGCGTTGACCGCCAGGCTGATCAACACCGAGGAGCGCAGTGACCTCGAGGCCAGGTCGTCCTTGCCGACGCCTGCGATCTTCTCCAGACGATCGAGGGCGCCGAGCAGGATCTTCTCCGCGTCCTCGGGCTTGCCTTCGTCGGTCGCGCAGGAACCCACGATCGATTCCGCGCGCGCGATCTGCTCCTGGACGTAGGGACCGCCGAACAGGAAATCGGCCTGGGTCAGGTCGTCCTTGGCACGCGCCGCCAGGGTTCGCGCCTCCTCGCTGCGCCCCTCGTCGCGCAGATCGCCGGCGAGCTCGATCGCGAGCGCCGAGGGCAGGCGCACGCGGTGCAAGCCGACTTCCTCCGACCTGGCCTCGGCGCTGAGCACGCGCAAGGCGTTCTCTAGCTCCGCTCGCTCCGGGGCATCGGCCGGTGTGCGCGCGAGCTCTCGATGCACCTGATCGAGCCGCTCCTCCTCGATCTGCTCGATCAGCGCGATGCGCTGCCCGTCCAGATCCTTGGCGCTCTGCTCGGGCACGTCGAACCCTGGCAGCTCGTCGGGCACGACCGCGGCCAGCGCGCGTCCGAGCGCGAGCTTCAAGTCGAGCGGATGCGCGCCCAATCCCCGCTCCCATTGCGGGTTGGAAAGCAGGAGATCGAAAGGACCGTGAGGGTGTTGCGCGAGCGAATCGAGATCCCCGGTCCAGGTGCGCAGGGCACCGCCGGTCTGGAGCAATTGCGCGCGCAGCGAGAGCTCGTGCACCGCGCGCGCGACCACGCGGCATTCGGGCGAATCGAAGCTCTTGCCGGAGCGCAGCAGCGCGAGCAGCGCGTAACACTCGACCACCGCGCGCTCGCCGGCCACTTCGGAAGCGAGCTCGGCGCCGACCTCGCCCGCGCGCTCCAGCGATTCCGACGCAAGTCCCGCGAGCAGGGTCCGCGCCGCTTCGAGTCGCGACGAAGCCCGCTCGGCCTGGCCGTCCGCGAGCTGGGCTGCGGCGGCCAGGGTCTGGGCCACGGCGAGATCGAAGCGCGAGCGCGCATCGGCGGAATCCAGCGGCTCGAACAGCGCCGTCCATCGATCGAGGGCCAGCAGAGCGCGCGACGCATCGCCTCCGGTCGTCAAGCTGAACAGGGCGCTGGCCTCGAGGACGCGCGCGGGATCGGCGACTTCGCCGGCGAGGGCGGAGGCGACTTCCTCGGCGCGCGCCGTGGCGCCCAGGAATTGCGCGCGACCGAGGAAGGCCCGGAAGGCCTGGACGCTGGCAGCGCGAATCTGCGGAGAGGGATCGCGCCCGCCGAGGAACAGCGGCCGGCGCGAGCGTGGATCGAGCCCGCCGCGATCCGCTTCCGCGAGCGACGGTCCGTATCCCTCCGCGAGCAACACCGCGAGGGCCTCCTCGCCCAGACGCGAGCCCGCTTCGTCGAAGCTGGACTGCACGAGCTCGAGCACCAGCCCGCCCGCGCGCGGGGAAATCGACAGGGCGCGGGCCGCGAAGGCCGCTTCCCTGGAGGCGAGCTTGCGCGTGAGCTCCGCCAGTGCGCGAGCCGCGGGCTCGCTGTCCGCGCGCGACAGAGCCTCCAGGGCCTGGGTGCGCACGCCGCCCTCGACGTCGCTCGCGGCGAATTCCGCGAGAGCCGCCACCGCGCGCTCGATCGACGCCGCGGCCGGCGTCGGATGCTCGCGCAGGGCGCGGCCGAGGTAGCCCGCGAATTCCTTGCGCACTGCGGCGCTCGAGTCGCCGCATAAGGACAGCACCAGGGCGAGCAGCGAGCTGTCGGCCTGCAGACGAATGACCTGGGCGCGCAAGGCCCTCGCCGGAGCGGGAGCCCGCTCGAAATCGTTCAGAGCTGCGCTCGCCGCGGAGCTGCCCGCGCTGGACAAGGTCTTCAGCGCCGCCTCGCGCCGCGCGAAGTCGCCGCTTTCCAGCTCGCGCACCAGCGCGGGAAGATCATCCCTCGGACCCTGAGCGAGCGCCGCTCCAGCCGGGGCGCAGCACAGGGAAGCGATGAGAACGAGCAGTCCTCGAATTCCCCACGCCCGTCGGACTTTTTCGACCCCAGCGCGAGCGGCCGTCAGGCCCTGCTCGAGCGCGGCGCCGCCATCCGAGGGCGTCCTATGCGGGAAAAGCTGATCGGCCATGGCCAGGCGCCCTTGGGTCATTCGCGCAGTCCGCCGCCACCAGCGCGGCGGCGGCCGCGGGTCGGACGCGCTGGAGCGAGGCTCGCGCCGTTGACTGGCGACAGTGGATATACCAAACTGTCGCACCGAACTCTCTCCGGCCCCAGGGGCCCGAGCCAGGGAAAGGTGTGCTTTCGAGAGCGGGGCGACCCGCTTTCTTCGTTCCAAGACAATCCATTTCACCCCGGTGTGACCCCGTGTGTCTTCGGCGGGTCCCCGACGTCCCCGCGCGGGACGATTCGGGGGCAGCGTCGTCGAGCCAGTCCGCGCCGGTCCTCTCCACCTCCCTTCCAACCACCCAGAGCCATGAACAAGGACGACTTCCTGCGGATGATTGACGTCATTCACCGCGACAAGGACATCCCCAAGGAGGTCATCTTCCAGGCTCTCGAAGAAGCCCTGGCTCTGGGCGCCCGCAAGCGCCTGGGCGCCGGCGAGGATCTGATGGTCAAGATCGACCGCAAGAGCGGCGAGATCTCGATGGAGGACGACGAGGAGGTCTACGAATTTGATTTGCAAGAGCTCGGCCGTATCGCCGCCCAGGCCGTCAAGCAGGTGATGCTGCAGAAGTTCCGCGAGGCCGAGCGCGACGTGCTCTACGACGAGTACGAGAACCGCGTCGGGCAGCTGGTCAACGGAAACGTCCAGCGCTACGACGGCGACGAGCTGGTCGTGAACCTCGGCAAGGTCGAGGCTTACCTGCCCAAGGAAGAGCGCGTGCGCGGCGAGACCTTCGCCCCCGGCGACCGGATCCGCGCGATCGTGGTCGAGGTGCGCAAGGACGGTCCGCGCGTTCGGATCATCGTCAGCCGCGCCCACGCCGACCTGGTGCGCAGCCTGTTCGAGCTCGAGGTCCCCGAGATCGCCGATTCGATCATCGAGATCAAGCGCGTGGTCCGCGAGCCGGGCTACCGCACGAAGATGGCGGTGATCTCCCAGGATCCGAAGATCGACTGCATCGGCGCCTGCGTCGGCGTGCGCGGATCGCGCATCAAGGCCGTGATCGACGAGCTGCGCGGCGAGCGCATCGACATCATCCGCTGGAGCGACTCGCTCGAGACCCTGATCATGAACGGTCTCAAGCCGGCGACGATCCACCTGGACAACATCTATCCCGACGTCGACAAGCGCACCGCGGTGGTGATCGTCGACGAGGATCAACAGTCGCTCGCGATCGGCAAGAAAGGCCAGAACGTGCGGCTGGCGAGCCGCCTCTGCGGTTGGGACATCGACATCAAGACCCGCGCCGATTTCGAGTCCGAGGGACTCTCCGGCGAGGGCGGCGGCGTGCCCCGCGGCCCGACCGGGAGCCCGCCGTCGATCGACGAAGCCCTCGAGGACGCCGCGCGCTCCCGCAGCGCTGACGAGTCCGAAAACGGGGCTTCCAAGTCCTGACCGCGCCGTCGGCTCCCACGGCACCACGAACAATCGATATCCTTGCTGCTCCGCTGCTGCATGCAGCGAACCGGCGTTTTCCATCCTAGGGGCCTTGTGACGACGAAGAAAAAGCGAATCCACGAGCTAGCGAAAGACCTGGGCATTCCCGCCCAGGTGCTTGTCGCAAAACTCCAGGCCATGGGGTTCAGCGAGGTCAAGGGGCCGCAATCGGCCCTCGACGAGTTCACGCTCTTGAGCGTGCAGGGACGGCTCGAGGCCTACGGCCTGGTCGCCAAGCCTGCCGCGGCCGAGCCCACCAGCCAGCTGACCGGCGGCCTGATCGGGCGCAAGAAGAAGAAGCGCACCTCGGTCGACTCGGTCCCGGGTGCCGACGAAGAGCCCGCCGCGGAGGCCGAGCCCAGCGAAGCCGCCGAGAGCCTTGTCGAAACGCCGCCCGCGCCTGCTCCCGCCGCTCCGCAGCGCCCCGCGCGCGCCGAGCCCGCGCCCGAGGTCCGCGCGCAACCCGCGAAGGAAACTCGGGAAGTGCGCAGCGAGCCCGCGCGAGCGCACGAGCCTGCCGCGCCCGCGGAAGCCCAGCCGGCGGCTGCCGCGCATCGCGAGGACACCAAAGCGGAGCGCGTCGCCGAGCCGCAAGCCCCCGCGCGGGCCGAGACGCCCCATGCCGAAACGGTCGAGGAGCTCCCCGCATCCAGCTACGCATCTCAGGCCGAGGCCGAGGCCACGGCGGGGCTCGACGTGCTCGAGCCGATCGAGATCGAGCCCGAATCCGACCGCGACGTGCTTTCGCCGGCAGCGCGCGTCACGACGCCGACCGCTCCGCGCGGTCCGGACACCGATGCGGGCGGCGACGCGACTCGCACGCTCGCGGGCGCCGGCGCCAAGGCCGTTCCGCCGAAGGATGAGCTGGTCAAGCCCGCCCACCAGCGCCGGCCCGGCAAGGTCGTCGGCTTCGTCGATCTTTCGAAAGTCCAGACCCAGCAGCGGCCTCAGACCCAGACGCGCAAGCTGCGCTCGAAGGACGATGTCGCGCCCAACGTCCAGCCGACCTTCGGCAACGACCGCAAGCGCGCCCTGGTGCGCGGCGACCACGCTCAGCGCGGAAGCCTGACCGCTTCGCAGCTGCGCGAGAAGGAATCGTCGCGCTTCCTGCGCCGCCGCGGCGCACCGGCCGGAGCTCCCGGCGCGGCTCGCGCTCCCGGTGGACCGCGCGCACCCGCCGTGCCGGCCGGCACCTCGCCGATGTCGGGCACCGAGGTGACGATCGAAGCACCGGTGACCGTCAAGAAGCTCGCCGACGCCCTGTCGGTCAAGGCCAGCCAGGTCCTGACCATCGCGATGACCCAGTACGGCCTGGGCATCAACATCAACTCGGTGCTCGAGTCGGACACGGCGACCACGCTCGCGGAAGAATTCTCGGTCACGCTCAAGGTCTCGGAGACCCTCGAGGCCGAGCAGATGATGCGCGACAAGCTCGTGCAGGCCCGCGGTCAAGTGGACCAGGCCGACCTCGCCACGCGCCCGCCGACCATCGCTTTCCTCGGTCACGTCGACCACGGCAAGACCACCCTGCTCGACAAGATCCGCGATTCGCGCGTCGCCCAGGGCGAGTCCGGCGGAATCACCCAGCACATCGGCGCTTATCAGGTCACCAGCAAGTCCGGTCACCTGATCACGATCCTCGACACGCCGGGCCACGAGGCCTTCACGGCGATGCGCGCGCGCGGCGCCCAGGCCGTCGACATCGTGGTGCTGGTCGTCGCCGCGGACGACGGCGTGATGCCGAGCACGGTCGAAGCCATCGCCCACGCCAAGGCGGCCGGCTCGAAGATCGTGGTCGCGCTCAACAAGGTCGACAAGGCCGAAGCCAATCCCGCGCGAGTCAAGCAGCAGCTCACCGGCCACGGTCTGCTCGCCGAGGAATACGGTGGCGAGATCGGCATGGTCGAGGTCTCCGCCACGCAGGGCACGGGCATCGACGCCCTGCTCGAGCGCGTGATCCTCGAGAGCGAAGTCATCGACCTCAAGAGCCACCACGCCGGCCCCGCGTCGGGCGTCGTGCTCGAGGCCGAGGTCCAGGAAGGCAAGGGGCGCGTCGCTTACCTGCTCGTCAAGGAAGGCACGCTCGCGCAAGGCGACGTGGTGCTCGCCGGCGAGGGCTACGGCCGCGTGCGCTCGATCCACGACGACCGCGACCACGCCATTAAAACAGCCGGTCCGTCGATGCCGGTCCAGGTTTCTGGTCTGTCCGAATTGCCGGGAGTCGGCGATCAATTCCACGTCGTGCCGAGCCTCGAAGAGGCCCGCGCGGTCGCCGAGGAACGCGCGCGCAAGAACCGCATGATGTCGCTCGCGGAACGCCGCGCGATCACGGCGGAGAGCCTGGGTCAGGCCCTGTCCGACCAGCACAAGAAGACCGTCAACGTCGTGCTCAAGGCCGACGTGCAGGGCTCGCTCGAAGCGCTCAAGCAGCAGATCGAGGGTTTGGTCCACAGCGAAGTCGACGTGCGCCTCCTGCACTCGGCTCTGGGCACCGTGACCGAGAACGACGTCAACCTGGCGGCGAGCTCGTCGGCGACCGTTCTGGCCTTCCACGTCGGCATCAACGAGAAGGCGCGCAGCGCGGCCGATCGCACCGGCGTCGACATCCGGCCCTACGAAGTCATCTACGAGATGCTCGACGATCTGCGCAGCATGATGGAAGGCACCCTGGCTCCGGAAGTTTCCGAGCAGGTCGTCGGCCACGCCGAGGTTCGCGCGCTGTTCAAGTCGTCCAAGTTCGGCAGCGTCGCCGGCTCGCACGTCATCGACGGCAGCGTGACGCGCGACAGCAAGGTGCGCGTGCTGCGCGGCAAGAGCGTGATCTACACCGGCCAGATCGCGGGCCTGCGCCGCGAGAAGGACGACGTGAAGGAAGTCCGCGAGGGCTTCGATTGCGGCATCACGCTGAAGGATTTCGACGGGTACGCGATCGGCGACGTGGTCGAGGCCTTCAAGATGGTCTCCACCAAGCGACTCTTGAAGATCTGATCCCGGCATGGCGAGTCCCCGCACGATCGCCAAGCTGGAGGCTCGCATCCACGAGCGCGTCGCTCACTGCATCGAGTTCGAGATCGCCGATCCGCGCGGCGGAATGATCACGCTGACCGGCGTGAAGCTGTCGACCGATCTCTCGATCGCCCACGTGCGCTACACGGTGCTCGGCGGCGCGTCGGAGCGCTCCAAGGCGGAGCACATGCTCGAGTCGGCGGCGGGATTCATCCAGCGCCAGGTCGGCCGCGTGCTATCGATGCGGCGCACGCCGGCGCTGCGCTTCCACTACGACGAGTCGTTGGCGGAGGCGCGGCGGTTGGACGAGCTGATTCACGAAGCGCTGGAGCGCGATCAGAAGATTCATCAGAGCGGTCATGCTCCTCCTGTTTCCGGCGAGCTAGAGACGGATTCCACGGGCGCGGACGGCGCCGGCGATTCCGAGGGCGAAGACGAGGCGTAGGTCGCCTGGGCGAGCTCGAGGATGCGCGCCTGGGCATCTTCCTGGGGCGCGAGGTACACGAGCGCCGGCAGCTCGCGAGCCTTGGCGAGCAGCTCGGGATCTCCCATGCTGAAGGCCAGATCGAGGCGATAGGCGAGGTTCGCCAGGGCCGCCGAGCGCGTGTGCTTGTCGTTGTCCGCCCACTCGTGGTGGCAACCCGCCACCGAGATGAATTCCGCGGGCAGCTTCCACTTGCGCGCCATCGCCGCGCCGGCTTCCTGGTGGAACATCTGGAACACGTGGCCGACCAGGTTCACCGTCGCGCCGCGAGGATCCTTGACTTCCTTCGACAGCATCGAGAGCAGCGAGATCTTGCCGATGTCCTGCAACAGGCCGAGCAGGAATGCCTTCTCGGGATCGACGCCGACCACCGGCGCGATCGCGCGCGCGATCATCGCCACCGAGTAGGACTGGCGCCAGACTTCGTCGGCGTACTCCGCCGTCGCGCCGGAGCGCGGGATCGTGCCGCGCATCGAGACCGAGAAGATCATCGAGCGCAGCGCGCGCAAGCCGATGCGCGTGATCGCCGACTGCAGCGTGTCGATCGGCTCGACGCTGGCGTAGAGCACGGAATTCGCGGTGCGCAACAGCTCGCTCGACAGCACCGGGTCCATCGAGACCTGGTCGACGAGAGCGTGGAACTCGACGGACGGATTGTTGGCGAGGTCGATCACCGCCATGCTCGTCGAAGGCAGGCTGGGCAGGTCGAGACGGCCCGACTCGATGCGCCGCGCGATCGACCAGAGGATCTCTTCCTCGGGTCCTTCGAGGATCACGGCCATGGACTCGTCGCGGTCGTGCTGAGCGAAGAAACTGCGGTGCGGCAGTGCGGGCGGGATCGAAGCCTGGAGCTGCAGCATGTCGCTGGCCTTCTCGGCCTGCTCCTGCATCTCGGTCTCGACCTCGGCCGCCACCACGCTGTGCTGGACTTCGGGCTCTTCGGGAGGCGCTTCTCCCGCATCGACCCTGGCTTGCGCGCGCGCCGCGTGGATTTCAGCCAGCGAAGCGCGGGTCGCACGCCTGGCGACGCGGCCGGGATTCAACAGGTCCAACAGATGTGACCAAAACGACATGACGCCGTTATCGTCGGTCCATGGCTCCGAGATGGAGCCCCTCGGGGCGAGCAGGCCTTTTTACGGCCTTATCCCTGATCCGAGTCAACTGCGGCGGCGCCAGACGACGCCCTTGGGGGTGTCCTCCAGCGCGATTCCCTCGGCCTGCAGCTCGTCCCGGATCTTGTCCGCGAGCCTGAAATCGCGGTTCTTCCGCGCCGCCTGGCGCTCGTCGATCCGCGCCTGCACGCGCGCCCCGATGTCCTGCTGCTCCAGCTCGAGCACGCCGAGCACGCGGTTGACCTCCGCGAGGAAGGCCTGGGCTTCGACCGCCGCCGCGCGCGACAACCGCCCTTCGAGCACGGCGCTGCGCAAGCCGAACAGGGCCGACACAGCTCGCGCCACGTTCAGGTCGTCGTCCATGCCCGCCACGAATTCGGCGCGCGCGCCAAGGACCAGCTCGGATCCTCCGCTCGCGGAAGTCGGCTCGCCCTTCGCCAGGCGCTGCAGTCGCTGGACCATGTCGTCGAGGCTCGCCAGCGCGCTGGCCGAATCCTTCTGAACTTCCCAGGTGTAGTTGAGCGGTTGGCGATAATGCCCGCGCAGCAGGGCGAAGCGCAGGGCGCGCGCCGAGAATCCGCGCGCGATCACATCGTCGACGGAGTAGGTGTTGCCCAGGCTCTTCGACATCTTGCCGCCGTCGACCTGCAGGAACTTGGAGTGCATCCAGTAGCTCGCGAAGGGCTCGCCGGTGAACGACTCGGTCTGGGCGATCTCGCACTCGTGGTGCGGAAAAACGTTGTCCTCGCCGCCGGTGTGGATGTCGATGCGGTCGCCCAAGTGCTTGCGCGCCATCGCCGAGCACTCGATGTGCCAGCCCGGGAATCCGTCGGGGCCGAAGCGCGTCTTCCACTTCATCAAGTGGTGCGGATCGCTCTTCCACAGCGCGAAGTCCGCGGGATCGCGCTTCTCCTCGCGCACGCTGACCCGCGCGCCGGCCTCGGTCTCGTCGATCCGATTTCCCGACAGGCGCCCGTAGCGCGGAAACGTCCGCACCTCGAAGTAGACGCTTCCGTCGACCTGGTAGGCGTTGCCCTTCTCGATCAAGCCTTCGATGATCTCGATCATCTCTGGCACGTGGTCGGATGCGCGCGGGTAGACCATCGCCGGCTGGATCCCGAGCAGGGCCAGGTCCTTGAGGAACAGTTGCGTGTATTCCTCGGCGATTTTCCACGGATCGAGGCCTTCGCGGCGCGCCGCGGCCTCGATGCGGTCCTCCCCCGCTCCGGCCATCTCGTCGGTCAGGTGGCCGACGTCGGTGACGTTCATGACCTGGCGGACGGTGTACCCGGAGTGCTCGAGCCAGCGGCGCAGCAAATCCGCGAACAAGAAGGCGCGAAAGTTCCCGATGTGCGCGCGGCTGTAAACCGTCGGACCGCAGTTGTACATGCGCACGACGCCGGGCTCGAGCGAGCGGAAGACTTCCTTGCGCTTGGTCAGCGAGTTGTGGACCTCGAAGGGCATCGATCTATTCTAGAGAGAAGTCGCTGGTGTTCACGCGCAGGCCGAGCGGCGTGCGCTTTCCTGAAGTCCCTTGCGTGCTATCCTCCCGCCTCGTCCGCGCCGGCAGCGCACCCGCCTTGGAGTTCATCATTGCATGACCGAGCCCCTGCTCATCGAGCTCGAGGCCGAGATCGGCGCCGGCGCCACCGGCCGCGTCTGGCGCGCGCGCCTCAGCGAGGAGCGCGGAGGCCTGGCGGCGGGTAGCGAAGTCGCGCTCAAGCGCCTGCACCCCGAGCTCGCGAACGACCCCAACGCGCGGCGAGCCTTCGCCATCGAGGCCGAGGCCGGCCTGTCGGTGCGCCACCCCGGCCTGGTGCGCGTGCTCCAGGCCGGGACCGACGCCTCGGGTCCCTACCTGCTCAGCGAATACGTCCCCGGAGAGACCCTCGAGAAGCTCTTGACCGACCACGGGCCGCTCTCCGAGCCGCTCTTGCGCTCGATCGCGCTGCAGCTCGCGGGCGGCCTGGCCGCGCTGCACGCGGCAGGCTGGATCCACGGCGACATCAAGCCCGAGAACATGCGCATGGACGCCCGCGGCCGCGCCGTGCTGCTCGACCTGGGATTCGCGCGGCGGATCGTGCGGCGTCACGCGAAATCGCAGCGTCTATCGAGCAGCGAGGAACCCGGCGCGGTCGAGCTGGCCCACGCGGGCGGATTCAACCCCGGCAGTCTCGCCTACCTGGCGCCCGAGCGCGCCCGCGGCGAGGCCGGCGACGAGAAGAGCGACGTGTTCTCGCTCGGCGTCAGCCTGTTCGAGCTGGCGACCGGCGCTCACCCCTTCGCCGCGGATTTCGTCGGCGAGGAGCTCGAGGGCTCGGCGTCGAGCGCCTTGCCGATGGTGCGCTCGCTGGGCGCCAAGGGAGCGGATCGATTGCTGGCTGCCCTGGCCAGTGCGCGCTATCGGCCGGCCTCGCGCATCGCGCCGCAGCTCTCGCCTTTCCTCGACCACGTGCTCGGCGACGCCTTGCTGCGCGATCCGCGCGTGCGGCCCTCGGCCAAGGATCTCGCCAAACGCCTCGAGGACGCGGAATCCGGGACATGGTGGCGCGCGCAGATCGACGCGGGCAGCGATGCCTCGACAGCGCCGCTCGCCGAGCGCGAGAGCGCGCACCTGACGCCCCTGGTCGGCCGCGAAAGCGAGCTGGCGCAGATCGAGAGCCTGTATCGAACCGCTGTCGGCGATCCGCTCGAGGCGGGCGAGCTGACCGCGCAGCTCGCCGAGGCCTTCGATCCGGCTGGCGCGCCGGGACCGCGGCCGCCGCGCGGCGGAGCCCTGTGGCTGCAGGGCCCGGTCGGCAGCGGCAAGTCGCGCCTGATGAGCTCCTTCGCCGCGCGGGCGCGGGCCACGACGCGACCTCCGCTGTATTTGTACGGCCGCTGCTCGACCCACGAGGAGGATCGCCCTTGCGGTCCGGTGCTGCGCCTGCTGCTGCGCTGGATGCGCCTGCCGCCGCAGACCACCCAGCTCTCGGCGCGCGACCGCGCGGCCCTGGAGCGCGTCGCGCCGCCGAAAGAAGCCCAGACCCTGGCTCGCGCCCTCGACGGCCGCTTCGTCGGCACCACCGAGACTTCCGTGGTCGCCGCCCTGGTGCGCTGGCTGATCCTGCTCTCCAAGCGCTCGCCGCTGGTGGTCTTCGTCGACGACGTCAATTTCGCCGACGAGGCGACGCTGAGCGTGTTCACGCGCGTCGCCGAGGAATTGAGCGGCAAGCCCCTGTTCCTGGTGCTCGGTCGCCGGCTGCACGACGGCGTGGTCCATCCGCGCATGCTCGAGCAGCTCGAGCGCACGCTCGACACGCGCGCCCTCGCGGCGCGGATCGAGCTCGAGCCGCTCGACGAGCAGGCGGTCGTCGATCTCGTCACGCGCCTGTTCCACCACTCCGCGCCGCGGCTGCGCATCGCCCAGGTGCTGCGCCAGCGCAGCCGCGGCAATCCGGGCTTGATCGCGGAAATCCTGCGCGGCCTGATCCAGCGCGGCGAGGCCTACCCGCACGGCGCCGAGCGCGAGGACGGCGCGCTGGTGCTGGCCATGCCTCCCGAGCGCTTGCCCCTGCCCGAATCCCTGCCGACGCTGATCAGCCAGCGCTACCAGAAGCTTCCGCCTGAGGATCGGCGCTGGCTGCAGCGGCTCTCGATCGTCGGCGGCCGGATCAGCACGGACTTTCTCCTGCGCGCTTTCCAACCGGTCGGCGAGGCCGAGCTGGCCCAGGTTCTGCACCGCATGGTGCAATCGGGCTGGATCGTGCCCGCGGGCGATCGCTTCCGATTCGCGCGCCCGGCTTTGCGCGAGGCCGTGTACCGCGGCATCGCCGAGGACAGCCGGGCCCGGCTGCACGCCCAGGCGGCTCGCGCCCTCGATCCCGGGCGCGGAAAGTCCTTGAGCATCGCCGACGCTTTCCAGCGCGCTTTCCACCTGCGCGCCGCCGGTGACGCGCCGGCCTTGCTGCGCGTCTTGCGTCCGCTGCTCACCGCGATGGTCAAGCGCGGCCAGACGCAGCGCGTGCATTCGATCGCGCGCTGGGGCATCGAAGCCCTGGACACCCTGGGCCGCACCAAGGCGCGCGAGATCCTGCGCATCGAATTCCTCGAGGCCGCGGCCGACGCGGCCGATCGACTGGGCAACCGCGAGGAGCAGCGCGCCTGGCTCGATCAATTGTCGGATCTCGAGCTCTCGCCCGAGCTCGACGCCGCCGCCCTGGCGCGCGTTTACCTGCTGCACGGCCGCCACGCGGTGTCGACGGGGCAGTACGGGCTGGCTCGCGGCTTCCTGAAGAACGCGGTCGAGCTCGGTTTGCGAGCTGGCGGAGTCGACCTGCTCGTTTCCGAAGCCCAGCGGCGGCTCTCCGCGGTCCAGGCCCACGTCGGCGAGCTGGCCCAGGCGCGCGAGCTGGCGAAGAGCGCGCTCGAGAAAGCCGTGCACGACCCGCAGCGCGCGGTGGCTCTCTTGCAGATCGCCGTCGTCGACCTGCTCGAGGACGAGCTCGAAGCCGCGCTGCGCCAGGTCGATCAAGCCCTGGCCCTGCTGCGCAACTCGCACGATTGGACCCTGCCCGGCGTGCTCTCCGCCGCGCACATGCTGCGCGGACGCCTGTACCGGTTGCTCGGCAGACCCGGCCGCGCGCTGGGTGCGATGCAACACGCCGTGCGCCTGGCAAGGCAGGCGGCCGAGCGGCGTCTGGAGATGGAAGCGACCGCGAGGCTGGGCGGGCTGTTGCTCGACATCAACCGCGCCGAGGAAGCCGAGGCGCGGTTGCGCGAGGCGCTCTTGATCGCCAACGAGATCGAGGATCGCCGCGGCCAGACCCTGGCCGGGCTGTGGCTCGGAATCCTGCTGTGGGAGCAGGGCGATCCGGAAGCGCCGCGGCTGCTCTCGCGCGTCGCGCGCATGGCGCGCGAGATGGGACTGAGCCGCGCCGAAGCCCTGTGCCTCGCGATCCAGTCGCGCATCGCCAACGCCAGCGGCGACCTGACCCAGGCCCTCGCGGACTCCTCGCGCGCGATGCAGCTCCTGGATCGGCACGGCGCCGAGCTCGCGGACCGCATCGTGATCACCGGGACCCGCGCCCTGGTGTTGCACGCCGGCGGCGAGCACGAGGCCGGAGCCGCGATGGTCAAGGAGCTGCGCCGTCGCTTGCGCCGCGAATCGGCCCGCTTGGAGAAGGTCGAGGTGCGCGAGAGCCACACCGAGACCTCGCGGCAGCTGCTCGAGGCCGTGCTCTCCGCCCAGGGCCCGATCTACCCCCGCGCGCAGCTGGTCTGAGCGCAGAAAACCGCCCGCGGAGCCGGGGCTGCTTTGCAGTTGAGACGCAGTCTCAATATACTGCCCTGGATGATCACCACATCCCTGCTGCTTTTCATCGCTCAAGACCCCGCCCCCGACCGACTGGCGCGCCTGGAGGCCGAGCTCTCCGCCCTGCGCCAGGAGTTCGCGGTGTCGCGCGAGGCCGACCGCGCCCGCTACGAAACCCAGATCGCTGCCCTCGCGGCCGATCTCGAGGACGCGCGCCGCGGCCGCGACGGCTCCTCTGCCGCCAGCCGCTTCCAATGGGGCGGCTACGGCGAGCAACACTACAACGATCTCGACGGGCACGGCGGCGCGCAGATCGACATCCACCGCTTCGTGCTCTACATGGGCTACAGCTTCAGCGAGAACGTGCAGCTGCACAGCGAGACGGAGATCGAGCACGGCTTCGTCGAGGACGACAACGGCGAGATCGCGATCGAGCAGCTGTGGACCGATTTCCGCGTCTCCCCCACCACCCACATCCAGGTCGGCCGCGTGCTCGCGCCGCTGGGAATCGTCAACCTGCGCCACGAGCCGCCGAGCTTCAACGGCGTCGAGCGACCGAGCGTGGAGACCTTCGTGCTGCCCTCGACCTGGTCGATCGACGCGCTCGGCGTCAGCGGCGAGATCACCACTTCCCTGCGCTACCAGCTCTACCTCAGCGGCGGCATGGACGGCACGGGCTTCAGCGCGTTCGAAGGCATTCGCGGCGGACGTCAGGAAGAGCGGCCGAGCGCGCACCAGCCGGCGGTCAGCGGACGACTCGACTTCTTTCCCCTGGATTCGCTCGGCGGCGATGCGAGCGAGCAGTCCCTGCGCCTGGGCCTGAGCGGCTTGTACGGCGGTCTCGACAACGGCAATCAGGGCAGCGATCCGGGCGTCGACGCCGATCTCCTGATCGCCGCTGTCGACGCGGAGTACTCGATCGGTCGCCTCGATCTGCGCGGCGTGGCGGCTTTCGAAAAAATCGGCGGCGCGAGCGAGCTCTCGACGGTCACCGGCGAATCGATTTCCAAGGAGATCGTCGGCTGGTATGTCGAAGCGGCCTGGCACTGGATGCCGGAGTCCTGGAAGAGCGGCGAGCACGGCTGGGCCGACGCGATCGCCTTCGCGCGCTACGACGACATCGACACGCAGCGCGACGTGCCCTCCGGATTCGTCGCGGATGCGCACGGCGATCGCGACGAGTGGACTCTGGGCATCGGTCTGTATCCGCTGGAAAACCTGGTGCTCAAGGCCGATTACCAGATCCGCAACGACGAAGCGACAGGCTCTCCGCAGAACCAGTTCAACCTCGGCATCGGATGGTCGTTCTAGCGCTGCTGCGAAGTGTGCTCGCCACGGCGCTGGCCTGCGGCGGGGCATGCCTGCCCGCCGTCTGCAGCGCGCTCCAAACGCAAGCAGCGAGTCCGGCGAGCTCCGATTCGCCGCGGCTCGCCCAGGCCCTGGCGCGAGCCTTCCCGGATGCCGACGCCTTCACCACGCGGACAGCGACGCTGGACGATGCGCAGCGCGCGAGCCTGACGCCGCGCTTGCGAGGCCGACAGGCTCCGCGCTTGTGGACCTACCGGGAAGCGCGCACGTCCAAGCAGCTCCAGGGGCGCGCGATCGAAGGCGACGTGATCGGCAAGTCGCTGCCGATCACCTACCTCGTGATCCTGGACGCCGACAACCGCGTCCGCGGCATCGAGATCCTGGAGTATCGCGAATCGCACGGCGGCGAAGTCAGGCGCGAGAAGTGGCGCGCGCAGT
Source organism: Planctomycetota bacterium (assembly GCA_035490315.1). Taxonomy (GTDB): domain Bacteria; phylum Planctomycetota; class UBA1135; order UBA1135; genus JADJQU01. The sequence goes on from DATHET010000348.1 coordinate 28,379, forward strand.
TCCAGGGCAAGGGCGCGCAGGACGAGCTGAAGCTCGGCTCGGACATCCGCAACATCGCGGGGGCCACGCTGTCGTGCCGGGCCTTGACCGACGCCGTTCACGATGCGCTGGCCATCGCCACGCTGGTGTTCGCAGACGAGCAGACCATCCCGACGGTTTCGACCGCGCTTCCTCCCGCTCGCCTGGTCGCAGGGGACAAGAGCGGCAGTTTCGCCCGCACGCAACTCTTGATGGGAACCCTGCTCGAGCTGCGCGCGGTGACCTCCGACCGCGCGAGCTTCGATGCAGCCGCCGATGCCGCCTTCGCGCGCGTCGCGACGCTCGAGGCCCTGTGGTCCACCTGGCGCGCGGACAGCGAGATCTCGCGCCTCAACGCGAGCGAGCCGGGAACCTGGTGCGCGATCTCCCCCGCCAGCTGCGCCCTGCTCGAGCGCGCGGCAATCCTGCGCACTGCTAGCGCGGGCGCTTTCGCCGCGGAAGCAGGCGCGCTGGTCGAGCTTTGGCGCGCCGCCGAGGCCTCGCAGCGCGAGCCGACGGCCGAGCAGAACGCGGCCGCGCGCGCGGCCTGCGCCGTGGCAAGCTTCGAGCTCGACTCCGCCAAGGGCAGGGCGCGGCGGACGGATGCGCGGGCCCGACTGGACCTCGGCGGCATCGGCAAGGGCGCTGCGCTCGACGAGATCGCCCAGGAATTCCGCTCGCGCGGCCTGTCGCGCGCGCTGTTTGACTTCGGCGGACAATTCCTGGCGCTCGACGGACCGCGCGAGGGCGCTGGCTGGCCGATCGAGATCCGCGATCCGAGGCCGGCAGCCCTGGCACCCCTGTGGGAGCTCGAATTGAGCAACGCATCACTGGCGACCAGCGCGGACGATCAGCGCGGCCTCGCGATCGCAGGCCTGCGCAGGAGTCACATCGTGGATCCGCGCAGCGGCGAGCCGGCTGACGCGCACTGGGCCGCCTGCGTGTGGGCCGCGAACGCGACGGACGCGGACGCCTGGTCCACGGCGGCCTTCGTGCTCGATCACGCCGCCTTGGCGAGCCTCGCCGAGCGACGCGAGCTGCGGATCCTGACGTTCGAGCGCGACGGGACGTTGTGGATGCAGGCCTCGTTCCCCGGGCACGGGAGAGGCCCGTGACGCCCAGACTGCGCCTGATTTTCCTCCTCGTCGCCGCCGTTTCCTGCGCGAGCGCCCTGGTCTTCGCGCTGCTGCGCTACGCGACGACTGCCGGCGACGAGTTCTCGGCGTACAACCATCCGGCGCAACCCTGGGCTCTCGACTTCCACATCGTGAGCTCCGTCGGCCTGACCCTGGTGCTCGGTTTCCTGCTCGGCGTCCACGCCCTGCCGCGGCTTGCGACGCGCTCGGCCTCGCGCAGGAGCGGCATCGGCCTGATCGTGCTCGCCGGCGCGATGATCTCGAGCGGCGCCTTGCTTCCCTGCAGCTCCGACACCCTCGCCCGCGCGGCCCTGGCCTGGACGCACGGCATCTCCGGAGCGCTCTTCGCGCTGCTCGTGCCCTGGCACATGCAACGCGCGGGGCGCGCGAGGCATGGCGCGGCACTTCAGGGTCGCGGCTGACTGCGTCGCGCGCCGACACCGCGCTCGAGAGCGCTGGCGGCCGCGTGCCATCCGCTAGCGCGGCGATGACGCTCGGCGATCGCCAGGAACAGCGCGTGACGCGGAATGCGCCTCGGCTCGTAGCCCGCAAGGAATCTCGCGCAGAGTCGCAGCGCATCGGGGACGAGCTGCGCGCTCTCCATCCGCGCCACGTGCCGCCACAATCGGGCGAGATTCTCCGTGCGCGCCTGCGCGGAAAGACCCGGCACGAAGCGCGACCCATCGAGGTCGACGAGCCACAGGCGTGGTTTTCCCTGCTCCAGGGAATCGGCCTCGACCAAGACGTTGCGCGGCGTCAGATCCGCATGCAGGAACTCGAGCTGGTGCAGACGCGCGACCAGCTCGCCCAGCGCACGCGCGCAGCTGGCCGCGACGCGCGGCGTGACCGCGTCGCGCGCGCGGCGCAGGAGCAGCGTGCCCAGGTCGAGCGAGCCCTCGATGCGGCGCGAGACCAGCTCCAGCTCCCAGGTCGCGGCGCTGCGTGTGGCCCGCGCCGCGACGACTTCCGGGACGAGGATGCCCATGCCAGCAAGTCGCCTGGCGAGGGTCAGCTCTCGGAAGGGCCGCAAGGGGCTCAAATAGCGGCGGCCCGTGAGCCAGCGCAGGAGCCCGCCGTGGCTGAAGCGGCGCACGACGAAGCGCTGCTTGCCGACCACGAGCTCCGACAGAGGCGTGCGGCCGGCGAGGTCGGACGCGGGCAGCTCGGCGCGGGAATTCGCGCCGTAACCCGCGGCCTCGAAATCCGCCGCCAGATCGCCGCGCACCGCGTACACGGAGCGAGGCGAGCGCTGCGTGATCACGTCCGGGGGCAGGTGCTCGAGCTCCGACCAGTCGCTCATGCGTGGCCGAAGTCTACGCGTCGCGTTCCTCCGCCGGATCAAGAAGCTCCCCTCGCTGCCCGCGATCTCGCACACTGAGCAGGACATGGCGACCGATCTGCCCGCGCGCATCCTGATCGTCCGCCTCGGCGCGCTCGGCGACGTCGTCAATGGCCTGGCCCTGGCCAACGCTCTGGTGCGCGAGCGGCCCGACGTCGAGATCGGCTGGTTGAGCCACGAGCTGGCCCTGCCCCTGCTCGAAGGACATCCCGCGATCGCGCGCGTGCACCTGCTCCCGCGCGGCGGCGGATTGCGCGGCCTCGTTCGCACGCTGCGCGAGGTTCGCTCGCGTCATTACGATCTGGCGCTCGACCTGCAGCGTCTGACCAAGAGCGCGCTGCTCGCGCGCTGGTCGGGCGCGCCGCGCAGGATCGGTTTCGACCGCGCGCGGACGAAGGAAGGCAGCTGGATCTGGCTGGGAGAGCAGGTCGCAGCGGGCAGCGTGCTACGCCCGATGGCCGAGCAGGCCTTGGACTTCGCGCGCCACCTGGGGATCCGCGAGCCGCGCGTGGAGCTCGATCTCGCGCGCGACGCGGAGTCCGAACGTTGGGCGCAGGCCTGGATTGAGCAGCATGGCGCGAGACTGGTCCTGCTCAACATCGCGGCAACCAAGCCCGCGAACCGCTGGCCGCCAGAGTCCTGGGGACTCCTGGCGCGCGAGCTCGGCCTGCAAGCGGGACTGGTGATCGCGCTGAGCGGCGGCCCTGGCGATCGCGATCTCGCGCGGCAGGTGATCCAGGCCGGTGCCGAAGGCGCGATCGATCTGGTCGGCGCGACCAGCCTGCGTCAGTTGATCGCGCTCCAGCGCCGAGCGGCGCTGGTGATCACCGCCGACACGGGGCCGATGCACACCGCTGCCGCAGTTGGCGCTCCGTTGATCGCGCTGTTCGGCGCGGCGGATGAGCGGCGCACCGGCCCCTACGGCCAGCTCTCCTCCGTCCTTCGCACGCGGCCCGAATGCGCGCCTTGCGGCCGGCGCACCTGCCCGCTGCCGCGCCACATCTGCATGCTCGACCTCTCGGTCGACACCGTTTACCGCGCGGCGATGGCGCGATTGTCGCAACGCTGACCTCGAAGTCGAGGTCAGCGCCCGTGCTCAGATACCGGCGCCGAAGCCGCCGTCCTCGGGTTCTTTTTCCCGGGGTGCAGGCGGCGGAGGCGGCGGCGGCGGTGCTGCCTGACGAGGCGGCGGCGGAGCGGGGCGGCGCTGGGCCGCGGGCTCCTCGTAAATGCCCAGGCCGAATCCCGGGGAGGGCTCGCCGGCGGCCTGAGCCGGCCGGGGCTCCCGAGCGCGCTCGGGGGCCGACGGCGGCGGAGCTTGGCGAGCCGGCGCGTTGCGGTCGGGAGCATTGCGATCGGGCCGCTCGCCGCGGTCGAAGCCGCGCGGTTCTCCGCGACCACCGCGGCTGTCGCCGCGGCCGCCCTGGCCGCCCTGGTCGCCCTGGTCGCCCTGGCCGCCCTGGCCGCCCTGGCCGCCCTGGTCGCCCCGATCGAACGGTCGCTGCGGACGCTCCGCGGGCCGCTCGCCTCGGTCCGGACCGCGGCCACCGCGATCGGGCTGGCGCTCGCCGCCTTCGGGCGGGCGTTCACCCCGGGCGGGACGATCGAAGTCGCGCCGCTCGGGAGCAGGCTCGCGGCGCGAATCGCGGGGCGCGCGCTCGCCCTGGAATTCCGAACTGGGCTGCGCGCCCGCGTTTTCGTAGCGGGGACGCTCGGCCGGGCGATCGTTCGCGAAGGATCGCTGGTCGCTTTCCTCGCGTGCGTTCGGCGCTCCCGCCGGCTCACCCTCCCAGGAGCGAGGGCCAGCCTGGGGCGGACGCGACGGGGAATTCTGCATCGGTCGCGACTCGTCGCGCCGTCCGCGATCTCCGCCGTGGCGGGAGCCGCCGCGCTGCGGGCGATCGCCGCGGAAATCACCGCGAGCTTCGCCGCGCGGGGCTCCACCCGGCGCGCCTGCCGGCTGGGGACCGCGCTCGCGCTGGACCTGGAGGCCATCCTGGCCGGCGTCTCCGAAGCCTTCCTCCTCGAAGCTTTCCGCGGACCTGGGCTCCTGGCGGGGCGCAGCCATCTCGCGCTCGCCCATCGGGGCACGCTGGTGTCCGCCGCGGTGACGATCGCCGGAGTGCTCGCGTCGGCCCCCGGGGCCGCGGGTCTCGGGCTCGACTCCGTCGTGGCAGGTCTCGCTGATCTCAAGGAATTCGATCGGGATCTGTTCCGCGAGGAACAGCGCCTTGCGGTCGTAGAAATTGATGCCCTCTTCCCAGGCGTCGAGCGCGTAAACGGTGATCACCACGTAATCGCGGCCGGTGCGTCTGCCGCCCTCTTTCGCGTCATCCGGTGTCAGGGCCAGGTGCAGGAAGCGGCGGCGCCCGCCGCGCAGGCCGTAGCGCATGGCGCGATCCGCGTCGCGCGCGGAGATGCCAACGTGCAGCACTTCAGGCGGGCGCGAAGGCTCGCCCGGCTCGACGTCGATCGAGTGTCCGTACAAAGCGCGAACGCGCGTGCCGACCATCTCGTAGCGCGGGCGGTCGCCGGAGTGGATCGCGTCCTGGAGGTCGGCCATGGTCACCGGCTCGCCGAGGCGCTCGTTGAGCGCCTGGACGATGCGCTCTGCATCGCCGTAGCCCAGGGCATCGAGTTCGAGATCGAACTCCTCCGGCTGGTGGCGCAACATGTACGCGAGAGAGCGGGTGATGCGTTCGATCAGGGCGGGATAGGTCATGCGGCTCTGGTGGAAGGAGCAATCGGTGTGCGATGGGCGCACCTCGCGATCCCGAATCGGACCGGCTTCGGCGCCCTCGCCACAGGGGAGGGTGCGCCTTGGACTGCCAATCCTCGGATCGCGGAAGTGCGCCTCGCGATCAGGGACCGATGGGTCTCCCGTGCTCGCGAGGAGGCGGAGAGTCTACCAGTCCCCCACGGCGATGTGCACGGGTCGCGACCTCTCGAATCGGGGCTGATCGCGCGGACGGGGCTCCCACGGTCGCGTTCAGGACAGGTGAAATGAAGGCGGCGCCCATCGTGCTCGGGTTGACCAGCACGATGGGCGCCGCAAGAGGGGCGCGCCCGCAGCCCCCGCCGCGAGCGCGCGAATTGGCGGGTCCCACACCACCAACTCTGTTCTGATTTTGATCGATCGAGGCCCCGGTTCGATTGCAGCTCCCCGTGGGGAGAACCGACCCGCTCGATCCTGCCTGGGGGGGAGCCGGTTCCTGCCTGGTTCCGAACCCTCCAACTGCCGATCTTCGGTTTTCTAGTTCAGTGACTCTTGGGTTTCCAGTGGCGCGCCAGCCGAACGATCCAGGAGACACGATCCGCATCCGTTTCGGCCTGGTCCCGGCGCGGCCCGGCGACGCTGCGCACGGAACGACGCGAGGCCGCGGTTTCCTCCACCGGCACGAATCCAAGGGGTGTCAATCCCTTCAGGAAACGCTCGGATCCCCGGACGTTCACGGTCAAGTCGTCGCCGGACTCCTCGTCGTGCCAAGCCAGCGTCAAGGAGCGCAGCTTGCGCTGAGCTTGGGGCAGGGCGGTCGTTTCCGTCGCGTTTGCTTGCATGATCGTTTGTCGGGTTCGCATCGGGTCTTCCCTCGCTCGGTTTCGTGCCGCTCTTCGTCGAACTCCCTCCAGAATTCTTCCGTGAGTTCGTGAAGCTCTCGCGCGACCCGGATCTGGAACGCATGAGAGGCGCGCGAGTTGGCACAGATCGACCAGATCACAGCGCGACCTTCGAAAGAGTTGCGAAAGAGTCCAAGAATCGCAGCTCAGAAGCCGCCATCCGGGATGCAACTCGGATCGATGGCGGCCGCGATCGCTTGCTTCAACTCCGTGTTTCCACGCAGCAAGCATCGATCTCGGCTGCGCAAGTCGGAGCAGGTGCGAGCCGATGTGGCCCAACGGGTCGGTTCTGCACACGACACGCGTCGCGCAAAACTCGACCCTCCGCGTCGGTGCCTAGCTCAGCGGGCTAGCGCTCAGCGGGCAAGCTCGATCGCCGGCATGTCGTATTCGGCGGGCGCCGCGACTCCGAGCAGCTTCAATACCGTCGGTGCGATTTGCAGCAAATTGATGCCGTCGGGCTGGCCCGCGAGCTTGCGGTTCGAGAAAAAGATTCCCTGGACCAGCGAGGGATCGACGGTGACGTGGTCTCCCGACCAGTTCTTGTCGTTGGCGATGATCGTCGGCAGACGTTTCATGCCCCCATTGCCGTCATTATCTCCCGACATGCCGCCCTGGGTGGTCAGCCAGGAGACGCGGTAGCCGGCGTTGAAGCACAGCAGCATGTCCGCCTCGCGGTCGAGGTGCGCGCCCTTGTGCAGATCCGCCATGACGTAAGCGCCACGTCCGACCAGCTCACCCGTGTCCACATCCTTGTAGTCGAGGAAGTCCTTCGCGATCGCGTCGAGGACCGCGCGTGCTTCCTCCGGCGGAACGATGCCCTGGCCTTCGCGGGCCCGCTGGTTCACGTAGACCATGCCCAGGCCCATGGCGTAGGCCCGCGTCTTCGACCAGTCGATGTAACGGTTGAGGTCGTCGGCCGGGTCGCCCGGATTGTTCGGATCGTCCCGCACGATGGTCTGCTGGAGCACCGCGTAGCCCTTCTCGATCAGCCAGTTGTTGAGGTGCACCTGGCGGCGGAAGCTCTGGAAGCCGTGGTCGGAGCAGACGATCAACGTGTCCTCGGGCTTCAAATGCTTTTTGACGACCTCGCCGACCAGCACGTCCATGCTGCGGTAGCTCGCGGGGATCGCATCCGAGAGCGGGATCGTCTTGCCGCCGAAGCTCATCGTCTGCGCGGCCTTCTCGGCCGAGTACATCGGGTGCTTCGGGTCGTAGTACTGGTACATCATGTGCTGCACGCGGTCCGGCGTGGACTCGCAGCTCATCAGCACGCGCCAGTCGTTCTTCTCCAGCGCATCGAGGGTCATTTTCTTGCGCCATTCCAGCGTGAACTCGATGTCCTGCATGAAGCTGACCGAGTCGATCACGCCGTCCTTGAGCGGCAGGTTCATGCAAGCCCAGCCCACGGTCTCGAAGGGTCCGCTGGCCGCTTCCAGTTGCTGGGCGAAGTCCTGCGGCTGCGAGATCGGCTGCCAGAACGGAGGATGGGCCGGGTCGTACTGCAGCGCGTCGACGTAGAGCTCGAGGTTGCCCTCGTCGAGCCGCACCAGCTTGGCGCGCGCGAGCGCCCGGACCTTGAGCATCGGGTTGAGCTCGAAGCTCAGGTGGTACCAACCGGACCAGGCGCCGGCGCCGAGCTCCTGGGTCTCGGTTCCGATCGTGACCGCCGCCTTGGTCCCCTTGCGTTCGATCACCACCGGCAGGTTGATGCGCTGACTCACGGCTTCGTCCAGGCGAGCTTTCGCCTCCTGCAGCAGCTTGTTCAGCCGCGTGGATTCCTTGTAGCGGATGTTTTCGTTGTCGAGCTGGTGCTCGACGTCGCGCAGCTCGGCGCGGATGCGATCGATCTCCCAGAAATTCGTCGGGCCGGGAAGCAGGGAATCGACACGACCGCCGCGCTCGTCGATGCGGAAGACCACGCCGCCGGAGTTCGTGCCCTTGCCGCCGTCCGCGGCGCGCCGCAGGTAGTCTTCGCTCGTCGTGTAGAGGAAGAACGAGTTGACCAGGCCGCGCGCATCGGGCACGCCAAGTCCCGCGAGCACCTTCGCGTTGTCGACTGGCTCGCGGTCGAAAGACTGGGCGGCGTCGAGCACGACGCACTTCACGCCCGCGGCGGCGGCGGTCTCCCAGAAGGGCACGGACTCCAGCGGGTTCTTCCAGACCGGAATGGCGCTGGGAAGGTAGGAGCGCAGCGCGCGACCGCCGACGAAGCTGCCCAGGCCCATGATCAAGGCCAGCGCGATCGCCAGCGCGGCACGCATGCGCAGCAACAGGAAGACCCCGAGGAACAGCACCAGGGTCGCCGCGCCGAGCGCCGCTCCCAGCGCGTTCGGACTCCAGGTCGGGATCGGCGCGCCGTGCATCGATTCCACGGGCACCTGCTTGGGGCCCACGAGGTGCCCGAAGTCGGCGATCGGAGTCTGGTTCAGCGCTTTCGTGGGCGAGGTCTGGAACTGCCTGCGGATGAAGCCTGGGACTCCGGTCTTGGCTGGATTCTGCCCGCAGTTGAGCGCCGCCCAGCTCACCGGGGATTCCGCGGGGTTGGTCGTGTCCAAGGGAGAGAAGGAGCCTTGCTCGCGCAGCGCCGCGAGGTTGGGCAGCTCGCCCCGATCCATGAGCAGGGCGGTGGTGCGCGCATCGGCGCCGTCGAAGCCCAGGACGATCACGCGGCCGCCCGCTTTCGATCCGGTTTGCGGCGCGAGGCTGGCCCAGGCGGCCGATCCGAGGAGGAGAACGGCGAGCAACGAGCTAGCTGTACGCGCGAAAGGTCGGGGACTAGTTTCGGTCATGGGCTCTGCTGGTCGTCGAAGTGCTGGTCGGATAGGATCCCGCGGTGCTCGCCGGGTGGGCTTTGGACTGCGCCACGAGGGCGCTTGGCGGCGTCACCAGGAGTCAGCGGGCGCACGGTGCCGGGGCATCGAGCCGTGCTGGGCCGGTCTTATCGAGCTGCGTCGAGCGAGTCCTAAATGATTGTCTCTGCCAGAGTTGGGTACTCGCTTGGAGTCTAGACGAGTGCCCGGCGCCAAGTCCATCGCGCAGATCGCCCCGAGCGTGAAGCCCGCGCCGAAACGCGGCGGGTCCGCGCTCGCCCTGCTCTTGATCCTGGCCCTCGCCGCCGCGCTCGCCCTGGTCTGGTGGCGCGCGGCCCGCGCCGGCGCGGTCCCCCAGGATGTCGACGCCTCGTCGAGCGACGCGGCATCGAACGAAGGCTCTCGTCCCCCGGCTCCTCTGGACCCCGACCCGATGGGAGTCCGCAGTCCGCTGGAAGTCGGTCGCTCGGAGCGTATCCCGCGCACGGCCGCGCAACCCTTCGACCCGGCGCGCCTCGAGGGGAAGGGACACATCCGCGGTTTCGTGCAGGCTCCGCCGGGCATCGAGTTCCCGCAGGAGTGGACCCTGTACGTGCTTCCGTCGAGCTCCCTGATCGGCAAGGACAAGGCCGAGACGCGCAAGCTCGAGTTCCACGCCGGCGAGCAGGAGTTCGATCTCGAGGACCTGGCGCTGGGTGGGTACATGCTGCGCGCCGTCACCTTCGGACTCTCGAGCGACGAGCAGCACATGCTGCTCGCCAAGCCGGGCGAGACCGAACTCTACGTGATCCTGCAGCTCGGCGTGACCTCGTTCATCGAGGGCTCCGTGCGCTACGACGATTCGACGCCGGCGGTCGGATTGACGCTGGCGCTCGAGCCGCGTGCCGGGGGCGCGCGGGTGATCGCGAACTCGGATCCGATCGGGCACTTCCTTTTCACGGACGTGAAGTCCGGCGCCTACACGTTGCACTTCGGCAAGCCCGAGAGCCCGGTCCGCGAGCCGATCGCGGTCAACATGGGAACTTCGCCCGAGCATCTGCCGGACGCGATTGTGCCGAAGCTGGGCGAGCTGTACGTGCGCGCCTTCTACGACGCCGCCACGCCGGCCAAGGGCGTCAAGCTCGACGGCTACGGCGAGCATGGCGGTCGCATCGAGGGCGAAACCGACGAGAACGGTGAATACCGCGCGACCTTCCTGCCCCCGGGAACCTTCACGGTGAACGCTCTGTTCCCCGACGGCACGCGAGCGCGAGGCAAGAAGATCGTCCAAGTCGGCGAGCTCGATCTGCTCGAGCTGGTTCACGGCAAGTGATCGCACCCGAAGGCGCAGCGGCGCGCGCGGCGAAATCCAAGATCGGCGTGCGCAGCGTGGTGCGCCTGGCATGGCCAGCGGTGCTTTCCTATCTGCTCGCCAACGCCTACCGGATCAACGACCAGTACTGGATCCAGGGCCTGGGACCGGATGCCCAGGCGGCGGTCGGCGGCACGGTGTTCGTCGTGATCATGAACTTCAGCCTGGTGTTCCTCGCCGCCGGCGGGACCCTGGCGCTGGTGGCGCGCGCGACGGGCGCGGGAGACTCCAAGCGCCGAGACGGACTGATCGCGAGCGCCCTGGCCCTGGCGGGAGCGGTGTGGCTGATCCTCGCCTGCATCGGATTCTTCGCGACTTCGCACATCGTCGCCTTCCTCGGCCTGCGCGACGCGGCGGCGGTCTTCGCGACCGATTACCTGCGCACGCTCTACGTCTGCGCCCTGCCGCTGGTGATCGCGCCCGCGCTCGACCACGCGTTGATCGGGATGGGCAACACGCTGGTGATGTCGATGATGGAGCTGTGCGCCGTCGCGATGCACTACTTCCTCGCGCCGATCCTGATCTACGGCGCAGAGGCAGGCCGTCTCAGCGACCATCCCGGCGCCCAGCTCGCCGGTCGCGTCGCGGGATTCCTCGGGATCGAGGGTCACGGCATCGCCGGAGCCGCGTGGAGCGCCGCCCTGTCGCGCGCCTTCAGTGTTTCGCTCGGCCTGTACGTGATGCGACGGCGGCACGGCGTGCGCCTTTTCGACGGATTCGCCCACGCGCGCCGTCTCGGCGGCCGGGCGCTCTTCGCGCTCGAGATCGCGCGCATCAGCCTGCCGATGTGCCTCTCGATCGCGACCTACGCCTCGGTCTACTGGG
>DATHET010000349.1:0-8155 GCA_035490315.1 Planctomycetota bacterium
ACCAGTACCGCGCCTTCCTCGCGCGCGCCACGGACGAGCGCCAATTCGAAGGCATCGTCACGCGTCGCGATGCCACGGGCGTCGAGCTGCAACCGATCGGCGGCGAGCGGATCTGGATCGATGCCGACGAGCTCGAATCGCTCGAGCCCTCGCCGCGCTCGACCATGCCCGAGGGCCTGCTCGAATCGCGCACGCTCGAGGAGATCCGCGATCTGTTCGCCTACTTGAAGACTCCAGAGCTGCCCGCGGCTTCGCGCAGCTGGTCAGCGCTCTTCGGGCCCGAGGGCGTCCAAGGCTGGAACGGCGACTCCGCCGTCTGGAGCTTGCGCGCTTCCACGATGACCGGCCGCTCCGGTGGATTGCCGCGCAGCTCCTACCTGCTGGTGCCGATGCCGGCGCAGGACATGCTGATCGAGTTCGACGTGCTATTGCCGCCCGGCGGCAACTCAGGCCTGTACTACCGCGCCGAGCGGCCGAGCGATCCGGCGCTCAGCGATCCGAGCGGCCTGCAGGCGGACCTCGGACAGTCGTACTGGGGATCGCTGTATACCGGCGACGGCGCCACCCTCGCGAAGCCCGACGCGCAAGCCTTGGAGCCGGCCCTCGATCGCAACGGCTGGAATCACGTCCTCGTGCGCATCGAAGGCGATCGGCATTCGATGGAGATCAACGGCTTCGAGACCTATTCACTGCAGTCCGCTTCGAAGCCCGGGACGCTGTTCGGATTCCAGGTGCACCAGGGCAAGCCGATGGTCGTGCGGATCGCCAATGCGCGCTGGCGAGCTCCCTGATCAGGGGATACTGCCCCGCATCGCTGTGCACAGCGATTCGGGACAGCATCGGATCAGGGATTTTTCATCATCTGCTCGAGCGAGTGCACCAGGCCGTTGAGCGGGTCGATCTTGCGCGCGCGCTCCAGCAGAGCCTTCGCCTCTTCGGGCTGGGCCAGGTTGACCAGGCACAGAGCCAGATTCGCGAGCACCGTCGGTGAATCGGGCATCGTGACCAGCAAGGCCTGATACATGAGCTTCGCGCGCGCGAACTGGCTCTGGTCCAGCCAGGACTTCGCGACGCGGGCGGCATCCTCCGGCGAGCGGGAAACCAGGAGGCGGATTGCCGCGTCCAGCTCTTCGGCATCCTGCGGCGGCACGGAGCCGAGCTGATCGGCGAGTGCCGTCAGATCGTCGGGCTCGTAGCCGATCAGCAGCTCGTTCAAGGCGTAGGCCCTGACCGCATCCTGCTTGCTGACGAATTTCATTTTCTGCGCGCGCAGCGCCACAGCCTGGGGCTCGCTCCAGCCCCAGCTGCTGATCAGGCGCGCGACGAACCTTGGATCGAAGGCCGCGAAGATCGCGTCCTCGGGGCGCCGGGTCTTTTTCTGGCGCATCGCGAACAGGTCGCGCGGCGCCGCGAATTCCAGGCGCAGGTTGGCGTCGGTGTTGCGCTCGCCGCTGCCGACGGCCTTGCACAGGACCTGCAAGCCGTCGCGGTCGAGCATCAAGACGCTCAAGAGCAGGGCGCGCAGATCGCCGCTGCCGAAATGCTTGCGCATGTCCTCGCGCACGTCGGTGAGCTCGTCGAGCACGGCCTGCGAGCGATCGATGGATTCGCGAGGGGGAACGATGGGCTCGTTGGCGCACAGGAGCAGCGTGTCGTTCTCGTTGAGCCGCAAGAGGACGACTTGCGGGAATTCGCCGAGCGCCGTGTTCGCGATCAGCGCGTATTGCTGCGCCGAGAGACCGTAGGTCTGGACCCATTGCACGAACATTCCGTGGGGCGCGAGGCGGCTGTGGACGACCGAATAGAACTCGCTCGTGTACAGATTGGAGATGCCCGCGATCCAGGGATTGGACGGCTCGGAGATGATCAGATCCCAGAGCGTCGCGTGGGCCTGGACGTGGTTGCGCCCGTCGTCGAAGACCGTGTGGAAGCGCGGGGAGGCGTGGGGATCCTTGTTGTCCGGAGCGAAGCTTCGCGCCGCTTCGACGATCGCGGGCTCGAGCTCGCAGCAGGTGACGTCCGTTTGCGGGAATGAGAGCGCCGCGCCGACCGTGGTGCCCGAGCCCATGCCGATCACCAGCACGGACTTCGCGTCCGGCCGCAGCAGCAAGGGGAAATACGCAGCGCCCAGCTGCATCGGCATGTCGGACCAGTTCGAGGCGTCGACCTTGCCGTTGACGCGCACGCTCTTGATCCTGGGAGGCGCGCCCACCGTGGTCTCGTCGGCGTCGACCTCGAGGGCCAGCACGTTGGAGCTCGTGCCTTCCTTGAAATACATGATGCGCGAGCGATCGCCCGCCAGGGCTTCGTCCGTTCCGGGGACGTAGAGGTACAGACCGAGGTTGGTCGGGCGCGGATCGCTCGTGCGCCAGGGCAGGGCCAAGAGGGCGATCGCGGCCACGACGATCACCAGCTCGACTTCGCGCGATTTCCAGCGCGGAGCGAGAGTGAGGGCCAGGGCGATCACGTAGCATGCGAGGGCCAGGACGAGCGTCCACTGCGATCCGATCCAGGGCACGAGCAGCGTGAAGGCGCACAGCGCGCCGAGGATCGAGCCCAGGGTGTTCCAGGCGTAGATGCGACCGACGCTCGCGCCTGCTTTCGCCGCATCCGTGCCGATCAGCGCGATCAGGGCCGGCAGAAAAATGCCCATCGCGAAGGTCGCGACGAGCTCCAGCGCCGCGCTGATGCCGCTGCACAGCATGGCGTTGAACCACGGATTCGCGCGCAGGTCCTGGAGCGAGCCCGCGAGCAGCGCGAGCCTGGGCTCGGCGATCCTTCCGGCGAGGGATCCCAATACAAGCAGCAGGGTCGCGATCGCGATCCAGCGACGCGCATCGCCGAAGCGCCGCCCGAGCAGGGCAAAGCTCAAGGATCCGGCGCCGAGGCCGGCGATGAACACGACGACGAGTGCGGAGAAGGCGAAGGTCGTGGGACCGACGAGCAGGGCGAGCTCGCGGCCCCACAACATCTGCAGCGTCAGCGCTCCGAATCCGCCGAGCAGGGCGGCCGCGTTGACCGCGATCCGCGGAGCCGGCAGGTCGCCCGCAAGCTCGTTCGCTTCGCGGTCCGGCGCGCTCTCCCGCAGGTCGACAGCCCTCGGACTTTCCGCAGGTCCGCCGGGCTTCGCCTGGGCCCTGTCCATGATCAAAGCCATGGCGCCGATCGCCGCGCTGACCGCGGCGGTCGCGAAATTCGTCCCGTCCAATCCGATCGCCGGCAGCAGATGGAAACCCGCGATCCAGGCGCCGAGCGACGCGCCGCCGGCGTTGAACGCGTACAGCCAGGCCGTGGCGCGGCCGATTCCGCGCCCGCCGTTCGCGAGCCAGCGCACGAGCAACGGCAGGGTCGCTCCCATCAGGATGCAGGCCGGCGCGATCGCGAGGAACGTCGTCGCCACGCGCACCGCGGTCAAAGCGAGCGAGTGTCCTTCGAGCACCGGCGTCGCCGCGGCCGCGATCTTCGCGCACAGCGGCGTGACCAGCGGCACGCACACGGCCCACAGCGCGATCCCGAACTCGCACAGCGCGTAGGCGAGCAGGGGTCGCCGCATGCGATCGGCGCGCGTGCCGAGCAACCAGGCGCCGAGGCCGAGGCCGGCGAGGAAGGAGGCGACCACGCTGGCCATCGCCAGCGAGCTCGAGCCCCAGACGTGAGCGAAGCGCTTGAACCAGAGCACCTCGTAGACGAGGCCGGCGGCGCCCGAGAGCACGAAGAACAGCGTGGCGCCGAGCTCGAGGGCGCGCGAACGGCGAGCGAGCGGCATCGCTCAGCTCGTCCCCGCGGCGAAGGCGCCCTGCGCGGCTTCGACTCCGCTGTCGAGCGGTGGCTCGCCCTCCGCGCGCAGCGAAGCGGCCAGGGCGTCGAGCACCAGCACGACATTGCGCAGGCTGGCGCCGCTGCCCATCATCCCCACGCGCCACAGGCGACCCTTCTGCGCTCCGAGGCCGCCGGAAATCTCGATCCCGTACTCGGCGAGCAGGCGCTTGCGCACGCGCAGATCGTCGACGCCGGCGGGAATCCGGATCGCGGTGACCTGGCTCAGCGCGTCCTCATCGGGCACGAACAGCTCCAAGCCCATCGCGCGCACGCCGGCGCGCAGCGAGCGGCCGATGCGCGCGTGGCGCTCGAAGCGCGCTTCGAGTCCCTCGAGGTGCACCAGGCGCAGGGCTTCGTGCAGGGCGACCAGCAGATTGGACGAGATCGTGTGGTGGTAGCCGCGCTCGCCGCCCCAGAAGCGCATCAGGAGATTCATGTCGAGGTAGAAGCTCTGGACCGGTCGCGTGCGCGAGGCGATGCGCGCCTGGGCGCGCGGCGAAAACGTCACCGGCGCGAGCCCGGGTACGCAGGACAATCCCTTCTGCGAGCAGGAATAAGCCGCGTCGATCCCCTGCGCGTCGCAATCGACCGCCATGCAGCCCAGCGAGGTGACCGCGTCGACGACGAAGAAGGCGTCGAGCTCGCGCGCGAGCTGGGACAAGGGCGCGAGGTCCTGGCGCACGCCGGTCGAAGTCTCGGCCTGCACGGCGCACACGAAGCGCACGCGCTCGGCGGCCGCGGCCTTGCGCAGTTTCGCCAGGTCGGCCTGGCGACCCCACTCGTGCTCCACGGCGATCACGCGCGCGCCGGCGCGCTGCGCGACGTCGACCATGCGCGCGCCGAAGAAGCCGCCGACCGCGACCAGCGCGACGTCGCCGGGCTCGATCAGGTTGACCAGCGCGCCTTCCATCCCGGAGCTGCCGGTGCCCGAGAAGGCGATGGTCCAGGGGCTCTCGCTGCCGTAGACCGATCGCAGGAGCGCAGAGATCTCGTCCTGCACCTGCAGCAGCAGCGGGTCGAGGTGGCCGATGGTCGGCTGGGCCAGGGCGCGCAACACCGAAGGGGCGACCGGGGAGGGGCCGGGGCCCAGGAGCAGCCGCTCGGGCGTGGTGAAGGCTTGGACCTGGGGGTTCATGGACTTCCGCGTAGTTTGCCGCCCCCCGCGGCGAGGCGCGAACTCTCTGACGCCGCCCGCGCACTTTTCGCCAACGTCCTGCGACCGGCCTCGTAGCGAGTGGAAGCATCCCGCGCGAGCTACCCCGATGTCCCGCCGCAGTTCCACACGACCGACCGACGCCGAGCTCGAGATCCTGCGCATCCTCTGGAGGCGGGGGATGATCTCGGTGCGCGAGGTCCACGACGAGCTGAACCTGACGCGGCCGACCGGGTACACCACGGCCCTCAAGCTGCTCCAGATCATGACCGACAAGCGGCTGGTGCGCCGCGACGAGAGCGGGCGGGCCCATCTCTACGAGGCTCTGGAGTCCCAGGAGGGAACCCAGGGACGGCTGGTCCGCGACCTTGCCGAGCGCGCCTTCGGGGGCTCGGCGGCCGAGCTGGTCCAGCGCGCCCTCAGCCAGGCGCCCGCCAGCGCGAACGAGCTGGCGACGATCCGCCTGCTGATCGAGGACCTCGAACGGCGCCAGCAGTAGCACCGCCATGCAGGTCCCGTCCCTCGATCTGGCCTACGCCTGCGACGCGACCCGCGCCGGCGGCCCGGGAGCCTTCGCCCATGCCTTGACCTGGACCCTGGCCCACTCGCTTTGGATCGGAGCCTCGGCGGCCCTGTGTCTTGGCGCGCTCCTTTGCCTTCTGCATTCGCGCTTCGCCCGCTGGCGCTATGCCGCGAGCGGCGGCGCGCTGATCTCGATCCCGCTGCTCGCGCTTTGGACCCTGGGCCGCGAGCTGCGCGCGGATCCGCTCGAGCTTCCTGCCCTGCTCGAGGCCGCGGAAGAAGGCTCAGGCCTGGGCATGTTCTTCTCCGCGCTGGTCGCGAGGGCGGACCTGGCGCGCATGGGCCTCGCGCAGGTCCTCGAGCCGCTCGAGGTCTGGATCGCAGGCGGCTGGATCGTGCTGAGCTTCCTCGCCTTCGCGCGTTTCGGCGGCGGCTGGACTCTGCTCAAGCTGGAATCGACCTGGCGCCTGCGCCGCGCGAGCCCGACCCAGCAGGCGCGGCTTGCCCGCCTCGCTCGGCGCATCGGACTGCGCCGGCGCGTGCATCTGTATTGGAGCGATCGCGCCGAGGTGCCGATGGTGATCGGCGCCCTGCGGCCGCGAATCCTGGTTCCCGCGCGGCTTCGAGCGCCGGTCGAGCAGGGCGAGCTCGATCTGGTGCTGCTGCACGAGCTGGCCCACGTGCGCCGCGGCGACGCCTGGGTGCGCACCCTCGAGGCGATGGTCGCGGCCCTGTTCGTGGTCAACCCCTTCATGCGCTGGATCGTTTCGCGCCTGGCGCGCGAGCGCGAGCACTGCTGCGACGACATCGCGCTGTGCGCTGGAGCGGACCGGCTCCGCTACGTGCGCGCCCTCGCCGCGCTGGAGTTGGAGCGCAGCCGCAAGGAAGGGCGAGCGCGGGCCCTGGATTGGCGCTTCGCGAGCGCGACCGCGCTGCACGCGACGGACGGCGCCCTGCTCGAGCGCGTGCGCCGATTGACCGGAGCTTCGAAGCCGGCTCCGCGCTCGCGCGTGGCTGCTGCCTGCGCCGGCGTGTTCCTGGGCAGCGCGGGTCTCACCTTCGGCGCCCTCCCGACCCACGATGCGCGCGTGGTCGTGGCATTCCAGACGGATGGTCGAGCGCCATTCGAGATCCACCTGGCGGATGAGCCGGGTGAGCTCGCGCCAGCGGCGGCGCTCGCGGTGCGCGGGCTTGCCGGGAGCCAGCGCAAGGCGCGAGTGATCTTCGTCGCGCGCCACTCGGAATCGGGCGAGGCCGATCCCGCTCGATTCCTGCTCGCGGACGAGCCCGCGGACCTGCGCGTGCGCTATTTCGGCGACGGGGAAGACAAGGACGCCGCGAAGACTCGCACGATCCGCGTCGAGGCCTTCAAGTCGGTTCGTTAGCCCGCGCGATCACGCTCTCGAGCAGGGCCTTGAAGCCGCTCGCGCTCTGCGCGCCTTCGCTGCCGCCGAGGAAGCGACCCTGCGAGTCGGCGAACATCGCGAAGGGCAGCATCATCGCGTCCGGCAGGTTCAGGGCGAGGTCGCTGACTCCGTCCTCGGGATCGTCGCAGTCCGAAGCCAGGGCGATGAAATGCTGCTCCAGGATCGGCGCGACCTGGGCGTGGGGCACCACTCCCTGGACCAGGGCCCTGCAGTTGCCGCACTGCTCGCGGCCGAACTCGACGAAGACCAGCTTGCCGGCTGCGCGAGCCGCCGCCAGGGCCTCGGACCAGTGGGTGTGCCAGTCCAGGGTGCCGCGGTCGTCGAAGTGGGGGTGCGGTCGTCGGGAGGGATTCACCATGGCCTGCAGGATTCTCGGGAAGGCAAAGATGCGGACTCGGGACGGAACGCGGCCGGGCTCAAGGCTTCGCGGGCGCGCAGCCGAGGGAATAGACCCCTGCGGCACCGCTCACAAAGTCAAAAACCATGGAAACTCCCCACGATTCCGAGCGCGAGCCGAGCTCGGACGACGCTCTCGCGACTGAAAGCCGGCGCCGGACCGAGCGACGCGACACCAGCGCGCAGCTTCTGGTCGTGATCGAGACGCCGCAGTTCGGCGGCAAGGCCGACAATCTCTCCGACAACGGGGTGTTCTTCTTCTCGAACGAGACGCTGCGCGTGCAGGTGCATGTCGACGACGGGGGGGTGCACAAGCGCTACTCCGGC
The DNA here is from genome assembly GCA_035490315.1 of Planctomycetota bacterium. Classification (GTDB taxonomy): domain Bacteria; phylum Planctomycetota; class UBA1135; order UBA1135; genus JADJQU01. The sequence goes on from DATHET010000349.1 coordinate 7,645, forward strand.
AAGATCGTGCGCGTGCAGCAGATGAACGATCAGGAGACCGGCTTCGCGATCGAGTTCGACGTGCCGTGAGACGGACGCGCGGCTTCCGGCCTCAGGGCAGGAAGTAACCGGGCGCCACGCCCATCGCGATCACGAAGGCCACGCAGACCGCCGTGGCGAGGGCCATCGGAAGAGCGGAAGCCTGGCCGTGAGCCACTGCCGCGGGCTTGGTCTCGGCCTGCATGTACATCGCGACGATCACGCGCAGGTAGTAGGCCATGCCGACGACCGAGATCAGGGCGCCGATGACCGTCGCGGCCACGAAGCCGGCGCGGTAGGACACGCCGAAGACGAACCACTTGCCCAGGAAGCCGCCGGTCAGCGGGATTCCGCCGAGTGAGAGCATGAACAGGGACATCGCCGCCGCGACCAGCGGCCTGCGGTGAGCCAGTCCCTTGAGCGATTCGAATGTCGTGACGTCCTCGCCGTCGAGCTCCAGCGTCGCGAGCAGGCCGAAGGCGCCCGCGGCCGT
>DATHET010000350.1:0-38396 GCA_035490315.1 Planctomycetota bacterium
CTGCCGGCCCTTGAAGACGCACACGACCTGCACCTTGTGGCCGTCGATCAGGAATTCCCTGCCCTGCTTGACGCGATACTCCAAGTCGTGCGGGTCGATCATCGGCCGCACGCGCAGCTCCTTGAGCTGCGAAACATGGTGCTTGTGGCCTTCGCGGTCCTTCTTGCGCTGCTCGTACTTGAACTTGCCGAAGTCCAGGATCCGGCACACCGGCGGCACGGCGGTCGGCGAGACTTCCACCAGGTCGAGACCGACTTCTTCCGCTCGTCGCCGGGCATCGTCGACATTGACGATTCCAAGTTGCTCCCCCTTTTCGTCGATCAGGCGGACCTGGGGAATTCGGATCTGGCGATTGACTCGGAATTGGCGTGCAGTCACTTGGTTCTTGGGTCGGCGGAGTTCGTCGAGTGCGGTGGGTAGATGAGGACGGTCGAAAGCTGGCGGGTCGAAGATAGATCGGACTGGCGGGCTTCGCTAGTCGAGTCAGTCTGGCACGAGCGAGCGATCTGAGCGCGCTCAGGTCCGACAATCCTGCGTGAACGCGCCCCCAGACGACTCTGGACGCGCCTCAGCCGGAGGGCAGGATCTTCACGTGGACCTCGGCCAGCTGCTCGGGCGCGACGGCCGAGGGCGCCTGGCACATCAGGTCGCTCGCGGAGGCGGTCTTCGGGAAGGCGACGACCTCGCGGATGTTGTCCATGCCCAGCGAAAGGGCCACGGTGCGGTCGAGCCCGAGGGCAAAACCCGCGTGAGGCGGCGCCCCGGAGGCCAGGGCCTCGACGAAGAAGCCGAACTTGCGTTGACGCTCTTCCGGGCCGATCCCGAGGATCTGGAACACCTTTTCCTGCACGTCCGGGCGGTGGATCCGCACCGAGCCCGAGCCCAGCTCCCAGCCGTTGTAGACCAGATCATAGGAGCGCGAGGCCAGGGAACCTGGGTCCGCGCCCTCGCCACCGAGGGTCCAGTCCTCGGGCGCGGTGAACGGGTGGTGCGCCGAGAACCAGCGGCCGGCGTCGGCGTCGTATTCGAAGAGCGGGAAGTGCGTGACCCAGGCGAAGGCCTGCAGCTGCTTGTCGGCGAGCTGGAAACGCTTGCCGAGCTGATTGCGCAGCTCTCCGAGGACCTTGCGCACCTGGCTCGCGGCGCCGGCGGCGAACAAGCAGGTGTCGCCGTCCTTCGCGCCCAGGAGCTTCATCAGTGTTTCTGCCGATGCGGGATCGGTCACGAATCTCGCCAGCGATCCCGACGAGCCTTCGCGCGCGGCCTTCCAGTAAGCGAGTCCCTGGGCGCCGAGGCCCTTGGCGATCTCCTCGAGGCCGCCGATGTCCTTGCGCGACAGGGCGTGGGCGGCGGGCAGGGCGATGCCCATCACGCGTCCGCCGGAAGCGAGGGCACCGGTGAACACGCCGAAAGTCGACGCCTTCGCCCACTCGGCGACGTCCTTGAGCTCGAGCGCGAAACGCATGTCCGGCTTGTCGACGCCGAAGCGCTCCATCGCGTCTTCCCAGCGCAGGCGCGGGAAGGGCAGGGAGAGCTCCATGCCCATCGCGTCGCGCCAGGTGTCCGCCATCACGCGTTCCCACACCGCGAACACGTCCTCCTCCTCGACGAAGGACATCTCCATGTCGAGCTGGGTGAACTCTGGCTGGCGGTCGGCGCGCAGGTCCTCGTCACGGAAGCAGCGCGCGACCTGGAAGTACTTGTCGAGGCCAGCGACCATCAGGATCTGCTTGAAGATCTGCGGCGATTGCGGGAGGGCGTAGAACTCGCCGGGGTGCACGCGGCTCGGCACCAGGTAGTCGCGCGCGCCCTCGGGCGTGGCCTTGGTCAGGATCGGAGTCTCGACCTCGAGGAAACCCTGGGCTTCGAAGGCGCGGCGCATGGCGCTGATCAGGCGCGCGCGGTGCATGAGGTTGCGCTGCATGATCGGCCGGCGCAGGTCGATGTAGCGGTAGGTCAGCCGGTTCTCGATCGAGACTTCCTCGTCGGCGTCGACCAGGAAAGGCGGCGTGCGCGAGGGCGAGAGGACTTCGACGTGGGTGGCGACCAGCTCGATCTCGCCGGTGTCGCGCTCCTTGTTGACGTTCGAGTCGGCGCGCTTGGAGACTTCACCGCGCACCGAGAGCACGTATTCCGAGCCGATCTTCAGGTTCGACGTGAGCTTCTCGTCGAGCACGACCTGGGTGATCCCGTAGCGATCGCGCAGGTCGAGGAAATAGATGCCGCCGTGGTTGCGTCGAGCCTGGACCCAGCCGTTGAGCGTGGCGGTCGCGCCGACGTGGGCCGCGCGCAACTCGCCGCAGGTGTGCGTGCGACGCCAGCTCGCCCCCGCCGTTCGGACCGGCTCGGCCATTACGTGCGCACGCGCTCGCGGCCGCCCGAGGAGGAATGCACGGCCAGGCGCATGATCGCGCGGCGCAGCGCGGCCTCGGCGCGGGCCAGGTCGAGCACCTCGCCTTCGGACATGGGCTGGTCCTTGCGCTCGAGACGCTCGCGCGCGCGCTTCTCGGCTTCCTTGGCGCGGGCCTCGTCGATGTCTTCGGGCAGCTCGCCGGCTTCACAGACCACGCGCACCGTGTTCGAGCGCACTTCGGCGAAGCCCTCGGACACGAACAGCGACTTGCGCACGCCGTGCTCGACGTAGAACAGCTGGCCGATCGCGATCGCGGCCACCATCGGAGCATGGCGCGGCAGGATTCCCAGCGCGCCGTCGACTCCGGGCAGGCGTACGCTCTCGACGCGCACGTCGAGGGCGATGCGGTCGGGCGTGATGACCCTGAGTGTGAGCTCGCCGGCCATGCTTTAGCCCTGCAGCGTCTTGGCGCGCGCGACCGCGGCCTCGATGTTGCCGACCATGTAGAAGGCCTGCTCGGGCAGATTGTCGTGCTTGCCCTCGACGATTTCCTTGAAGCCGCGCACCGTGTCCTCGCGCGAGACGAAGACGCCGGGCGTGCCGGTGAACTGCTCGGCGACGAAGAAGGGCTGGGAAAGGAAGCGCTGGATGCGGCGAGCGCGGGCCACGGCGCGCTTGTCCTCGTCGGAAAGTTCCTCGATCCCGAGGATCGCGATGATGTCCTTCAAGTCGTTGTAGCGCTGCAGGATCTGCTGCACGGCGCGCGCGACCTGGTAGTGCTCCTCGCCGACGACCTGCGGGTCGAGCATGCGCGAAGTCGACTTCAACGGATCGACGGCGGGGAAGATGCCGAGCTCGGCGATTTTCCGCTCGAGGATGATCGTCGAGTCGAGGTGGGCGAAAGTCGCGACGGGCGCGGGGTCGGTGATGTCGTCGGCGGGCACGTACACCGCCTGCATCGAGGTCACCGAGCCGTCGGAAGTCGAGGTGATGCGCTCCTGCAGAGCGCCCATCTCGCTGGCCATGGTCGGCTGGTAACCGACCGCGGAAGGCATGCGGCCGAGCAGAGCCGAGACTTCCGAGCCGGCCTGCACGAAACGGAAGATGTTGTCGACGAACAGCAGCACGTCCTGGTTCTTCACCTCGCGGAAATACTCCGCCATGGTCAGACCGGAGAGGGCGACGCGCAGGCGCGAGCCCGGGGGCTCGTTCATCTGGCCGAAGACGAGCACGGCGTTGTCGATCACGCGCGCCTGCTTGCCGTCCGGGGTCTTGTACGTGGCCTCGGTCATCTCGAGCCACAGGTCGTTGCCCTCGCGCGTGCGCTCGCCCACGCCGCAGAACACGGAGAAGCCGCCCTTCTCGACCGCGGTGATGCGGATCAGCTCCTGGATCAGCACGGTCTTGCCGACGCCCGCGCCACCGAACAGGCCGATCTTTCCGCCCTTGGCGAAGGGACACAGCAAGTCGACGACCTTGAGACCGGTCTCGAAGACTTCCGAGATCGCCTTCTGCTTGTCGAAGGGCGGAGCCGGCCGGTGGATCGGCCAGAACTCGGTCGCCTTGAAGGCACCCGCGGACTGCTGGTCGAGCGCGATGCCCATCAGGTTGAAGATCCGACCCTTGGTCACTTCCCCCACCGGCACCTTGATCGGTCCGCCGGTGTCGACCGCGTTCATGCCGCGGCGGCATCCGTCGGTGGTCGACATCGCGATGCAGCGCGCGACGTCGTTGCCCAGGTGTTGCGCAACTTCGAGGGTCAGGTCGATGTCCCGCGCGGGGTCCTTGACCTGCACGGCGGAGTAGATCGCGGGCAATTTCCCGGCGGGAAAACGCACGTCGACCACGGGGCCGAAAATCTGGGCGACGGATCCGGTGTTGGCGTTGCTCATGAGAAGTCTTCTTGGCGCTCCGATTAACGCAGGGCCTCGGCGGCTCCGACGATGTCGAGCAGATCTTTGGTGATGCCTTCTTGGCGCTTGCGGTTGTAGATGCCCTTGAGCTCCGACTGCATCGTGCTCGCGGCATCGGTCGCATTCTTCATCGACATGCGACGGCTGGCGTATTCCGAGGTGATCGATTCGAGCAGCGCGTTGTAGATGCGCGTCTCGAGGTAGCGCGGGACGAGTCGTTCGAGCAGGGTGTTCACGTCCGGCTCGAGGATCACGTTGGCCGCGCTCTTGTCCGCGCTCGCGGCGCTCTTCTGCACGGGCAGGATGGTCGTGAACGTCGGAATGTACTTCGCCATCGACTCGAAGGCGGAGTGCAGCACGACGACTTCCTTGTACTCGCCGGAGAGGAAAGCGTCGCTCAGGGCCTTGGCCGTGAACTTGGCCAGGCGGTAGTCGACTTTCTCCAGCGGAGGGTCGACGAAGAAGCGCTCGACCTTGAAGCCGCGCTTCAAGGCGTACTGATAGCCCTTGCGGCCGTAGACGAAGAAGCGCGCGTCGACGCCCTTGTTGGCCGCCATCCAGCGCTCCAGCGCCTGGAACACGTTCGAGTTGTACGCGCCGGCCAATCCGCGCTCGGAAGTCACCAGCAGCACGGCCACCGCAGCGCCGCGGCCTGCGCGGAAAGCTGCCTGGTCGGCGAGATCCGGGCCCATGGCCGTCGCGATGCGCGAGAGCAACTGCGCGATCTCATCCGCGTAAGGCCGCGAAGCGACCGCGCGATCCTGGAAGCGACGCAGCTTCGTCGTCGCGACCATTTCCATGGCGCGAGTGATCTGCTTGATGTTGCCTACGGACTTGATCCGTACGCGGAGATCGCGAATCGATGCCATGGTCTAGCCGACGAGCTGCTTCTTGACGGTCTTGATGGCCTGGTCGATCACGGCCTTGACCTTGTCGGAGACCTGCTTGGTCTCGAGGATCTCCTTGCCGACTTCCGGGTGCGTCTCGCGCATGTAGGCGCGGAAGATGCCCTCGAATTCCTGGATGCGCTTGGTCGGGAAGTCGTCGAGCGAGCCGCTGGTGCCGGCGTGGATCACCATGATCTGCTCCTCGACGGGCACCGGGACGTATTGCCCCTGCTTCAGGATCTCGACCAGCTTCTCGCCGCGCGTCAGCGAAGCCTGAGTCGCCTTGTCGAGGTCCGAGCCGAACTGCGCGAAGGCCTGGAGCTCGCGGTACTGGGCCAGGTTGATGCGCAAGCCGCCGGCGATCTTCTTCATGCCGGGGATCTGCGCCGAGCCGCCGACGCGCGACACGGAGATTCCGACGTTGACGCCCGGGCGCACACCGGAGTTGAACAGCGAGGACTCGAGGAAGATCTGACCGTCGGTGATCGAGATCACGTTGGTCGGGATGTAGGCGGACACGTCGCCTTCTTGTGTCTCGACGACGGGCAAGGCCGTGATCGAGCCGCCGCCGGCCTTGTACATCTTCGGGTTGATCTTGTGCGCGTCGCGCGAGAGCTTGGCCGCGCGCTCGAGCAGACGGCTGTGCAGGTTGAACACGTCGCCGGGGAAGGCTTCGCGGCCCGGAGGACGGCGCAAGAGCAGCATGACCTGGCGGTAGGCGAGGGCCTGCTTGTACAAGTCGTCGTACATGATCACGACGTGGCGGCCCTCGTCGCGGAAGCGCTCGGCCATGGTCACGCCGCCGTAGGCCGCGAGGTACTGCATCGAGGCTTCGTCGTTGGCGCTGGCGCAGACCACGATCGTGTACTGCATCGCGCCGCCGAGCTCGAGACGGCGCACCACGTCGACCACCGTCGACTGCTTCTGGCCCATCGCGACGTAGACGCAGATCACCTGGGCGGGATTCTTGGGATCGCCGCCGCCGGTGAGCTTCTGGTTGAGGATCGTGTCGATCAACAAGGCGGTTTTGCCCGTCTGGCGGTCGCCGATGATCAGCTCGCGCTGGCCGCGGCCGATCGGGATCATCGCGTCGATGGCCTTGATGCCGGTCTGCAGCGGTTCCTTGACCGGCTCGCGCTCGACGACGTTCGGCGCCGGGCGCTCGATCGGGAAGTAGTCGGCCTGGGTCACCGCGAGCGGGCCCTTGCCGTCGATCGGATCGCCGAGGGCGTTGACCACGCGCCCGAGCAGGCTGTAGCCCGTCGGCACGGAGATGATGCGGCCCGTGGTCTTGACCACGTCGCCTTCCTTGACCTTGGTCGCCGAGCCGAGCAGCACGCAGCCGACGTTGTCTTCCTCGAGGTTGAGCGCGACGCCGCGCACGCCGGCGGGGAACTCGAGCAGCTCGTTCATCATGCAGTCGTCGAGGCCGTAGACGCGCGCGACGCCGTCGCCCACCGACAGGACCGTGCCCACCGATTGGAGCGACGATTCGCCTCTGTACGACTCGATCTCCTTCTTGAGAACCGAAGTCACTTCACCGGGTCGGAGATCCATGATGCGTTCCTAGTCCTTGAATCAGGTCAGACGTGCGGAGTTGAGTTTGTTGCGCAGCTCTTCCAGGCGGCCTTGCGCGGAGACATCGAGCATGCGGTTGTCGACGATGATGCGCGCGCCGGCGATCAGCTCGGGCGCGATGCGAGCTTGGAGCGAGACTTCCTTCTTGAGCATCGCGCCGAGCGAGACCGCGAGCTCGGCGAGCTCGCCGGCGCCCATCGGTCGCGCGGATTCGACGCGGCCTTCGACGGCGCCGCGTTCCTGCAGCACGCAGCGTTTGAAGGCCGCGGGCAGCTCGCGCAAGAGATCGAGTCGGCGCTTGTCGGCGACCAGCCGCAGGAAATTCCCCGTGATCGGCGAGAATCCCGCCGCCAATCTTTCGATGCGCTCGCGCTTCTCTTTCGCCGCGACGCGCGCGTCGAAGACCCAAGCGGCATCCGCGGGACGCGCGAGCAGCTCCGCCAGAGCGGCGATGTCGCGCGCGACCGGATCCAGCTGGCCCTTCTCGCGGGCCAGCTCGAACAGCGCCGTGGCGTAGCGCGTGGCCACCGGCCCCGCGCGAACCTCGGTCGTGGATGTGACGCTCTCGCTCACTCCATCACCTCTTGGCGCCGCTCTTCATCTTCACCAGCATGTCGCCGACGATCCGGCGGTCGTCCTCGCTGCCGACGTTGCGGCCGAGCACGGCGCTCGCGGCGGACAAGGACAGCTCGACGACCTCGCCGCGGATCGCGGCCAGGGCCTTCTCGCGCTCGACCTGGATCTCGCGCTTGGCCTGCTCGAGCAGCTTGCCCGCTTCGGCGCGCGAAGTGGCTTCGACCTGCTTGCCGACCATTTCGGCGCGCGCGCGCGACTCGGCGACGATGCGCATCGATTCCGCGCGGGCCTCGGCCAGCTTCGCCTCGACCTCGACCTTCGCGCGCTCGGCGTCGGCCGAGGCCTTCTGCGCCGCGTCGATCGCGTTCTGTGCACGGGCATCGCGCTCGACGAGGGCCTTCGAGATCGGCCCCATGACGAACTTCCAGATCACCGGCAGGGAGATCAGGAAGATCAGCAGGGTCCAGATGAAGTTCCCGACGTGCTTGGTGTCGAGCGGATTGAATCCGCCGCCGTGCGGGTCCTCCAGCAGCGCCGGGAGCATCGCGATGATCGACATGGTTCTTGTGGGCTGTAGGTCGGTGAGCGGCCGCGCGCGCCTCGGGACGCCGTGCGTCCGAGGCCCGCAGCCGCGACTAGGTCCTTCTCAGAGCACGATCAGGAGCGCGAGCACGACGCCGAACAGCGCCACGCCTTCGACGAAGGCCGCGAAGATGATCGAGCTGCCGCGGATGTCGCCCGAAGCTTCGGGATTGCGCGCGATGCCGTCGTTGGCCGCCGCGCCGATCTTGCCGATGCCGATGCCCGCGCCGACGGCTGCGAGTCCGGCGCCGATTCCGGCACCCAAGTCGCCGAGTCCGGTGCCGACGTCCGTTGCAGTCTGAAGCGCTTCGAAAATGGCCATGAAGTTCTCTCCTGGATGCGGCTCGAGGGCCGCCGAGCTCTGGGGGAAAAAAGAAAAGTGATGAATTCCCGAGCGCTCAGTGCTCGGGATGGACGGAAGTCTGGACGAACAGGATCGAGAGCTGCGTGAAGATGAAAGCCTGCAGCAGCGCGACGAACGACTCGATCACCATCATGAACACGGCGAAGATCAGCGCGACGGGCATCGTCGCCCATCCCACCGCCTGGCCGCGCGTCTGGCCGAAATACAGCATCAGGCCGAGGAACGAGAGCACGACCATGTGGCCGCCGTTCATGTTCGCGAACAAGCGGATGGTCAAGGCGAAGGGCTTGACGAACAGTCCGACGAACTCGACGAAGAACATCAAGGGCCACAGGAAGACCGGCACGTGCGGCACCAGGTTCTTCCAGAAGGCGATCGGTCCCTGCACGATCATGCCGCAGACCAGCATCGAGAACAGCGTGATCGAGGCCAGGGCCGCGGTCACCCACACGCTCGCCGTCGCGGTCGCCGCGCCCGGGATCAGCCCGAGCACGTTCATGAACATGATGAAGAAGAACAGGGCCAGGAAGAACGGCAGGAACTTCTGGCCGCGCTCGCGCCCCATCGTCGCGTAGACCATTTCTTCGCGCACCCAGCTCGCGAAACCGGCGAGCAATCGCGTCAGCCAGTCGCCGCCGCCGTTCTTCAGGTGCGATGCGACCCCGGAGAATCCGACCAGGATGATCAGGATCGCCGCGAGCTGGAACAGCTGCAGGTTGGTGACCACCAGCTGCACGCCGTCCTTGGCGTGGTCCATGTCGAACAGATGCGGCAGCGGCACACCGAAGGACACGAGCGGGTGGTGCGGAGCCAGGGCATCGTGCGCACCGCTGACCAGGTCGGCCGGGATCAAGTGCATGTACAGCGCGGTGAACACGCCGCTGCCATGGCCTTCGTGCGGCACGACGCAGTTGAAGCAGATGACGATCGGCACGACGACGATCGCCAGGATCAGGATCCAACGCAGCATCTCTACGCAGTCCTCCGGTTGGTTCCGCGCGCCGCGGCCGTGGCGGCGCTGTGCGAAATGAGTCGGGACAGGTCCCAGGTCGACAGCGGCAGGACGAGCACGGCGGGCGCGCAGTAGGCGATCAGGAAGGCGCGCCAGCTGACGTTTTCCGCGAGCTCGGGCACGAAGCGCAGGATCAGCGTGAACAGCGCCGCGCTGACCAGCTTGATCGCGAATCCTTCCATCTGCGCGCGCCAGGCACGCTCGGGCTGAACGCGCAGCCAGTGCGCCTGCCAGGCGACCGCGATCCCGGCGAGGAAAGCGCCGAGCGCGTAGCCGAGCGCCATGCCCATGCCGACGTCTCCGCCGCGCTGCCACGCGAGCGCGGCAACGACCAACAGACCGGCGGCAAGCCCGAGGCTGGTCCTGGGAAGGGTCATGGGGAGTGTGTTCAGGAAGATTCGCGCGGCGGCCGCGGGGGCGGCACCGAGCGCAGGATGGCGATGATCGAGCCGATGAAACCCAGGCAGGCGCCGGTCAGCAGGAGCCAGGGACTGGTACCCCAGCGTCCGTCGAGCCAGTGTCCACCCCATGCAAGCAATCCGACGCTGGCGGCGAACTGCACGCCCAGCGCTCCGTAACGGGACAGCCCGTCGTCGCGTCTCGGCCTGCCCGGTTCGAAGCCCATTTCGGACATACTCCCAAGGCTGTGCCATCGACCTCTCCAGCGACCCGCGAGGGACCGCGGGAGCTGCCAATCGCACTGTGGGGCCGACAATGTAGTGATCGCGGCGGCAGGGTCAAATGTCGCGCGGAAAAAATGCTGCGCGCGCGCGAGACTTCCGTTCGAGCGCCGCCGAAAGGGCAGAACCAGGCCCCCCGCGTCAGGGATCGCAAGCGAGCCGCGCGGCGCGTCGACACGGCCGCGGCCGACCGTTATCCTGCTGCGCTTTTCATCGAGGACTCGGCCAACCCGCTTGGCCTCGATGCGCCTGTCCGCCACCCCACCCGAACCTGGAGCCCGCCTTGGAACGTACGCTCGTCCTGCTCAAGCCCGATGCCGTCCAACGCGGACTGATCGGCAAGATCGTCGGCCGCTTCGAGGACAAGGGCCTCAAGATCGTCGGCCTCAAGCTGCGCACCTTCCCCAAGGCCCTGCTCGAGCAGCACTACGCGGCTCACAAAGAACGCCCCTTCTTCAAGAACCTGGTGAAGTTCATGGGCTCCGGCCCCGCGGTCGCGATTGCGCTCGAGGGCAAGGACGCGATCGAGGTCACGCGCAAGCTGATGGGCAAGACCAACGCGCGCCAGGCCGAGCCGGGCACGATCCGCGGCGACCTCGGCATGTCCTTCTCGAACAACCTCGTGCACGGCTCCGACAGCGCCGAAGCGGCCAGGACCGAGCTCGCCCTGTTCTTCGCCGGCGCGGACGAGCTGGTCGCGTGGGAACCGTCGAATCTCGGCTGGACCTATTCGATCGAGGAAGAGCTCCGCTGAACCTCGCGGCAGCGCACCTGGCCGAGTTGATCGGCGAAATCAGTCCCTTCGTGGCCGGTGCGCGGGTGATCGAAGTGCTCGGAGTTCCGCCTCGCGATCTCGCCTTCATCTTGGAGCCGGCGGGCGATGCGCCGCGCGAGCGAGGCCGCGCGCCGCTGCGCCTGGTGCTCAGCGCGGACGCCGACGTTCCGCGCATCTTTCTCCAGAGCGAGCGCGCGCCGCGGCACACGGGCCCGCTCGGACCGTTCTTCCGCCGCATTGCCGAAGAGCTCGCGGGCGCGACGCTGACGCGCCTCTCGCAAGTCGCCAACGATCGCATCCTGTGCCTCGAGTTCACCGGCACGGCCTCGGGCGAGAAGCGCCTGGTCTTCGCCGAATTCGTCGGACGCCACGCCAATCTGCTGCTCGCCGGACCGGGCGAGCGCGTGCTCGACTGGCTGGTCGCTCCGCCTCCCGCCAGCGCTGGAAAAACGCCGCGCCTCGCGCTGGGCGAGGCCTGGGTCGCCCCGCCGGGACGGCCCGGTGTCGCCGCGGAGAGCGTCCCGCTCGCGGAGCTGCTCGCGGCCCCGCCGGAGCCCGCGCCCGAGCTGCTCGCCGGACGTCGCGCGCCGCTGTCGTGGCGCATCGAGAAGACTCTCGGAGCAAGCGTGGCGCGCATCGGCCGCGAGCGCGCCGCGCGCGATCTGCGCGAGCGGCTCGAGCGGCGATTGCAGCGCGCGCGTGCCCTCGTCCGCGGTCTCGAGCAACGCCTCGAAGCCAGCGCCGGCGCCCAGCGTGTGCTGCAGGACGGCGAGCTACTCAAGGCCAACATGGCGCAGGTGGCGCGCGGCGCGAAATCCGTCGAGGTCCAGGACTGGTTCGCCGAGGACGGCGCGCCGCGGCGCATCGCTCTCGATCCCAAGCGCTCGCCGCAGGAAAACGTCACGGCGATCTTCGAGCGCTTCCACAAGCTCGAGCGCAGCGCCGTCGACGTCCAGAGCGAGCTCGATCGGGCGCGCGGCAAGGAAAATGCCTTCGCTCGCCTGCTCGAGCGACTTGCTGCGGAGGACAGCGATCCGCAATCGATCGAGGCCGAGGCGATCGACGGCGGCTGGCTCGAGCCCGCGCAGATCGCCGATCCGCGCAAGCGCAAGGAGCCCGAGGCGCGCAAGCCTTACCGCGAATACCAGGGATTGCGCGGCTCGACGATCCTGGTCGGCCGCAGCGCCGCCGACAACGACGAGCTGACCCTGCGCATCGCGCGCGGCAACGACCTGTGGCTGCACACACGCGACGCGCCCGGAAGTCACGTCGTCTTGCGCCTCGAGCGCGGCGCCGAGCCGGACGCGGAGGAGATGCTCGACGCGGCCACCCTGGCCGTGCACTTCTCCCCGCTCGCCGGAGCGACGCGCGCTTCGGTCCACACCGCGCGCCGCAAGGAGGTCCACAAGCCTCGCGGGGCCAAGCCTGGGCTGGTCGCGCTCTCCGGCGGCAAAACTCTGGAGGTGCGAATGCAACCGGAACGGCTCAAGCGGTTACTGTCAACGGCCCGCGGTCCTGCGGGAGCGAGCGAGCCCTCTCCGCCGGCGAGCTGACCGCCCTCCCTCCGATCCCACCCCCCACTGCGTCCCATGCGAATCCTCTCGAACGTACGCACCACCCGTTCCGTCTCCCTGGCGGCGTGGATGGTTTCCGTGGCGCTGGTCGCGGCTTGCAACTCGAGCCCGCCCAAGCCCGATCCTGAAAAGATGCTCGAGATGCACCGCGAGCAGGCCCTGGGCTACTACGAAGCCGGCGCCCTGCCCCAGGCCGAGGACCAGATCCGCAAGGGTCTCGACATCGCGCCCAAGGACGATCAGTTGAAATTGATGCTGGGCTGGGTGCGCCAGCGGCGCGGGGGGCGCGATGACTTGAACGTCGCCGAGAAGGTGTTCCGCGACCTGGCGCCGCGCAAGGATTACCGGGCGCTGCTCGGACTCGCGGAGTGCCTCGAGCGCAAGGGCGTGCTCTACGTCGAATCGGCGCAGAAGATCTCCGAAGGCAAGCACCAGACCGACGCTGCCGATCCGCAGAAGCGCGCGCAGGAGCTGAACCTCGAGGCCGAGAAATTCTGGAACGAGGCCCTGACGCATTACCAGGAAGTGCTCACCCTGCGGCCCACCGAGGGTCAGGCGATGAACGGGATGCAGCGCACCTGCACCCTGCTCGGCCGGCTGGAGGACTCCTTGAGCTGGGCCGAGAAGCTGCTTGCGCAGAGTGCTTCGGAGATCGTCTTCTGGGAGAAGCAGCTCAAGCGCACCGATCTGCGCGCGGAAGAGGAAGCCCAGATGCGCGGCCGGCTCGTCGACACGCGCGAGCTGTGCGTGGCGACGCACAATTCCGCGGCGACACAGCTGGTCAGGCTCGGGCGCAAGAGCGAAGCGATCGCGCATCTCGACAGCGCGCTGCTGCTCGCGCCGGACATGTCCGCCATCTACAGCCGCCGCGGCCAGCTCCTGTTCGAGCTCGGACGCTTCGAGGAAGCCAGTGCGAACCTCGATGAATTCATGCGGCTTTCGTCGCTGCCCTTCGACGATCCGGCGATCCAGCGCGCCCTCGCGACCCAGGCCGAGGCCAAGCGCAAGCTGGCGGCTCTCAACGCCAGCGCGAAGTAATCGGTCTCATGCAACGAAGCGAGGCTCCCCTGGCGTGCGCCAGGGGAGCCTCGCTGCTTTGCTGGTCGAACGCTCAGATCTTGCGCACGCCCCCGGTCAGCGAGCGCGGCTCGAGCGGCCGGCCGGAACCGCGGCGCGAAGCATCGGGCTTCCAGGTCTTCGTGCTCGTGTTGCCGTCGGCGTCGCGCACTTCGACTTCCAGCGCGGCGTCGGGATCGCGCTCGGCGAGCGCCTTGCTGATGTCGTCGCGGGTCGCCACCCCGCGGCCGTTGATCGTCACCAGGGTCTGTCCCGCTTCGAGACCGAGCTCCGTCGCAAGACTCCCCGGCTGCACGCGCTCGATGCGCAGTCCGCTCGTGCCCGGCTCGGCTTGCGCGGGCACGTAGACGCCGAGCTTGTCGGTGCGCAGACCCAGGCGCGCCCCGCCGTCCAGCAAGAAGCCCGGCCTGCCGAGGCGCAAGGCCATCCCGCCGTTGACGTGGCCGGAGAGCTCCGGATGCGCCGCGAGCAATTCGTCCAGCGACTTCGCGGTGTATTCCTCGTCCTTGATCTCGCCGTCGACGTTCTTCTTGACGTGGGTCTTCACTCCGTCGGGGCCCATCTCGAGCGAAAACCCTTCGGACTCCGATCGAACTCCCGCGCCGCCGGGCAGTGACTGGAACGGGTCGATCGAGAGCGGGCCGCCGCCCTGGAAATGGCCCATCTGGAAATTCGAGAAGGGATCGAGCAGCAGGAAATTGTCGAAGCGATCGTCGCCCGGCTGGTTGCCGAACATGCGCCGGCGCAATTCCTCGAAGCGATCGTCGACACCGCCGAGCGGATCCATCCGCGCGGCGCGGGCCTTGGCCTCGCGCAGGGCGAGCCGGCAGGTCCAGGCGAATTCGAGATGGTCCTCGTCCTTGGACCAGGTCTCCAGGCTCGCGCGGGCTTCGTCACTCTGCGCCGCGCGCGAGACCAGGTCCTCGAAGTCGGTTTCGCGCGCACCGAGGTCCTTGCTCTCGAAGCGCTCGCGCCAGGTCGAAGCATCGCCGAAGTCTTGCGGCGTCGATTGCGCCGGGACGCGAACGGCCACTCTCGCCGATGCATGCGGGTGATCCAGCGAATCCTGGGGAACCAGGGCGACCGCGGCCAGGGCGACGCACGGAGCAGCGAACACAGTCCATCCAATAGCGTTCATATCCTTACCTCCTTCGAAAGACTGCGCGAGGCCGGAACGGCGCTCAGCGCAAACTGTCATCTCCAGCGAGCGAATTCGGCTGTCCGGCCCCTGTGCGCTCGTGCCACGAACGCGGGAAGATCAAAGGCGCGGATGAATCACGCAGGCGCTCTTCGCCAGGACCTGCACGGCGCAGGCTGCCATTCGAGACCGGTTCCGCCGCGGGGACCAGGTCCACGTTCTGCGCGACGTTTTCGGTGTTGCCCGGCGCTTGCGGGCCTTGCGGAGCGCCCGGAGCGAAGGGCTGAGCGTCGCCGATGCCCCAATGCAAGGCAGTGAACAGCGCGATGGCGGCCGCGGCGGCAGCCAGGGAAACCGGGATCCAGCGGCGGCGCGTCGAGTGCGGCCGCGACAGGTTCAGGGCGGCGACTTCCGTGCGCGCGGCTTCGCGCTCGCGAGCCCAGGACTCGCGGACCGCCGGCCACAGGTCGATCGCGTCCAGGCCCCGAGCGGTCTGCGCGCCGAGCACGCTGATGCGCTCGCGCGCGGCGAGGGTGCGCGACAGCTCCGCGCTGCAGGCGCCGCATGCGGCGAGGTGCGCTTCCACCAGGCGGCACAGCGGCTCTTCCAGATCGCGTCCGGCGAAGAGGGCCAGATGCTGGCGGATTTTCGGGCAGTCCTGGTTCACGGTGCTCATCGGTCGTGGATCGTCGGTTGGGCGGAGTCGCCTTCGCCGGAATCGTCTACGGCGAATGGGGCCGGTTCGTTGGCGCGGTCGAAGAACCCTGCTGCAGCCATCCGCTCGCGGCGTTCCCACTCTTCCTGGAACAATTTTCTGCCCCGGTGCAGGCGCCAGCGCACCGTCACGTGGGTGGCCCCGACGATCCGCGCGATTTCCGTGCAGGCCAGGCCTTCGAGCTCGCGCAGGACCAGCACGCTCTGGAAGTGCGGAGCGAGGCTCGCGATGCAGGCGCGCACTCGGGCGGCGGTCTCCCCGGCCTCCATCGGACGGTCCGGTGAGGTGTTCGACTCGTCGACCAGATCGATGCCGTTGCCCTCGTCGTCGGCGTTGGCGGCCGTGCTGCGGGCGACGCGCCGCCGCCGCAGGTGGTCGATCGCGAGGTTGGTCACGATGCGATACAGCCAGGTCGAGAACTCGTGCTCGAAATCGAAGCGATCGAGCGATCGGAACACGCGCAGGAAGGCTTCCTGGGCGAGGTCCTGGGCTTCGTCAGGATCGGCGACCAGGTTGCGCGCGACGCGCAGAGCGCGAACCTGGTGGCGTCGGACGAGGACTTCAAAGGCGCGCTCGTCCCCCTGCTGCGCCCGCCGAACACACTCGTGATCGGTCGGTTCTGTCATCTGCGCCGGCGCAGATGACTTCTCTGAGCGCGGACCTGCCCCCTCCGGTGCCGGAAGGGGATCCTGCGGGCTGTGCTTCGAGCGCTCCATGCGGACGGGTTGGGCCATCGGTACCGGCGCAGCCGGCCTGGAGACTACGTCTCGGCGCGCCAGCTGTTAGGACTCCTGGGCCACCGGGAAGCGGCCGGGGATCACGCCCATCTGGCGGTAGCGGCGCCTCCGCTCGGCGACCAGGGTGTCGACCGGGATGCGGATCAACAGGTCGAGCTCGCGCTGGATGGTCCGGCGCACCTCGTCCATGGTCACGGTCGGCGCGCGGTGGGCGCCCCCGGGCGGCTCGGGGATGACGCCGTCGATCACCTTGAGCTTGAGCAGGTCCTCGGAAGTCAGCTTGAGGTAGGAAGCGGCGTCCGGCGTGCGCTCGGCGTCCTTCCACAGGATCGCGGCGCATCCCTCGGGGCTGATCACCGAGTAATAGGCGTACTGCAGCATGAGCACACGGTCGCCAACTCCGATCCCCAGGGCCCCGCCCGAGCCGCCTTCGCCGATCACGATCACCAGGATCGGAACCCGAAGCGACAGCATCTCGAGGATGTTCTCGGCGATGGCCTGGGCCTGGCCTCGCTCCTCGGCGCCGATGCCCGGGTAGGCGCCCGGCGTGTTGACCATGCAGACGATCGGCAGCCCCAGGCGCTCGGCCAGCTTCATCTTGCGCAGCGCCTTGCGGTAACCCTCGGGGTGGGCGCAGCCGAAGTTGCAGGCGAGGCGATCCTTGGTGGTCTTGCCCTTGCGGTGGGCGACCAGCAGGAAGCGCAGGCTGTCCATGGTCGCCAGGCCGGTGACGATCGCGCGGTCGTCGGCGAAGGCCTTGTCGCCGTGCAGCTCGACCCAGTCGTCGAGGATGTGCTGGATGTAGTCCCCCGCCGACGGGCGCTCGTTGTGGCGCGCGACGTTGACCGTCTCCCAGGCGGACAGTCCCTTGTACGTGTCCTCGATCGCGGCGCGCAGGCGCACTTTCAGGGCTTCGACCTCGCTGGAGATGTCGAGGCGTGTGCGCAGGGAGAGGGCTTCGAGCTCCGCCAGCTGGGACTCGAGTTCCTGGATCGGATGCTCGAAGGCCATCCCGCCGACAGTCGGCTCGCTCTGCCGATCTCGTTGTTCGCTCAAAGGTCCTCCGCAGGTTCAGGCGTCGCGCGCGACGGGCCAACTCGTGGGGTCCATGCTGGGACAGGGCTCCGAGCAGCGCAACAGGTCTTTGCCCAGCTTCTCTCCGACCCCCCGGCGGGCCCCCCAGGGGCCGCTTTCGCCGGCCACTCAGGTCTGGAGCCGCCCCCAGGAATTGTGTACATCTTCGACGACTCAACCAGTGCTTGCGTTTCTGGGGCACCCAGAGGACCAGGCCTGGAACTCCGAAGGGACGGGCGTTCGCGCGCGCCGTCCCACCCGCCGAACGCCGCGCGCGTCCGGATCGGTCCCTCCTTCGAATGCCGAATTCTCAGACGACTTCCTTGCCCGTGTCCCCCGTGCGCACCCCTTCCGTGAACGCGTGGCGCATCGAGGTGTTCCAGAAAACCGGACGCGATGATCCGGAAGGGACGCGCGCGCTCCACGCACTGCGCGAGCTCGGGATCGTCGCGCGCAATTCGAACGCACGCGTGCGTGTCGGAAAAGGATTTCTGCTCTCGCCGGAATTGAATCAGGCGCAGGTCGAGCGCATCGCGCGCGAGCTGCTCGTCGATCCCGTGCTGGAAAGCCCGCGCATGCTCGCTCCGCGCGCGACGTCGAGTTTCGCGGTCGAAGGCGTGCACCGCGTGTCGGTGATGCGCCGCCCCGGCGTGATGGATCCGACGGCGATGACCATCGAGCGCACGCTGGCGCGCGCGGATTTTGCGCGGCTGCAAGGCTCGGAGCGCGTGCGCGCACTGACGTTCACGGTCTACGAGCTCGAAGGCGAGTTGTCGCACGAGCAATTGTTGCGCGCCGGCCGCGAGCTGTTCGCCAACGAGGTGATCGAGGAGCTGTTCGTCGATCGCGAGGATCTGCATTTCGAATTGCCCCACGCGTCCAGTGAACGCAGCGACGGCACGCTCGCCTTGATGCGCGCCGACGACGCGGAGCTGACGCGCCTCTCTAAGGTTGGCGGACTTTCGCTTTCGCTCGAAGAAATGCGCGCGATCGCCGCGCACTACCGAGGCTTGCGCCGCGAGCCCTCGGTGTGCGAGCTGGAGACGCTGGCTCAGACCTGGTCGGAGCACTGCAAGCACAAGACCTTCACGGGCTCGATCGAGTTCACCTCGCCCGCCGGAACCGAGCGCATCGACAACCTGCTCAAGCAGACGATCAAGGCCGCGACCGTCGAGCTTGCCAAGCCATGGTGCGTCAGCGTGTTCGGCGACAACGCAGGCATCGTCGAGTTCGGCGAGGGCTTCGACGTGTGCGTCAAGGTCGAGACCCACAACCATCCCAGCGCCATCGATCCCTACGGCGGCGCGGGCACGGGAATCGGCGGCGTGATCCGCGACATCCTCGGCGTGGGACTCGGCGCGCGGCCGATCGCCAACACCGACGCGTTCTTCGTCGGTCCGCTCGATCTGCCGGACAGCAAGCTCCCCAAGGGCTGCATGCACCCGCGGCGGATCCTGCGCGGCGTGGTCTCCGGCGTGCGCGACTACGGCAACCGCATGGGCATCCCCACGGTCAACGGCGGAGTCTGGGTGCACCCTGATTACGTCGGAAATCCGCTGGTTTTCGCGGGCACGATCGGCCTGATCCCTCACTCGATGGCCTTCAAGCAGGTCGAGCCCGGCGACAGGATCGTCGTGCTCGGCGGGCGCACGGGCCGCGACGGAATCCATGGCGCGACGTTCAGCTCGATCGAGCTGCACGACGAATCGTCGGTGGTCTCCAGCGCCGCGGTGCAGATCGGCGATCCGATCACCGAGAAGCGCGTCCAGGACGCCCTGTTGCGCGCGCGCGACGAAGGCCTGTACCGCTCGGTCACCGATTGCGGCGCGGGCGGCCTGTCCTCCGCCGTCGGCGAGATGGGCGCGGATTGCGGCGCCCACGTGCACCTCGATCGCGTGCCGCTGAAGTACCCAGGACTGACGCCGGCGGAAGTCTGGATCAGCGAAGCGCAAGAAAGAATGGTGCTCGCCGTGGCTTCGGAGCACGTCGCTCGCGTGCTCGAGCTGTGCGCCGCGGAAGACGTCGACGCGACCGTGATCGGCGAATTCACCGCGACGAAGAAACTGGTGCTCGAGCATCGCGGCGCGCGCGTCTGCGAGCTCGACATGGAATTCCTGCACGAAGGCACGCCGCGCCCGCTGCGCAAGGCGGTCTTCCAACCGACTGCTCTGCCCGATCCCGGCTGTCCCGCCTGCGCGGACCACACGCGCATGGTGCTCGAGCTGCTCGCTTCGCCGAACATCGCGAGCAAGCAGTGGATCGTGCGCCAGTACGACCACGAAGTGCAGGGCCGCTCGGTGCTCAAGGCGATGGTCGGCGTGCGCGACGACGGCCCTGGCGACGCGGCCGTGCTGCAACCCTTGGAGACGTCGCGCCGCGGCCTCGCCATCGGCTGCGGAGCGAATCCCGACCAAGGCGTGCTCGATCCGTGGGCCATGGCTTCCGCTTCGATCGACGAAGCCCTGCGCAACGTCGTCGCGGTCGGCGGCGATCCGGAGCGCACCGCGATCCTCGACAATTTCTCCTGGGGCAATTGTCAGCGTCCGGAGAATCTCGGAGCACTCGTCGAAGCCTCGCGCGCCTGCTACGTGACCGCCAAGGCCTTCGGCACGCCGTTCATCTCGGGCAAGGACAGTCTGAACAACGAGTACCGCGTCGGCGACGAGACGATCGTCATTCCACCGACGCTGTTCGTCTCCGCCGTCGCGATCGTGCCCGACGTGTCGCGCGCGGTGAGCATGGACTTCAAGGAAGCGGGCAACGCCCTGTACCTGATCGGCATGACCCACGCGGAGCTCGGCGGCTCGCACTACTTGATGAAGTGCGCGCTGCGCGGCGGCCGTGTTCCCCGCCCCGATCTGGCCCTCGCGCCGCGGCGTCTCGCCGCTTTGCACAGCGCCCTGCGCCAGGGTCTGGCCCGCGCCTGCCACGACCTTTCCGAAGGCGGGCTCGCCGTCGCACTGGCCGAGATGGCTTTCGCGGGCGGACTGGGAGCGACCGTCGATCTCGCGCGCGTGATCACGGCCGAGCTTCCGCCGGGCTCTGATCCAACGGCCACGCGGCTCTACTCCGAATCCTGCACGCGATTCCTGGTCGAGGTGCGGCCCGAGAACACCGCTGCTTTCGAAAAACTGCTCGCCGACCACGACTGCGCGCGCATCGGGACGATCAGCGAACAGCTGCGGCTCGCGGTGCGCGAGTCGGCCCATTCGCTGGTGATCGACGTCGACCTCGAGAGCCTGCGCCGCGCCCACCAGGGGAGCTTCCAAGGATGAAGACCGCACCCCAGGCGATCGTGGTGCGCACCGCCGGCACCAATTGCGACCGCGAAACCTGCATCGCCCTCGAGCGCGCCGGCGCGAAACCGGAGCTCCTGCACCTGCGCAAGCTGATCGCCGAGCCCGCGCGGCTCGAGAGCGCTTCGATCGTCGTGTTCCCCGGAGGCTTCAGCTACGGCGACGACGTCGCCGCGGGCCGCATCCAGGGCTTCGAAGTGCGCCAGCATCTGGCCGGCCACCTCGGCGAATTCGTCGCGAGCGGCGGCTTCGTGCTCGGCGTCTGCAACGGATTCCAGGTGCTGGTCGACACCGGTCTGCTCGAAAACCTGCCCTCCGCCGCGGGCCGCGGCATGGCCCTCGCCCCCAACGTCAGCGGACACTTCGAATGCCGCTGGGTGCACCTGAAGAACGAGGACTCGCGCTGCACCTGGCTGCCGGCCGGCCGCGTGTGGCCCGCGCCGATCGCCCACGGCGAAGGCAGGCTCGCGCTGCGCGACGGCGCGATGCTCGAGCAGCTCGCGAGCGAGCGGCGCATCGTGCTGCGCTACGTCAAGCCCGACGGCTCGCGCTCCGACGACCTCGAGACCTGCCCCAACGGATCGCAGGACCAGATCGCGGGCGTGTGCGACATGACCGGCCGCGTGCTCGGGCTCATGCCGCACCCCGAACGCAACGTTACACCCTGGCACCATCCGCAGTGGACCCGACTCACGGGCATGCGCAGCGAAGGTGAAGGGCTCGACTTCTACCGCCGAATGGTCGTTGCCGCCTCGCAGTCGGCGGCCACGCGTTCTGCGCGGGTTCCAACCATCTCTTGAAAAGGATCACAACTATGCGCACTGCACTCTTCGCGACTCTGCTGGCTCTCCCGCTCTTCTCTGGCTGTGCTGCCGTCGCCGTCGGAGCGATCGGCGGCCTGGTGCTCAGCAAGGAAGTCAGCGACAACAACGTGTTCGAAACCCGCCTGAACATCGACGTCAGCAAGGTCTGGCCGATGGTCAAGAAGACACTTTCCGATGCGTCGCTGGAGACGATCGAGATCGACGAGAACGTCCGCTCGGCCAAGGCCAAGATCGACGGCTCGACCGTGACCGTGTGGGTCGAAGCCTACGACCTCGACAAGACCGTGATGCGCACGCGCGCGACCAAGTACGGGGGCACGATCAACGACCCGGGCCGCGCGACCGCGCTCCAGGAGCGGATCATCACGCGCCTCGAAGCCAGCAAGTAAGCACCTCTATCGATCGTGATCGGTGGTTGCCGATGACGCGGCGGGCGCGCGGGAATCCTGCGCGCCCGCCGCTTTGCGTTTGCGCTTCGCCGCGCAGGCGCGGCAATAGCCGATCAGCCGGTGGTCGTGCTTGACGATTTCGAAGCCCTTCTTGCGCGCCGCGTCCAGCTGCAGGCTCTCGATTCGCTCGTCGTGGAATTCCTCGATGCGCCCGCAGTCGAGACACACCATGTGGTCGTGGTGCGAATGGCCCAGGACATGCTCGTACACCAGCTCGCCGCGGCCGACGTCGAGCGACTTCATGAACTCGCCCTCGAGCAGCAGGCCCAGCGTGCGGTAGACCGTCGCGCGCGAGACGCGCGGGCCGGGCTCCTTGAGCAGCCAGGCATACATGACCTCGGCGCTGAAGTGCTCGTGCGTGGAGAACGCGCGGTCGAAGATGCGCGCGCGCTGCGAGGTCAGCTTCAGCGAGCGCGCTCGCAGATACTGCTCGAAGGCGCGCTTGATTTCGGCTTGCTTCATGGAGCGGATCGTTGGAGCCCTGCGCTGACCGCAGGGCTCCGGCGTGCTTCGAGGATCACCATTGTGCGCGAGGGGCGCAAGTCGCGCCGCCCGGATCCTTCAGGAAGTCCCAGGACCGCGCGCCAGATGCCGCGTCCCGATGTCGCGCCGGCAGAAGCGCCCTTCCCATTGAAGCTTGTCGAAAGCCGCGTACGCGCGCTGGCGAGCCTCGCCCACGTCCTTGCCGAGCGAAGTCACGCACACCACGCGGCCGCCGTCGGTCACCACATCGCGGTTGCGCAGGCGCGTGCCGCCATGGAACACGACCACCTCGGGCTCCTTCCCGGCCTCCTCGAGACCGAGGATCGGATCGCCCTTGCGCACCGGTCCCGGATAACCCTCCGCCGCGCCGACCACGCCGACGCACACGCGCGAGTCCCACTCCGGCCCTTCGAGCTCGCCGAGCTTGCCCTTGGCCGTCGCGATCAAGTACGGCACCAGGTCCGAGCGCATGCGCCGCATCAAGGCCTGGGCTTCGGGATCGCCGAAGCGACAATTGTATTCGAGCACGCGCGGTCCGCTCTCGGTCAGCATCAGGCCGACGAACAGCACGCCGCGGAAACTCAATTCCTCGAGGCGCATGCCGTGCAGCGTCGCGACCAGGACGTGCTGCTCGATCTGACGCATCACGCGCCGCGAGAGCACGGTCACCGGCGAGCACACGCCCATCCCGCCCGTGTTCGGCCCCGTGTCGCCGTCGCCGACCTGCTTGTGGTCCATGACGGGATCGAGGATGAGCAGCGCCTCGCCGTCGGTGATCGCCAGCACGGAGACTTCCTCGCCCTCGAGGAACTCCTCGATGACCACTTCATTGCCCGCCTCGCCGAGCGTGCGCTCCTCCATCAAGGCGTCGAGCAGCGTGCAGCCCTCGCGCGCGCTGTGCACGATGGTCACGCCCTTGCCGCCCGCTAGCCCAGAGGCCTTGATCACCTGCGGCCACTGCGTGCAGGCCTCGAGGTAGCTCTTCGCCGTGCCCGAGCGATCGAAGCGCCGGAACTGCCCGGTCGGGATGCGGTGGCGGCCGAGGAATTCCTTGGCGAAAACCTTGGAGCCCTCCAGGCGCGCGCCGCTCGCATCGGGCCCGAAGACCAGGATTCCCGCGGCGCGCAGCTTGTCCGCGAGGCCCATGCACAGGGGCTCCTCGGGGCCGATCACCGCGAGGTCCACCTTTTCGCTGCGAGCCAGCTCGAGCAGCCCGGCGACGTCGTTGGCCTTGATCGGCACGTTGCGCGCCACCGAGGTCGTGCCGGCGTTCCCCGGAGCGCAGAGCACCTCGGTGACCAGCGGCGAGGCCTTGATTTTCCAGCACAGCGCGTGCTCGCGACCGCCTGATCCGACGACCAGAACCTTCATCCGTTGGACCTCATGCGCTGCTTTTCAAACTGCCTCGGGCGGGGCGAGCAGCACAGGGTACGCGATCCGCCACCGCGCGCGCCACAAGCGGGCTCCAGAAGTCGGGCTACGGGTTCGCGCGCTCGCGCGGTACGCTCTCCCTCTCCGCGGGGAGTACCTCAGTTGGTAGAGGCGAAGCTTTGGGTGCTTCGAGTCGTGGGTTCGAGTCCCATCTCCCCGACCACATGCGCCCGTAGCTCAGTTGGATAGAGCATCCGATTTCTAATCGGATGGTCGCAGGTTCGATCCCTGCCGGGCGCGCCCCTCACGAGTCCTGCTGAGCGGTCGACTTGCGAACCAGACGCTGAAAGGGCGGTGCCGTTCACAACAACCGGGTGCCGAATACCCCTGAACGCAGCCGACGAGCTGCATCATGAGCAAGCCTGCCAGGATCCCTCCTCGGGCGCACGACGCTCTTCATTCCATCCGGAATTCGGTGTCACGTCTCGCCGGCCTCGGGACAAGCTCCTCACGGAGGCGCCGCCCCAGGCTCACCGGCAGGAAGTCCTCCGACCTGAGAAGATCGCCTCTTGTCCAACGGCCTCCCCATCCTCCCATGCTCCTTCGCCAATCCCTTCCGCTGCTTCTCGCAGCCTTCATCAGCGGCGGTCTCGCGCATGCCGGCGACGTCAGCATTGCCGAGCGGCCGCAGCTGCCCCACTTCGCGACGATTCAAGCGGGCGTGGACGCCGCGCTCGAAGGTGAGTCGCTGCTCGTCGTGCCTGGCACCTATGCGTCGTTCACGATCGATGCGAAGTCGGTGCAGGTGTTCGTCAGGGGGACGGGTGTCGCGACGATCACTGGCAAGGTCATCGTCAAGAACCTGGGTGCGGCGCAGTACTCGGTCCTCTCGCGGCTCAAAGTGACAGGCACGTTGCTGTCATCGGGTCCGCAGATTGCGCTCGAAATCCTGAACAGCACCGGTCATGTGCGCGTCCAGGACAGCTCGTTTCAGGGCGCCAGAGCAGGCGATCCCTATTCGTTCACTGGTGAGGGAGCGCGCGTCCAATCGTCCCTGAACGTCGTGTTCAGCGCCTGCACGATCGAGGGCGGGAATGCACTCTGGCAGCCTGGCGAGCCATTCGTCGATGGCGGCCCTGGACTGCGCTCCTCGAGCTCGTCGATCGCGACGTACGATTGCACGATCCGGGGCGGCGATGGCAGCGTCGATGGTGCGCCCCGCGGAGGGAACGGCGGCAGGGGATACGACGGCCTGAGCTACGGCATCCTTGCGGCCGGATGCACTTTTGTCGGCGGGAACGGCGGAGCCGGCGACTACATCGGATACAACCCGGGCGGCGTCGGCGGTGATGCACTGGTCATCGACGCCGGACAAGCGCACCTGCTCGACAACACGTATTTCGGCGGCGCGGGCGGATGGCCGAACTTTCCTCCGCCTGGAGGAACGATCGTCCCGCTCAACGGCTCGGTCGTCGACCAGCTGCCGGGCACGAAACGGCGGATCTCGTTGACCAGCGTCAACATGGACGACGACGTCGTGCCGATCACGATCGCCGGTCAGCCGGGCGACACCGTGTACCTCATGCTCGGACGTCGGCCGTCCTTCGTGTTCAAGAAGCTGCTGAACGGAACGTGGATGATTCCCACGCCGTTCCTTTCGAGCTCGCAACCGGTCGGGACGATCGGGCCCGGCGGCACCCTCGTCGTCAATCGCACGTTCGACATCCCGGACAGCACGGTCGCGGCCAGGCTGTGCTGGCTGCAAGCCATGTGCGTCGACACGAGCGGGCAGCCGACGCTGACCGGCCCGGCCCACGTGCTGTCCCTGGAATGAAGTCCGCAACATCCGATCGATAGCAGGGCCGCGCGAAGCATCTACGCCAACCTCCGCCCGCGGCTCTCCGACGGTGAGCGCGAGCGGATGCGGTGATCGCTCGAGGGCAGCGCAGACTTATCCAGCCGGCCATGAGCGCCTCGCGCGCCGAGCTCAGTTGCAGATCGTGAAGTGCAGTCCGTCCGTCAGCGTCGTGTTGTTCGGCGGAGCGAAGCCAGGGTCGCGACCGCGGAGCGAGCTCAGAAGCACATGGTGAAGTGCAATCCATCGCTCAGCGTCGTGTTGTTCGGTGCAGGGAAGCCCGGGTCCCGGCCCCAGAACTGCGCGTCGACGATCGTGCCCCCGATCTGCAGCGAAGGATGTGGAATTCCGCCGTGCGCCCCAACCGCAAACGCATTGAAGTCGATCGAAAAAACGCCCGTGCAGTCGAGTGTCGGAAGCGGCGATCCGCCGGAGTGGACCGCGCTGGAGCGTTTGATCGGCGAAGCAAGGCACAGAATTCCGCCCGTGAACGGCAGGGCGGCCTGACCGCTGAGCGAGTAGAGAAGCAGACCCGGTTTCTGGTTGCCTACGTTCGAGGCGCTGATGGTGAAGCCGCTGCCTGCGTTCGCACTCGCAGTTCCGCTCGAACCGATCGCCGGCAGGCAGCCAAGCGAATTCGTTTTCGCGCTGCAGTACACGGCTGCGCTCGAGCACGACGGCACGACACCCAGGACCGTGCGGATACCGCCTGCCCCAAACTTGCCGTAGGAAAACCCGACGGGGAGCGCTGGCAGGTTGCACTCGCCGTGGGCATTGTTTCCCCAGGCCACGATCGAGCCGTCGCTGCGCCGCGCCAGGCAGTGATCCCAGCCCGCCGCCACCTCGACATAGGACAGCCCGACCGGTAGCACGGGCACGTTGCACTGCCCGTTGACGTTGGAACCCCAGACCACGATCGAGCCGTCGCTGCACCGCGCTGCGCTGTGATCCCGGCCCGCCGCGATCTCCACATAGGAAAGCCCGGGCGGGAGTGCCGGCACGTTGCACTGGCCCGCGGCATTGTCGCCCCAAGCCACGACCGAGCCGTCGCTGCGCCGCGCCAGAGTGTGAAACGTGTGCGCGGCGATTTCGACGTAAGAAAGGCCCACCGGGAGCGCCGGGACGTTGCACTGGCCGAAGTTGTTGAGCCCCCAGGCCAGCACCGAGCCGTCGCTGAGCCGCGCCACGGTTTGAAACACCCCCGCAGCAATCTCAACGTAAGTGATTCCGACTGGCAGCGAAGGCGTGTCGCCCTCGCCATAGCCGTTGGCGCCCCAGGACACCACGTTGCCGTCGCCGAGTCGCGCCACCGTGTGAGACCGGCCCGCCGCGATCTGCACGCAGGAGAATCCGCCGGGGACCGTCGGCACGTCGCACTGGAGATAGCCGTTGCCCCCCCAGGCGACGACCGAGCCATCGCTGCGCCGTGCCACCGTGTGCACCTCGCTCGCCGCGATCTCGACCAGGGAGAGACCGACTGGCAGCGATGGCTTGTTGCATTGGCTGACCCAGTCGTTGCCCCAGGTCACGACCGAGCCATTGCTCAGCCGCGCCACGTTGTGATGCTCACCCGCCTCGACCTCGACGCAGGAGAGTCCACCCGGGAACGGCGGCACGTTGCACTGGCCGTACCAGTTGTTCCCCCAAGCCACTACCGAGCCGTCGCTGCGTCGCGCCACGCTGTGTTGCACGCTCGCCGAGACTTCGACGTAGGAGAGTCCGCCCGGAAGCACCGGCACGTTGCACTGTCCGTCGGCGTTCTGTCCCCAGGCGACGACCGAGCCGTCGCTGCGCCGCGCCAAGGTGTGATTGAAACTCGCCGCGACTTCGACGTAGGTCAGTCCGCCCGGCAGCGCCGGCACGTTGGTTTGGCCATAGGCGTTGTATCCCCAGGCCACGATCGAGCCGTCGCTGCGCCGAGCCACGCTGTGGTGCCAGCCGGCGGCGACCTCGACGTACGAAAGCCCGATCGGGAGAGCGGGTACGTTGCACTGGGCGTAGAAGTTGTCTCCCCAGGCTACGACCGAGCCATCACTGCGCCGCGCCACGCTGTGTCGCGCGCCGGCCGCCACTTCGACGTACGAGAGCCCCACCGGAAGCGCCGGCACATTGCACTGGCCGTAGCCATTGTGTCCCCAGGCCGCCACGGATCCGTCGCTGCGTCGCGCTACGCTGTGTTCCACGCCCCCACAAACATCGACGTAGGAGAGTCCGCCCGGGAGCGCCGGCACGCTGCACTGGCCCGAGGTGTTGAGTCCCCAAGCCACGACCGATCCGTCGCTGCGCCGCGCCAGGGTGTGGGACCCGTGGGCCGAGACCTCGGCGAACGCCTGGGCGTTCCAGCGGCTATCGAATACCGTCTCTCCGAAGCCTGTGACGGCCGCCTGCCCCATCGCGTGATTCGCGACGGCCGCATTCACGCACGACGCGAGGAACAGCAGAGCGATCGAGCGCTGGCCGCATCGAAACATGGCGAGTCCTTCGAGGATTGGCGTTGCGAGGTTGCGAGAGCCTCCAACCCTGAAGACGGATTGCCGGCTCCCTCCGTGCCCAAAATAAAGGATAACAGCGGCTGGATCTCCCGCGAGACCCGCCGACCGGAGACGGGCGGAGGCGTTCCAAGGCCGAATGGGTGGATGGATGGATTGACATTCCCGCGTGGGAACTCCGTGCTGGGCTATCCGCCCATTCTCAGGGTTGGAGGAGCCTCGAGTTCGACATGCACGCACCCATGACCAACAAGCCCACGGCCCACTCCGACCGCGCCCTTCGGCTCGAGCCTCTTGACGCGTTCTGGCGCGCGGCAAACTACCTCGCGGCGGCGCAGATCTATCTGCAGGCGAATCCCCTGCTGCGGCGGCCGCTCGTCGCGGAGGACGTCAAGCCGCGGCTGCTCGGACATTGGGGGACGGTGCCGGGGATCACGCTGGTCTCTGCGCATTTGAATCGGTTGATCCAGGACACGCGCGCGAAGGTGCTGCTCCTCGTGGGGCCGGGGCACGGGGCTCCAGGCGTGCTTTCGAGCGTGTTCCTCGAGGGCACGCTCGGCGAGCACGAGCCGCGCTTCAGCCGCGACGAGGCTGGCATCGAGCGCTTCGTACGGGCCTTCTCCTGGCCCGGTGGGATGCCGAGCCACGTCACGGCGCAGACGCCAGGCTCGATCCACGAAGGAGGCGAGCTCGGGTACAGCCTGTCGCACGCTTTCGGCGCGGCTTTCGACCATCCCGAGCAGATCGTCGCCTGCATCGTCGGCGACGGCGAGGCGGAAAGCGGGCCGATCGCGGCGGCGTGGCATTCGGTGCGCTACCTCGACGCAGCGCGCGATGGAGCGGTGCTGCCGATCCTGCATTTGAATGGGTACAAGATCTCGAGCCCGACGATTTCGGCGAGGTCCAGTGACGAGGAGCTCGGCCAGTTCTTCGCTGGGATCGGCTGGGAAGCGCGCGTCGTCGCCGGGACGGAGCCCATGCTCGTGCACGAGCAGATGTGGAGCGCGCTGGACTGGGCGCATGGGCGCATCCGCGAGATCCAGGCCGCGGCGCGCGGCGGGAAGGCGAGGGAGCGCGCGCGCTGGCCGCTGCTCTTGCTGCGCACGCCGAAGGGTTGGACCGGCCCGAAGCGGCTCGATGGAAAACAGATCGAGGGCTTGCCGGCCTCGCACCAGATCCCGATCCACGATCCCAGGAAGAAGCCGGGGCATTTGAAGGCGCTCGAGAGCTGGCTCGCGAGCTACGCGCCGCGCGAGCTCTTCGATGAACGAGGCGTGCCGGTGGCGGGCGTGCTCGCGAATCTTCCGCCGGCGGAGCTTTGCATGGGGCGCAATCCCCTCGCGAATGCGGGCCGCACGATGCGTGCGCTCGCGCTGCCGCGCATCGAGGACCAGGCCGTGGAGGTCGAGATTCCCGGCAAGCTCAGCGTCGAGACGACTCGCCCGCTCGGCCGCTGGCTTCGCGACCTGTTCGCTGCCAACGCGAGGAATTTCCGCATGTTCTGTCCGGATGAAACTTCGTCGAACCGACTCGACGACGTGTTCGACGCGACGGCGCGCGCGTTCCAGGGTCCGTTCGAGCCGAGCGACGAGCATCTCGCGCGCGACGGCCGCGTGATGGAGATCCTGAGCGAGCACACCTGCCAGGGTTGGCTCGAAGGGTATGTGCTCACGGGCCGCCACGGGCTCTTCCCCTGCTACGAGGCTTTTGCGGTGATCGTCGATTCGATGGTCGCGCAGCACGCCAAGTGGCTCAAGATCGCGTCGGAAGTTGCCTGGCGCGCGCCGGTCGCGTCGCTCAATTATCTGCTGACGTCGCACAGCTGGAGGCAGGATCACAACGGATACAGCCACCAGGGCCCGGGCTTCCTGGACAACCTGCTGTCGAAGAAGAGCTCGATCGTGCGCATCTATCTGCCGTGCGACGCGAACACGCTGCTCGCCGCGGCCGAGCACTGCTTCGCGAGCCGCCAGCTGATCAATTTGATGATCGCTTCGAAGAATGCGATGCCTCAGTGGCTCGCGCTTCCTGCCGCACGCGAGCATTGCGCGCGCGGCGCTTCGGCTTGGGACTGGGCGGGCAACGAGGTCGGGCCGGCCAAGGTCGTGCTCGCCTGCGCGGGCGACACGCCGACGATGGAGATCCTTGCGGCCGCGGAGATCTTGAAGCGCATCGCGCCCGAGTTGTCGCTGCGCGTGGTCAATGTCTTCGACTTGTTCGCGCTGGCTTCGCGGCGCGATCATCCCCACGGTCTCGAGGACGCGGTTTTCCAGCGTCTGTTTGGCGACGACACGCCGGTGGTCTTCGCTTTCCACGGCTACCCGCGCGGCATCCACGAGCTGGTCCACCACCGCCCGAACCCGGAGCGCTTCCACGTGCGAGGCTATGTCGAGGAAGGCACGACGACGACGCCCTTCGACATGGTCGTTCGCAATGGAGTTTCGCGCTTCCAGCTCGCGACGATGGCCTTGGAACGCGCAGGCCATCCGAAGGCCAAGCCGCTCGCGGCCGAGCTGCAGTCCAGCCTCGATCGACACCGCGCCTACATCGAGAAACACGGTGAAGATCCGGCCGAGATCGCGCAGTGGACCTGGGGCGGCGCTTGAGCGGTCCGCGCGTGCTGGCTGTCAATTGTGGCAGCTCGTCGCTCAAGCTGGGCTTCTACGAGGACGACGAGCCCGTCGCTCGCATCAGCATCGAGCGAATTGGCTCAGGAGCGAGATTGGAGCTGAAGCGTGGAACGCAATCTCGCGAGGAGGAGATCGAAGCGGAGGATCATGGTCAGGCTTTCGAGCAGGCGATCCGGCGCATGCCGGAGATCGGCGAGGCGCAAGAGCTCTGCGTCGGGCATCGCGTCGTCCACGGTGGCGCCGGGCTGCGCGAGACGACTCGGATCGACGCGCGGGTGATCGCCGCGATCGAAGCTCAGCTTCCGCTCGTGCCGTTGCACAATGGGCCGGCTCTCGAAGCGATTCATGCTG
This sequence comes from Planctomycetota bacterium, assembly GCA_035490315.1. Classification (GTDB taxonomy): domain Bacteria; phylum Planctomycetota; class UBA1135; order UBA1135; genus JADJQU01. Next base: position 30,784 of record DATHET010000350.1, read on the forward strand.
CGAGCAAGGCCTTCGGGGCGCGCGCGGGGCAGTTCGCGGTGTTCGACACGCACTTCCATCGCAATCTGCCGCTGCACGCCGCGCGCTACGCGATTCCTCGCGAGCTCGAGGAAAGGCACGGGATCGTGCGCGTCGGGTTTCATGGGTTGGCGCATCGGTGGATGAGCGAGCGTTTTGCCGCTCTGTCCAAGGCGGGCAATGCCGCGTCCGTGGTGACGCTTCAGCTCGGCAATGGGTGCTCGGCGGCGGCGGTTCGGGCGGGGCGGTCGATCGATGTGACGATGGGTTATTCACCGCTCGAGGGCTTGATGATGGGCACGCGGTCGGGTGACGTCGATCCGGCTCTGGTGCTGCGCTTGGCCGAGCTGGAGCGAGTGGATGCGAGCGTGATTGCGACCTGGCTGAATACGCGAGCGGGGTTGCTCGGTGTTTCGGGGCATTCGCAGGACATGCGCGAGCTGCTCGAAGCGGAGCGGGACGGCGATGCGCGCAGCGCGCTGGCCGTCGAGATGTTCGTGCAACGCGTGCGGAAGGCGGTCGGGGCGATGCTCGCGGCGCTCGGGGGCGCGGATGGAATCGTTTTTGGCGGAGGTATCGGCGAGCATGCGGCGGGGATTCGCGCGCGGGTTTGTGCGGGATTCGAGTGGTGCGGATTGGTGCTCGATCCGCGGACGAATGCGGCAATTGGCTCGCGCGAGGGACGGATCAGCGCGGACGGTGCGCGGATCGAGGCGTGGGTCGTGCCTGTGGATGAGGAAGCGCTGATCGTGCGCGAGGTGCGGGGTGTGCTTGCCGGCCAGCGTGAACAGGTCTGAGCGAGCAGGACATTCACGCGGGCGCCGAGAAATCACGCCGCCGCACGCGTTGACGACGACTTCGGCTGCATGCACGAGCGCCAGCAGTCCGACGTGAACGAATTGTCCTTTCGAATCAAGCTGCGCCCCGACGAAGCATCTGCTGAGGGGCGGGGTACCTAGAACTGCAGGCAAGTCAGCGCAGGATGGGGTGGTTTCAGTGAACAAACATTCACGGCGATGTGAACGATTCGTATCTTCCATCGCAGAGCGACCTGGTTATACCTGTCCCTCCGTAGGGGGGTTCGGGGAGTCGGACCGGCCAGGCATCGTGCTGTGGCTGACGGGCTTCGAGCCGCAAGGGAAGTAGGCCGTTCGCGGCCGCGGCACGTCAGGCAAAGCATCGAGCGCGGGCAGCGCGCGATGCCGTCGAGAGAGAGTTCGAGGGGCCTCCGTAACCAGCGCGTCGACGCTCGGTGCGGCCGCGTCTCGCAGCCTCGCTCGATGAGCTGTCGGTCCGTGGACCGTGAAGCGCAACAAGAGGCACTTCATGATCAGCATCGTCCAGCGTGTGATCCGGGCCGCAGTCGCGCCGCGCAACGAATTGGCGCGTCAGCGTCGCCTGAAATGGTCCCGCGGCATCGCTGCATTGGGCCTCGTGCTCGGCGGAATAGCCGCTCCCGCAAGGTCGCAGAACACTCCCCCGCTGTACCAATTCACCGGTCCTCAGGGAGGTCCTTTCCCCTCGGCGCCGACCGTGGTGATGCTCAGCAACACGACGAGCCACTCGTTCAATTGGGGACCGACTCAGTCTCCGCCATGGCTGACCTTTTCCCCCCCGAATGGTTCGATTCCTGCGGGCGGGAGCACCCAGCTCACTTCCACGATCAACCAGGCCGCGGCCGCCGCCTTGGCACCGGGTCTGTACACGGCCAAGATAGGCACGCTCAACGGAGTTCCGTCGCGGCGCAAGACGCTGGTTTCCTACGAGCTGACCGTCACGCCCGGGAGCTACACGCTGGTGCTCACGCCGGTGCAGAGCTTCAACGCGACGGGGATCGTCGGCGGGCCGTTCACGCCGGCCAACAGTGCTTACACGCTGGCCAATCCCGGCGCGGGGAGCGTTCAGTGGACATCGACGGCGCCCGCCGGCTGGCTCTCGCTCGACAAGACTTCCGGGACCCTGCTCCCCGGCCAGACCGTTCCCATCAATGTCTCGGTGAACCAGTCCGCGGCTGCGGCGCTCGCGGTCGGTAATTATCCGACCTCGGTCGTGTTCCAGTCCACGGGCGTGGGGACGAACGCCACGTTGAATGCGGCGCTCACGGTCAACAGCGGGCCGGGCGGCTCACCCTTGCCGATGACGACGGCGACGCGGACGAGTGGTGTCGCGCCGCTGCTGGTCGTGTTCGACGCGGTGAACACGGCTTCGCCGAGCTGGTCGAGCGGCGTGGTGCAGCCGGCGAACGGCGACTTCGCGCCCTTCCAATACAGCTGGGACTTCGGGGACGTGGCCGCGGGCACATGGTCCGTCGGAGCACTGTCGCGGAACAAGGACACCGGGTATGTCGCGGCGCATGTCTTCGAGCAGCCTGGTGCGTATCACGTGACTCTGCGCGTGACGACGCCGGCGGGCGTCAACATGCTCTACGCGCAGGACGTCACGGTCGCGGCGTTCACGGGGACGACGTACTACGTCTCGAGCTCGACAGGCAACAACAGTAATCCGGGGACGAACATGGCGAGTCCGCTCGCGACGTTCGACGCGGGGATCGCGAAGAACGGGACGAACGTGCGGATCCTGTTCAAGCGCGGGGATACGTTCACGACGGCCGGCGCGCGCATGGTCACGAACCCTGGCCCTGGAATCGTCGGGGCGTACGGCACCGGGGCCGACCCGAAGATCCAGATCAGCTCGGGCGTCGGGGGCGGCGCGGTCATCGTCAGGGCGAATGATTGGCGGATCTCCGACCTGGATTTCATCGGCACGCTCGTCACGAACAGCAGTGCGGTCTCCATCGGCGCCTACAACGTGCCGAAGATCCAAGACTTCCTGGCGCTGAGGGTAGATGCCACGAACTTCGATGCCGGGATCGAATGGAACGAGCCCCCCAACTCGGAGTCGCATGAAACCGCAGGGATCGTCGACTGCCACCTCCACGACCTCGAGCAGTACGGCTTGTACGTGGGAGCTCTGCGCCTGGTCGTGCTCGGAAATCGGATCGAGAACATCACCGTCGAGCACGTGCTGCGGGTCTGGCATGCCCGCAAGTCCGTCATCGCACACAATTATCTGGCGACGCCGGGTCCCAGCAAGCACGCGATCAAGCTGCACAATGCGATGGGCTCCGGAGCTCCTGCAGTGAAGGACGGGGAATACATCCAGATCGCCGACAACGAGATTCGCGGCATCAGCCAATGGTCCGTCGCCATCGGGCCTCAACACGCCGCGGTCGACGAGCGCGTGCGCAACGTGGTGTTCGAGCGCAATCGTAGCTACAACGCCGGAGTCGACTTGATGATCTGGGCCCGCAACGTCACGGTGCGCAACAACATCTTCGACGGCAGCACGACCCAGGCCTACCCCACCGCCGTGTGGGTCGGCCGACGGGGCATCGAGCCGGCCTCGGACAACGTCAAGGTCTACAACAACACCGTGTACCAGGCGGGACATCCCGCGACGCAGTACAACCCGTTCTACGTCGAGCCTGTGGTCACGAGCACGTTGGTCGAGAACAACGTGGTTTGCATGCCCAACTCCGCCGTGCCGGTGATCTTCGTCGGCGGCACTCCGTTGGCCGGCCTGAACAACCGGACGGTGCCGATCACCGATTTCGTGAACGCCTTGCTCGGCGATTTCCGATTGAATTCCTGGTCGCTCGCGGCGCACATATCCATCCCGTTGATGGAGGTGCGCGAGGACTTCAATCGCGTGGTTCGCCCCTTGCTGCCTGCGATGGGCGCCTTGGAAAACTGACCGCAAGGATCGTCGCGACCGGCACGGACCCCAAGTCCCGCCGGTCGGATGATCCGCGCCTGCGCTCAGCTCACGACGACTCGGAGCCAGTTCCCTTCGCCGACAACGTGCGCTCGAACAGCGCCTGCATGCCGGAGCCTAGGTGGCGGATGCTGAACTCGCGCACGATGACCTCGCGCGCAGCCGCGCCCATGGCTTCGCGCCGATGGCGCTGTTGCGCCAGATCCGCGAGGACCTCGACCAGGGACTCGACACTGCCAGCGGTGACGACCAGACCGTTGACACCGTGGGCGACCAGCTCGGTGACGCCCCCGACTGCCGTGGAGACCACGATCAGGCCCTTGGCCATCGCTTCCATGAGCACGACGGGCACGCCTTCCATGAAACTGGAGACGACCAGGACTTCGCTGCGGTCGTAGGCCTCTGGAAGCTCCTCGGCCGACAGCGCGCCGCTCATCGTGACGATTCCATCGAGGCCGAGTCGCGCGATCTGCTCGCGCAGTCGAGCATGCAGCGTTCCATCCCCGATCATCTCCAGCCGCACGTCGACACCAGCTCCCGCGAGCTTGGCGACTGCCTCGAGGAGCAGCGGGTAGCCCTTGATGGGCTCGAGCCGGCCGACGGTCAACAGGCGCAAGGCCTGGGACGGCGCGCTCGGTGCCAAGCTCGGCTTCAGCTCGTCAGGGTCGACGGCGCAGTGCACCACATGGAAGCGCTCCCACACGGCAGGGTCGGTCCAAGCCATGATCTGAGCCTTGCAGAAACTCGAAATGCAGCGCACGAAGAGGGCCCGCTCGCACTTCGCCTTCAGATTCAACCGGTGCACATCGAAGAATTCCGCACTGCCGTGGATGGAGAGGCTGTACGTCAAGCGCGGGTCCAAGGTGCAGGCGAGCAGCGCGACCGCGGCGCCATTGTTCGCCATGTGCACGTGGACATGCCGCAGACCGCGCGCGTCCAGCTCGCGCGCGAGCCGGGCTGCCTCGAAGACGTAGGCCAGGGATCTGGCGCGTTGCGCGAGCCCCGGGGAAAACAGCCGCTGAGATTCCGCGATGGCTCGGAGATACCCGAATCTCCAACGGAACAAGGCCGGCACCTGCGCGGCGATCAAGGAGAGCAGCGGGACTTTCAGCGTGAAAGTCTTCACGGCTTCCGCTGCGTGACGATCTCCGAGCCTGTCCTGAGTGCGCGGCGGATTGATCGAAAACGTGTCGATCACAAGCCCCCGCGCGCGCAGCTCGCGTACTTCTCGTTCGATGAACGTGTGCGAGATCGACGGATACTGGCTGTTCAGGTAGGCGACGCGAAGCATGGGTTGGGTCGAATCGGGAAGATAGTCTCTCGCACCAGCCCGCGCGCGCTGGCGTCCGATCGGCGAGCGCTCGGTGCGAGGAAGAGCCTCCTCTATGCGGGGTGATCTCCGCTGGCCGGAGACGACAAGGCCTTGTGCTCGATCAAGCGCGTCGGCGTTCCGGTGATGCGCGAGATGACCAGCCTGCCGAAACCCCAAACATTGGCGAACTTCGACACGAACAGCAGCACGGAGTAGCTCAAGGCGAGTCGCACGGGAGCGCGCCGGTGACGCGCGAAGAGAAAGGTGACCCAGAGCATTCTCGCGTAGGCGGCGGCGACGCACGCGATCAGCGAAGCCCCGATCCACCAGGGCGAGAAGCGGCGGGCCAGGACCAGGCCGAAGATGGCGAGCGAAGGCAGGAGCAGGGCGTAGAACACCGCACTGCGTACGCGCAGCAACCATTGACGTCCGGTGCCGCGACGGTGGCGCCAGCCCACTTCCAGGTAGCCGTAGCCAGATCGGATGCAGCGCATCCAATAGGAACGGAACGAGAGCATGTTGATGTCGTGCAAGGCCATCGGCTCGGCCAGGCGATAGATCTCCCAACCCGCGTCCCGCAGACGGAAGCCGAGGTCAGGGTCCTCGCCGGCGATCAGGTCGACCGACCAGCCGCCGATCGCCTTCAGCGCGTCGACACGGCAGAGGGAATTGCCGCCGGGAGCATCGGCGGGACCCGCGACATCGGCCCACTCGAGCGAGATGATCGCGTTGTAGATGCTGCGCTCGGGGAACTCCTCGGTCCAGCTGCCGGAGATCGCGGCTGCGCGCGGGTGAGCCTCGAGGAAGCGCACGCCCACGGCCAGCCAGTCGCGATCGAGGATGCAGTCGCCATCGACGAACTGAACCAGCTTCACCTCGGGCTTCAGTCGGCAGAGCTCCTCGAATCCGGTCTGCCGTCCGCGGGCCGCGGTCTGCTTGCCTTCGTGCAGCTCGACCACGTGCGCGCCGAGGGCGCGGGCGCGGTCCGCGCTCCCGTCGCTCGAGTTGGAGTCGACGTAGATCACGCGAATTCCCAGAGGCAGCAACACCTCGAGGGCGCGCATGAGACGCTGCCCCTCGTTGCGTCCGATGACGACGATGCCGAGCTGCTCGATGTGCTTGGCGTCCAGGGGTTCGACGTGAGGCTGCAAGATCTTGTCTCGGGCGCGCCTTCAGTCTGCCTTGGACGACGTCGGAAAGTTCCGCGCAATCGGAAGGGATTGGAAAAGCGTTCGCGCGCCTTTGGACTGGGCGCGTGCGGCACTCGAGCCAGGCTTCATGGCGAGCGATCGCATCTCACGCATCCACCTTTACGTACTTGGAGGGATTCTGCTCGCTGCGCACGAACCAGGCAGGATTGCCATCCACGTCCTTGCCCAGCCGCGCGCCGGGCACCGGCGGCTTGGAGGCGTCGAAGGCCACGGCGGCCGCCGGCTTTGCGCGCGGAAGGAACTCGGCCTCCTGCAGCTCGCGGACCGACTCCTTGAACGCTGTCACGATGCGCTGGATGTCCACCGGCGTGTGGGCCGTGGTCAGGAAACAGGGGAAATTGTCGAGCATGTGCACGCCGCGGCTGCGCATCATCGCGAAGAGCAGATCCTGCATCGGATGGTCCTCCAGCCAGCTGACCCGCCACAGGGAGGAGAAATGCCGGATCTCGAGCGGCGCCCCCACCTCACGACAGAAGGCGCCGAGCTCCTCGGCCATCGCCGCCGTGCGCTGATTGAGCTCTGCCTGCAGCTTGGGGCCCTGTTGCTTCAGATGCTCGAGCGCGGCCTTGGCCGCGGCGAGGGCGAGGGGATGTCGAACGAAGGTCCCCGCGAAGTAGGTCACGCCAATCGTCGGGATCGAATCATCGCCGTATTGCCACGGACCGCCATCCAGCGCATCCATGTAATTCTTCTTGCCGGCGATCACGCCGATCGGGAATCCCCCACCGATCACCTTGCCGTAGGTCGCGAGATCGGCGCGCACGCCGAACATCGCCTGAGTGCCGCCCAGATGCGCGCGGAAGCCGGTGATCACCTCGTCGAAGATCAAGCAGGTTCCGCTGCGCTCCGTGATCGCGCGTACCTCGCGCAGGAACTCCTGCGGCTGGAAGTCGGGCCGGCGGCTCTGGACCGGCTCGACCAGCACGGCGGCCAGCTCGTCTGCATGCTCGCGGATGAACTCCAGCGCCTCCGGCGTGCCGTAGTCGAGCACGCGCACGTCGCCGAACATGCCGGACATGATGCCGGGCGCCGCGGGCAAACCCTTGGCGGCGCGGCCGGCGCGCACGAGCACCTCGTCGAACGTCCCATGGTAGGAACCGGTGAACAGCACCAGCGTGTCGCGGCCGGTCACGGTTCGCGCGATGCGGACGGCCGCCATGACCGCCTCGGAGCCGGTGTTGCACAGACCCGCGCGATCGAAGCCGGTCAGCTCGCAGACCAGCCTGGCGACGTCGCCGGCCAGGGGGTGTTGCGGCCCGATTTCGTAGCCAGCATCGACCTGCTTGCGCACGGCCTCG
>DATHET010000351.1:0-20236 GCA_035490315.1 Planctomycetota bacterium
ATCCCCGCGCCAATCGGGATGCAACAGGAAACGCACTTCGCCTTCGCGCTCGCGCAGCTCACTGGCCAGCTGGCAAGCCGCGAAGCCTGAGTCGCGCACGAACATCGTGTGGAACAAGCGCATCACGCGCGCCACGGTCGAACGGCGCACGTGGCGGTGGTCGCGCTCGAAGGGCTGCTCGGTGCAGTACATGACCGTCTCGAACGCCGGGAAATACGTGACGCCGGAGTTGCGCTTGGCGAATTGCTCGGCGGCGACGCGCAGCGTGCACTTCGAAAGACTGCTCGCCACCACGACATGGGCCTCGTCGCCACGGTAGGTCGCCTGGAGCGGAACGGGCGAGACCGTCACGATGAATTGCACGCGCGGGTTGAAGCGCCGCAGGGTGCCGAGCATCAGCTCGAGCTCGGCAAGATTCTCCTCGACGCTGAGCATGCGGCGCTCGACCAGCGACGACGACAAGCGCCAGGGCACGCGGGAGAGGACCGAGCCGTCGGATTTCAATTGCCAGATCTCGGTCAAGCCCAGGGTGATCACGAACACCTCGGCCTCGAGCAAGGCGCGGCGGCAGGCCTCGACGTGGACGGGATAATTCGCTTCGTACTCGGCGACCGAGGCGAACTCGACTTCTTCGCGGAAGGGATCGCGGTAGACCGTGCGACCCTTGTCCTCCATGCGCCACAACAGGCGCGGCAGCTTGCGCAGCTCGAAGGCCTTTTCGACCAGCTGGCGCATCGCCGGCACGTTGAAAATCGTGCCCCAGGCCGCGGAGGCCATCGAGTAGGGCGAGCCCGCGTGGTAATGCGGCTCGGTGATCACGTAATTGAAGCCGTTGGCCTGCAGGTGGTGCGAGATCTCGGTCGCGAAGCAGGAGCCGGCGCTGGTCACCGGCGTCGTGCGATCGACCAGCTTGGCCAGCTTGGCGTAGGGCAGGGTGTCGTGCACCGAGGTCGGGTGGGGGAAGCGCGTCGGATTCGGGTACCAGACTGCGTCGGGATTGAACTTGGACGCGGGCACATAGGCGGCGCGATTCTCCGAGGTCATCACCTCGTGCTGCGCGATCTGGCCCAGCATGCGCAGGTTGGCGACGCGATCGTGGCCGGAGCTGGCGAGGAGCTGCGAGAGGCTCGCGCGCATCGTCTCCGCGACGCAGGCGGGACTTTGCAACACGTTGGCGTGCTGCGAGAGCGTCGCGACCAGTTGATCGACCTGCTGCACGGTCTCCTCGGGAAAGATCGAGCGCAGGAGGAAGCGCAGAGCCTGCGGATCGTCGACCCGCGACTCTTCATTGAACACCAGCGTGGGCTCGGTCATCGGTTCTCCAGGAGCGGTGTGCGGGGTTCGACCAGCGGTTCGCTTGCCTCGAGCAGGCAGCGAGCTGCCCGTCCGCTCAATGCAAGACAGCAGGCGGTGGCGTTTCCGACAGTGCTGTTTCGGTCAGGCTGTTCTCGATCTCGCGCCAGCGCAGCTGGCGGTGTGCGGCGGCGAAGGGCGCGCGGGTCAAGGCCTGTCGGGTCTGGCTCGCGAAGAGGCGCAGGTCCTCCGTGCGCCCCATGCGGCCGACGGCGGCCGCGGCGAGCAGCCAGATGTCCGGCGAATCGTGCTTGAGCAGCGGCTGGGCCTCCGCGATCGCGGGCCCGAGCAGATTGGCGTCGATCAAGGCCTCGATGCATCCCAAGCGGGCTTCGAGGTGATCCGATTTGGTCTTCAAGGCGCGCTGGAAGGATTCGCGAGCCTGCAGCGGACGCGCGGCGAGCAGTTGCACGGTGCCCAGGCGCGTCGCGGCGGCCCAGTGGGTCGCGCCAGGCAACAGCTCGCACACCGACGGCTGACCGTGAAGACCGAGGCAGTGCTTGAATGCGACCTCGGCTCGGCGCAGCCACGCGTTCTGCGCTTCGGCAGCGGTCTCCACGAGCGCGAGCTGCTCGCAAGCCGCGCCTTCGAGGAGCGAGAGGTTCGGGTGGTCCGCGACCAGAGTGCGCGCGGCCTTGATCACCTCGAGCGAATCGAGGAAGCGCTTTTCGTCGAGCAGCATCCAGGCTTGCAGAGTCGCGGGCTGGATCACGTTCAGTCGCGTCGCCCGGCTGCCGAGGGCCAGCAACTCGTCCCAAGCGCGCGTGCTTTCCAAGATTGCCCGCTCGCGCTCGCCGCTGCGCAGCAGCTCGCGTGCATAGAATGAGCGCATCACGATGTCGCCAGGGTGTGCGACCAGGTGCCGCGCGAGCAGATCGCGGTTGCGCAGATCCTTGTTGCGCTCGCGGCGCAGCTCGGGCACGGCGCCGTAGTGCACCAGCGGGGCGTTGACGACTTCCACCTGCCGCGGGCTCGCCGAGAGCCAGCCCGCGATCTGCTCGTGGATGATCCCGTTCCACTGCAGATCGGCGGTGCGCCGCAAGAGTCGCGGCAGCAGCAGGGATTCCCCGCGGCGCTCGGCGCCGCTGAGCACTTCCGCGGGCGTGGACTTCAAGCTGCGCGCGTCGTGCAGCGGCAACAACCCAAGATCGAGCCGGTTCCTGCGCAACGCGTGCTTCAAGACGCGAGCCGCTCCAGGTCCCAGACGCTCGTCAGCGTCGATCGCGAGCACGTAACCCGCGCGCACCGTCTCGATCGAGAAATTGCGCGCGGCCGCGAAATCGTCGCACCAGGGGAATTCGAATACCTCGGCGCCGCCTAGGCGCGCGACCTCGATCGTCCGGTCGTTCGATCCGGTATCGACGACCACCACGCGGTCCGCGACGCCCGCGAGGGAAGCCAGGCAGCCGGGCAGCATGCGCTCCTCGTCGCGCACGATCAGGCAGGCCGTCAGTTGACTCATTTCTTCGGGCTCAGCGAATTCGCCGGTGAAGGCTGGGGCAGCAGCGCGGGTTGATGCGCGCCGTCGATCGGGATGCACAGCTCGCGCGCGGTCCAGGGAACCGCGAGGACCGGCGCCAGTCGTTGATCGCTCTTGCTCGCGGACTCGAGAGCCAGGCCCCACTTCGTCGCGAAACGTTCCCAGTTCGCCTGGAGCAGCTCGCTGTGCCGCTCGAGCTTGCTGCGGCCCTTGTAGGCCTCGTGGCGCACGAAGACGTCGCGCGCGCAGCGATTCTGGAAGCCCGCGAGCGTCGCTCGCAGGGTGAAGTCGTCGTCCTCGTAACCCCAGGGCGAGAAGCGCTCGTCGAAACCGCCGATCGCGTCGAGCACTCGACGGGGAACGAGCATGCAGAAGGAGGACAGGACCGGCGCGTGGAAATGCTGGCGGTTCAAGTCGCGCGAAGTCTCGCGTGCGAACCGCGCGATCGATTCGGGATCGGTCGCGCAGGTCATCACTACCTGCTGGCCGTGGGCCGCGCGGTCGGAAGTCGGCGCGATGCAACCCGAGAGCGGATTGACCTCGGCGTGGTAGAGCAGGCGCGCGAGCCAATCGGGTGTGACCATCGCGTCGTTGTCGAGGAACACGACGTATTCACCGCGCGCGTGAGGCAGGGCCTGGTTGCGCGCGCGCGGCGCACCGAGGTTGACGTTGTTGCGCAGGAGCTTGACGTCGGTCGCAGCGGCGAGGAATTCCGCGCTGCCGTCGCTCGAGCCGTTGTCGACGAAGATGATCTCGGTCGGGTGATTCGCGTCGCGCGTCTCGCGCAGGCGCGCCAGGCAGGCCCTGGTCTGCTCGAGCGCGTCGTAGGAGACGACGACGATCGAGACGAGCTTGCCGTGCGCCGCCCCGTCTCGCATCACCGGCTCGGGGTCGAAACCCGCGGTCTGCATCAGCTGACCGCGGTAGTAAGGCACGTAGGCCAGGCGGCGCGTCATCGAGCGCAACTGCGCCAACAGGCCGGCCGCAAGCGGCCCCGTGCGAGGCTTGCTCTCCGTCGCGCGCATCTTCTCCAGGAAGTCGTTGGCTGTGGAGTAGTAGGCCTCGGTGATCGACAGCGCGCGCGTCACCGTCAGCGTCGCGGCGTTGGGCTCCGAGTGGATGCCGAGCCCCGTGAACGACTTGAACATGGGATCCTGCCCGTGCTTGCCCCACAGACGCGCCGTGTTCACACCAAGGCGCACCGCGCGAGCGAAATACTTGTCCACGGTGAGCACGTGGTCGTGCTCGCAGGCGAGATCCTTGCGGAAGAGGATGGAGTAACCCTTCTTCGCCAGGCGGAAACCGAGCTCGACGTCCTCGACGATGGCTTCAGGAAACGTCTGTGCGTCGAAACCGCCGACTTCGCGCAGGGCGGCGAGCGGCAGGCTGATGTTGCAGGTCCAGAAGTACTGCCACGGATGCAGAGCGCCGTCGCGCATCCGGATGTAGTCGAACAACAGATCCGAGTCGTTGAGGACCTGGACGAAGGGATGGCGCAGGGATTCGGCAGTGAAATCGAACGTTCCGAGCACGGCGACCTTGTCCGAGCGCGTGGCGTGGACCTCGAGGTGTTTCTCGAACAGATCGAAGGCCGGCACGGAATCGTCGTTGAGGAACAGCACGAGCGCGCCGCGGCAATGCTCGAGCGCGAGATTGCGCGCCGCCGCGGGGCCAGCGTTCTCCTGGCGAAGCAATTTCAGGGCGAAGCGATAGGCCGTGTCCTGAAGCCTGACCGGCTGAGGGCTGCCGTCGTCGACGACGATCACCTCGAAACGGCGCGGCGCGAGAGTCTGCTGGTTGCAGCGCATCAAGAGCTGCTCCAGCGTCTGATTGCGCGCGTAGGTCGGCACGACGACCGACAGCTCGGGCAAAGTCTGAGCAGTCGTGGGGGTGGAACGAGCCTGCTTCATTGCCCCTCGGGGCTGCGCGGCGTGCGCGAGGCGCTGGACGGAGTGTCGTGCGGCCGGGCGTAGACGCGGGTGGCCTTGGCCATCGAGACCGAGGCTTCGACGATGACGCGCAGGGCGCGGCGCATCTCTTCGGGGTCGTCGCTCGCCAGCGAGGATTCAGCGTGGGCGAGGACGACGGTCAGCAGGTTGTTGAGCCTGTGGACGAATTCGCGCGACCCGCTGAAGGGCAGGGCCGGCGGAGGATCAGGTTCGTTTTGCATGGTCGGCAACGTGTTGTCGGCGCGCGCGAGGATTTCCCTGAGTGCGGCGAGATGCCCCGGTGCGCTGTCGAGAAATCCGACACTTCGAAGCACGCGACCTCCGGCGCGGCGGGCCCGCGCTGGGATTTTCCTTCTATGGAAGGCGGCGCTCAGAGCGAGCAGTGCGGAGCGGGAGTGGCACGAGGCTTGCCTGAGCGACCGACCCAGGTCCCTCCGTGACCTGTCCTCCCATGCTCACACTCGCATTGCTCGAAGGTCCCGCCGCGGCGAAGACCGGTCCGGACATGACGCAGTACTTCGGCGTCTGCGTCGGGCTGATCCTGCTGGTCGTGCTCGGCGGCTACGCCTTCAAGCGTCTCTTCGCTCACACCCTGTCGACTCGCGCGGCGCGACGCTCGCTGCAGATCGTCGACGTGCTGCCCCTGGGCGGCAAGCAACGCCTCGCGGTGGTGCGCTGCTACGACCGGACGTTCGTCGTCGGTCTGGGAGACAAGGAGATGTGCCTGGTCACCGAGCTCGACGCGCAATCGACGCCCGAGCTGGTCGCGTCGAGCGTGGAGCCTCTGCCCACGCCCGCGGATCAATCCACTTTCCAGCGCCTCTTGCGCGCCGCACGGCCCAGGCCGCCGCGCAAGGCCGCGACCCTGGCGCGAGAAGGGGTCTTGGGATGAGCTGTCTGCGCTGGATCGCTTCCCTCGCGCTGGTGATGGCCCTCTCGGTCTTCGCCAGCGCTTCGCAGACACCGGATCCCGCCGGAACTTCGGCGCTGATCGATCAGATCGCGACCTCTGGCGACGCCGACCAGGCCGCGGGCCCCGGAGTCGAGCAGATCGCCCACTTGCTGGGAGAGGAGCGCATGTCGACCGCGGTCGAGATCGCGATCCTCCTGACAGTTCTCTCGCTGCTGCCGGCGATCCTGATCACGATCACGAGCTTCACGCGCATCGTGATCGTCCTGTCCTTCGTGCGCCGGGCCATGTCGACCAATGAGCTGCCGCCCAACCCTGTGATCATCGGCCTGGCGCTGTTCTTGACCACTTTCGTGATGGCTCCAGTCGCAGAGCGCATCCAGGAAAAGGCCTGGAAACCCTACTCCGCCGGCACCGCGACTTTGGAGCAGGCCGGCGATGCAGCCTGGGTCGAGCTCTCGCACTTCCTGATCGCCAACACGCGCCAGAGCGAGATCGACCTGTTCAAGGAGCTCGCTCACGATCCGCAAAGCGAGACCGCCGAGCCCGCGCAATTGCCCTTGCGCGTCGTCGTGCCGGCCTTCGTGCTCTCGGAGCTGAAGACCTCGTTCCAGATGGGCTTCCTGCTCTTCCTGCCCTTCCTCGTGATCGACCTGGTCGTGTCCAGCGTGCTGCTCTCGATGGGCATGTTCATGCTGCCGCCGGTCATGGTCTCGACGCCGATCAAGATCCTGCTCTTCGTGCTGGTCGACGGCTGGCACCTGGTCTGTCACTCCCTGGTGACCTCCTTCGTGACGACATGATCCAGACCATCGACATGCAGGTGACGGAGCTCGCGCGCGATCTCCTGTGGACCACGATCGTGGTGACGGCGCCGGTGTTGCTCACCGGTCTGGTCGTCGGCGTGGCGATCAGCTTGTTCCAGGCCTTGACCTCGGTGCAGGAGCAGTCGCTTTCGCAGGTGCCCAAGATGATCGCGGTCATGGCGGTCACGCTCCTGCTGCTCGCGCCCTGCTTGAATCTGCTGCGCGATTACGCCGAGCGCGTGCTCAGGATGCTGGTGAGCTTCGGGCTCTCGTGATGATCCAGGCCCTGCCCACATTCCTGCCGGCGGGCACCCTCGCGGCCTTCGGTCTGTACCTGTTGCGCACCAGCGCGATGGTGATCGCCGCGCCGGTCTTCGGCACGGGCACGAACTTCTCGATGCACCGCGTGGCCTTGATCGTGGCCCTCGCGTTTCTCTTCTACACGGCTTCGGGAACTCCGCTCTCTTCCGCGCCTTCGCCGCTCGAGTTCGGCGCCTTCGCCGGCCGCGAGATCCTGATCGGCGTGGCTCTCGGCTTCGTGCTGCAGCTCGTGTCGCTCGCCGTGCGCGTCGGCGGCGAGATGATCGGGCAGGAAATGGGCTTCTCGATGGCGAGCCAGGTCGATCCGCAGACCGGCGTCAACATGCCTTTGATCGCGCAGCTCTACGACGGCTTGTTCCTGATCGGCTTCCTCGCGGTCGACGGCCATCACTGGATGATCCGCGCCCTCTCGAGCTCCTTCGAGCGCGCTCCCGTCGGCCAGATCGGCGGCACGGGGCAGCTCTCCAACGCGATCGAGACGCTTTTCGTCCAGATGTTCACCGCTGGCGTGGTCTTCGCCGCGCCGGTGATGGTCCTGATGTTCCTGGTCTCGCTGATGATCGCCTTGATCGGCCGAGCGGTGCCGCAGATCAACTTGATGGACATGGGATTCACGCTGCGCATCCTCTGCGCGCTGCTCGCCATGTTCGCCTTCGCGCCGATGATCGCGCCGGCGATGGAACGACTGTACGGCGGCGTCCAGAGCGGGCTCGCCAGCGTGCTCGGATCCTTGCAACCCGTCTGAGCCATGGCCGAAACCACCGACGACGAAGACAAGATCATCGACGCCAGCCCAAGGCGGCGACAGGAAGCGCGCGAGCGCGGCCAGGTCGCCATGTCGACGGAGCTGACGGTCGCGGCCCTGCTCGCTGGTTGGCTCGCCTGCTTGACCTTCGCCGGCGGACCGCTGGCAGCGACTCTCGCCGGCGGCATCGCCCGCACCGCCGAAGGGCTGGCGAGTTTTTCGCACGTCGATCTCACCGCCAAGGAAGCCGCGGCGCAGTTCGCGGCGCTGACCCTGCCCGCGGCCAAGTCCGCATCGCTCCTGATCCTGCCGATGTTCGCGCTCGGGATCCTCGTGAGCTACGGCCAGATCGGGTTCGCCTTCTCGCCCCAGGCCGTCGGCTTCGATCCGAACAAAGTCTCGCCGCTCGCTGGCTGGAAAAAAGTCGCCTCGATGCGCTCGGTGGTCCGCACCGCGCTCGGCATCGCCAAGATCGGCGTGATCGCCACGACGATCGTCGCGGTCGCGATGGGCCAGGTGAACGGCGTCGCGATGCTCGGCGAGAGCGACGTCGGTCCCGTGCTCGCGGTCACCGGACATCTGGCTTTCAAAGCCGTCGTCGCCGCGATCGTCGCCATGCTCGCCCTGGCCTCGACCGACTTCTTCTACCAGCGCTGGCAATTGTCCAAGGACCTTCGAATGACCAAGGAAGAAGCGCGCCAGGAACACAAGCAGGACGAAGGCGATCCGCACGTCAAGGGCCGCATCCGCCGCCTGCAGCGCGAGATCGCCGCGCGGCGCATGATGGCCGACGTCCCGAACGCGACGGTGATCGTCACCAACCCGACCCACTACGCGGTCGCTCTGAAGTACTACAAGGACGGCTTCGACGAGCGGGGCCGCAAGGTGAATTCCGCCGCGCCGCGCGTGGTCGCCAAGGGTGTCGACCTGATCGCGCAGCGCATCAAGGAGCTCGGCCGCGAAGCCAAGGTCCCGCTGTACGAGGACGTGCCGCTGGCGCGCGCGCTGCATGCGCGCTGCGAGATCGGCGACGAGATCCCGAGCGAGCTGTTCACCGCCGTGGCCGAAGTCCTGGCCTACGTCTACCGCGTCCACGAAACCAAGCAATCGGCCTGATAGGAGCGAAACGTGGCGAATCAAGCAATCCTCACCGCCGACGGAGCGATCGCGCGCAGCGGCCAATGGCTGCAGCGCTGGTCCGATTGGATCCTGGGCATCGGCGTGCTCGGCCTGATCCTGACCTTGATCGCGCCGATCGCGCCATGGCTGCTCGACATGCTGCTCGCGCTCAACATCGCGGGCTCGCTGCTCCTGCTGCTTCTCGTGCTCTCGACGCGCTCGTCTCCCGAGCTGTCCGTGTTTCCGACCCTGCTGCTCTTCGCGACCCTGTTCCGCCTGGGACTGAACGTCGCGAGCACGCGCCTGATCCTCGCCGGCGGAAGCGCGGGCAAGGTGATCTCGGCTTTCGGCTCGTACATGGCGGGCAGCAACCTGACCGTCGGCTTCGTGCTGTTCCTGATCCTGATCGTGATCCAGTTCATCGTGATCACCAAGGGCTCGAGCCGGGTCAGTGAAGTCACCGCGCGCTTCGTGCTCGACGCCATGCCCGGCAAGCAGATGGCGATCGACGCCGACTTGAACAGCGGCTTGATCACCGTCGAGGACGCACGCGCGCGCCGCGAGAAGATCGCCTCGGAAGCGGAGTTCTACGGCGCCATGGACGGCGCCACGAAGTTCGTGCGCGGCGATGCGGTCGCGGGTCTGATCATCACGGGCATCAATCTCATCGGCGGCGTGGCGATCGCCACGATCGGCGGTCTCTCGATCAGCGAAGCGGGATCGAAGTATTCGATCCTGACCATCGGCGACGGCCTGGTGTGCCAGATTCCGGCCCTGCTCGTCTCGACGGCGGCGGCGGTGCTCGTCACCAAGGCTTCGTCGACCACGAGCCTCGGCGTGAATGTGCTCGCCCAGGTCGGCGGACGGCCGCGCGCGACGCTGATCGCCGCGGGCATGCTCTTCGCGATCGGGCTCTTGCCCGGCTTGCCCAAGCTGCCCTTCCTGATCCTGGCTTCGATGCTGCTGATCGGCTGGCGCGCGACGCGCGACGCCCAGGGACCGAACGATCTGATCGGCAAGCCGCAGACCGCTGGAGCAGCGGCCGCCGCGGCGAAGATCGCCGAGCCCACGCCGGCTGAGAAAGAAGCTCTCGAAGTCGAGGACCTGCTGCGCATCGACCGGATTTCCTTGGAGATCGGGTACCGCTTGATTCCACTGGTCCAGGCGCCGGGCGGCAACGGCGTGCTCGACCACATCGCGCAGCTGCGCCGACGCTTCGCCGGCCGAGAGGGCATGGTGATGCCGCCGGTGCGCATCAAGGACAACATCCGACTGGCGCCAGGCGCGTATCGGATCCTGCTCGGCGGCCAGGAAGTCGCGCGCGGCGAAGTCGAGGCCGGACACTGCCTCGCGATGGATCCGGGCAACGCGACCGGCAAGCTCAAGGGCAAGAAAACGACCGACCCCGCCTTCGGCCTACCGGCCTGGTGGATCCACGATTCGATGCGCGACGAAGCGGAGCTCGCGGGCTACACCGTCGTCGATCCGACCAGCGTGCTCGTCACGCACTTGACCGAAGTGCTGCGCAATTCGCTGGGCGAGATCCTTTCGCGCGACGACGTCAAGGAGCTGGTCGAGAACGCGAAGAAGATCGCGCCCGCCGTGGTCGAAGAACTCGTCCCCGCGCGCATCGGCTTCGGCGACGTCCAGGCCGTGCTCAAGAACCTGCTGCGCGACGGCGTGTCGATCCGCAATCTCCCCGCGATCCTCGAAGCGATCGCCGACCACTGCGGCAAGGTCAAGGATCCCGATCAACTCTCGGAGCTGGTGCGCCAGCGCCTGGCGCGCTCGCTGTGCGAGCAGTACGCCGACAAATCGGGAACCGTCCACGCGGTCACCCTCGATCCCGCGATCGAAGCGCGCCTCGCTTCCGCGGTCGGCGGTCAGCCCGATCCGCGCGCCGAGCCGGTCGGCCCGGCTTTTCTCTCGCGCCTGGTCGGCCGCATTGGCGATCAGATCGCGCAATCGACGCAGGGCGGCAAGGAAGTCGTGCTCGTCGTGCGCTCGAACGTGCGCCGCTTCCTGAACGAGCTGGTGCGCGCCTCGCTGCCCAAGGTCTCGGTCCTTTCTTACAACGAAGTCGTCCCGGCGCGGGTCGTCGAGACGCTCAGCATCGTTCGCATGGAGGATGAAGCATGAGAATCCATCGAGTTCGCGGCCGCGACCTGAAGCAGGCGCTCGAGAGAGCGCGCGTGCAGCACGGAGAAGGCGCGCTGGTCCTTTCGCAGGAAGCCGCGGAGAACGGCGACGTCCTGCTCGCGGTCAGCGAGCGGCGCCAGGCGACCAACCTCGTGTTTCCGAGCGTCGAATCGCCGGGCTCGAAGAAAACTTCACGCGCCGGCACGCAGATGATCGAGGAGCGCGGAGCCAGCGACGTCCAGGCGCGACTGGTCCGCTCCCAGGCCTCGCCCGCAAGTCTCGCGCGCGTGCTCGCCGCCGTGCGCGAGAGCAAGGCGCTCGGAGCCTTCGCGATCGACGCGGCTGCCCAGGAATTGTCGCGCGGAATCCGCATCGCCAGCTCGCCGCGCGCGGACGGCAACTTGCGCGCCCTGGCCTTCGTCGGACCGACCGGCGTGGGCAAGACCACCACCCTCGCGAAGCTCGCCGTGCGCCTGGTGCGCGCGGGACGCCGCATCGCGCTGGTCAGCACGGATACGTACCGTGTCGGAGCCTTCGAGCAGCTGTCCGCCTACGGCGAGCTGCTTCAGGCGCCGGTGCGCACCGCGCGCGACGGCCGGGAGCTCGCCGCGATCGCGGGGGAATCTCTGCAGTTCGACGTGCTCTTGATCGACACCACCGGCCGCTCGCCCAATGATTCGCGCGCCCTGGAGCTGCTCGCGGAGAATCTGGAGTCCGCGCGTCTTCGCGCACAGCTCGAGACTTACCTCGTGCTCGCCGCCAGCGCCTCGCGCGAAGCCCTGCAAGCCGCATCCGACTCCTTCGCGCAGACCCATCCGACCGCCGCGATCCTGACCAAGCTCGACGAGACCCGCGCTCCCGCTCCCGCGGTCGAGATCGGATCGAGCTGCGGAGGCGGCCTCTTGTTCCTCTGCGACGGACAGGACGTCTCGAGCCATCTGACCCGCGCCGGCGCGGATTCCTGCGCCGATCTGATCCTGCGCGGGAGGCTCGCGTGATCCGTCCCGCCATGTCCGCGCCTTTTGTTCTGGTGAGCGGCGGCAAGGGCGGCGTGGGCAAGACCATGGTCGCGGTCAACCTCGCCGTGCAGCTCGCCAGCGAAGGCCGTCGCGTCTTGCTCGCCGACCTCGATCTGGCGATGGCGGACGCCCATGTTCTCGTGCGGCTGTCGCCTTCCTCGACGATCAAGGACTTCCTCGCCGGCCGCGTCACCGCGCGCGACTGCATCGTGCGCGCCGCGGGCGGATTCGATCTGCTCCCCGCGGAATCGGGCGATCCCGGTCTCGCGCGCGACGATGCGCAAAGGCGCGAAGCGATTCTCGCCGCACTGGCCGAGCTGTCGGTCGACTACGACATCGTCCTCGGGGACAGCGCCGCTGGCGTCGGGCCCGACGTGCTCGACTTCGCGGCGGCCGCCGACCGCGTTCTGATCGTCACCACCCCCGATCCCACGGCTTTGACCGATGCCTACGGCTGCATCAAGGCCCTGGACCTGCATGCGACGGAGCTGGGCCTCGATCTGCCCACTCCCGAGCTGATCCTCAACCAGGTCGACGGCGCCGATCAGGCCG
This sequence comes from Planctomycetota bacterium, assembly GCA_035490315.1. Lineage (GTDB taxonomy): Bacteria > Planctomycetota > UBA1135 > UBA1135 > JADJQU01. The sequence continues at coordinate 12,394 of DATHET010000351.1, forward strand.
ACGGCCTGGCGACCCGGCTGCGCGGCGTGTGCGAGCGATTCCTCGCGCGCTCCCCGCGCCTCGCCGGCTGGCTGCCGCGCTCGAGCTTGATCTGCGCCTCGATCGCGAGACAGCGCCCCTTTGCCCTCGACCAGCCCCGCGCCCTCGAAAACCACTGCATGAGACGCCTGTCGGCCCGCGTGCAGCGCTGGTTCCCCGCGTTCCCAACCTTGAAACCGCTGCTTAAGGCCTGAGTCGCGGCACGGTCGAAAGAACTTCCATGGGGCAGGGTCTTGTCATCGCCTGGAGCGAGATCGGCAGGCGCGCAGCCGTGCTTGCGGGCATGTGCGTCGCGCTGGTCTCCTTGATCCAGAAGTGTCCGCTATGGGTCGCGTCCGCGCGCGGCGCAGGCACGATCGTCGTGGTCGCCTTGATCGTGCACTGGATCGCGCGCCTCCTGGCCTGGTCGAGCGAGGGTGATCGCGAAGAAAACCGCGTACGAGTTCCCATGCCGATCGAACCGCTCGTCCGCGAGAAGTCGCCGGTGAAGCCTGGAGGTCCGCGTGGCTGACGCACCCGGCTACGTCCGCTCGATCAACGTCGATCGCGACAAGCTGATCCTCGATCATGTGCCGCTCCTGCGCCACATCGCGGGCCGCATGGCCCTCGACCTGCCCTCCAGCTTCGACCGCGAGGACCTGACGGGTTACGGCATGCTCGGATTGATCCAGGCCGCCGACACGTTCGAGGTCGGGCGCGGATTGAAATTCTCGACCTACGCCTTCCCGAAGATTCGCGGCGCGATCCTCGACGAATTGCGCCGCCAGGATTTCCTGCCGCGCGGCCGGCGCGAAAAAGTGCGCGAGGTCGATCGCGCCGTGGCCAGGATCATGCAGGCCACCGGAGCTCCACCGAGCACCGAGGAGCTCGCCGCCGATCTGGGCGCTTCCATGGACGAGATCGACGAGATCCTGCTCTCGGCGAAGACCGCGGGGCGGACCACGCTCGACGACGAAGGCGGAGAGGGTCTTTCGGCCCTGCTGTCAGATCCGCGCAGCGACGATCCTCAAGGCAGCGCGGAGTGGCTCGAGACCAAGGAACGGCTCGAGCAGGCGATCCGATCCCTGTCCGATCAGGACAAGCAGGTCATCACCCTGTACTACGCCGAAGACCTGATGCTGCGCGAGATCGCCGAGATCCTCGGCGTCACCGAATCGCGGGTCAGCCAGATCCACACGCGCGCTCTCTATCGGCTCAATCGCGAGCTCGGAGGCGAAGCATGAGCGAGATTCATTTTCCGGCGACCGAGATCGTGCACTTGACCGCGGTCGGCAATCGCCGGGCGCGACAGCAGCGGCGATCGGATGGGCGCAAGGAAACACCGCGCGACGAGAGCTCCGAGCTGATTGCTCCGAGCTCCGACGCGCGCGATCGCGACGCGGCCGCCGAAAACGAAGGAACCATCGATGTCCTCGCCTGAGCAGCACACGAACTCGCACGCGATCATCAAGCACGACCGCGTGCGCTTCGATGACGCGTCGGCGGAAGTCCCGTCGGCTCTGCCGTCGCGCGGAAATGCCGCGAGTCCTCAGCGCAACGGCGTGCGCTGCAAGAAGAGCGTCCAGCTCCTGCGCGAGAAGAACATCGTGCACGGCATCGAAGTGCGCTGCTCGTGCGGTGAAGTCACGCTGGTCGAAATCGAGTACGGCCCCCAACCGGGGTAGGAGTCCGAAATGCGTCTGTGCAAGGTCCTTCTCGTGCTCGCATCCTCCAGCCTCGCGGGCTGTCAGATGCTGCCGATCACTTTCGGCGCCAAGCCGGAGCCGCCGGTCAAGAAAACTGCACCGATCGCGGGCGAGGCCGTGCTCTACGCTCGCGATGGATCGATCGTGACGCCGGCCGACGGCAGCGGGGCCGGCGGTCTGCCGCGACGCGAAGTCCAGGGTGGCGATGGCTCGCGCACGAAGATGCTCGAGCTGTACCAGCGCGTCGTCGAGGAGCGCGATCACTTGCAACTCTCGCTCGCCGATCGCGACAGTGAGCTCGTCCTGCTGCGCAAGCAGATCGAGGAAGAGCGCGCGCATTCCGTCGAGGTCGAAGCGCGGATGAAGACAGCCGAGACGGCGAGCGCCGAGCTCGCCAATCAGAACCTCGAGCTCGCCGGTCGCCTGACCGTTGCCCAGATCCGCCGCCTCGAAGCTGAGAAGAAGTGGTTGGAGCTTTCGATCGCGCTGCCGGCGAAGACCGTGGCCGCCGTCGAGAACGCGCAAACGCCTGTCGGCCGCGACAAGGCCTTGCCGGCGTCTCAGCCCTCCGCTCCGACGCCCAAGCCGGTCGAGAAGACGCCCGTCAAGCACGAGCAGCCTTGATGAAGACGCTCGCGTTCCTGCTCGTCGCGCTGCAGCTCCTCACGGGCTGCGCCATCGACAGCGTCGTCTTGCCGCGGGAGACCCTGGCGCGCGCCCACACGGCGAGCGACATGGCCAGCTACCGCGTGCAACGCGTCGCCGTCGTGCCCTTCACGGGCGCGACGCTCGATCCCGAACGTGCGATGCAACTGGAGAATGGCCTGGCCATCGAGCTCGCGCCGCGCGTGCCCTTCGAGCTGGTGCAGCTTTCCGCCGCCGACCTCGCCGAGATTTCGCGCGCCGATCCCTATCGCCGCGGCTGGTACGCATCGACCACGCTGCTCGAGATCGCCGCGCGCTTCCAAGTCGACGCAATCTTGGTCGGCACCGTGCGCGAATGGAGCCTCTACACGCCGCAGCGCCTCGCCACGCAGATCGAGCTCGTCTCCTGCGAGACCGGCATGGTCGCCTGGTCGAGCACCGTCGAGCTCGACGCCGACGACGCGCGCGTCGTCGCCTCGGTCAAAGCCTGGTACGCCTTCGAACGCGACTCCCACGACGCCCCCGGCGACGAAGCCCTGGCCTTCCTCTCCCCCTCGAGCTTCGCCCGCTTCGCCATGCGCGAGCTCGCCCGCTCCTACGAATAACCAACGGTACCCGGTATTCCACCACCATTTATTACACGCCGCGTGTAAGCGCGGCGTGTTAGATGGTGGTGGAATACCGGGTGCCATTCATGGTGCTGGCACGTTGAAGGGGCTGTAGGCGAACGATCCTTCGAAAAAGCGTGGCACGAGCGTCATGGTCGTGTGCTGCTTGATGTCGCCGAGTCGGATCGAGCGGTCGAAGGTGAGCCAGATCAGGCCGCCACGGTTCACTGGGTGAGAAGCGGGTGATGCGAGACCGTCGTAGATGGCGAGCGAGTCATCGATGAGCCTGCACGGGCACAGGATGCAGCCCGGGAGTCCAATCTGGTTCTTGCTGCTCGCAACCTTCCCGTCGAGACCCATCGAACGATACCTGTGTTCGCTGGCCAATCCGACTGCCTTGCCCTCGGCGGTCAATGCAAAGGGCCAGTCCTCCGAGATCGTCGTCGTGCTCCCTGTTCCGACGTCAATCGAGACCCATGACTCTTCGAGAGACCCGCCATCGAGCGTGTCCCATCCGATCACGTGCTTGCCATCGCCCGTCAGTCGATGCGCGGCGTACCGCCGTTGCCAATCAGGGATCTCGAGTTCGCGACCCGTATCGACTTCGAACACACGCGCCTTGCGGTTTCTGAAGGAGCACAGCGCTCTTCCCCCTGCGAGGTCAACGACGAATTCGCTCCAGGGATTGGAGTTCTTGCTACTTCCGACTTCCGCCAAGACACGTTCTTCTCCCGTCACGATGGATTTCAACACGAGCGTGTAAGAGCCTTTGAAGAGCATGCTCCACCTCGACTCGCGCACGTAGACGATCCGGCCCGATTCGTCGATCCCGCTGGCGACGACGGCATCGCCCTCAGTCCCGAACTTGTCGACGCGGCCCGTAGGAAGCGAGACGACGAGCAGACGGTTGCTCCCATCCGCCACGACGACCGTGCCCTTCGCCCGCGAAAGCAGCTCCGGCGACTCCGCGACATCGATTGTCGGAGCAGGATCGACTGGAAGCAGCCAGCAACTCTGGACGAGCCACGCCAGGAGCAGGGTGCACAGGACCTGAGCCAATCTACGCCTGCCGGTCGTCATCATGTCGCTCCCTCGGGTTCGAGTGCGCGTCATGCAGACGACGCGCTGGACACGATCATGCCCGTTGCCGGTGCGCCGGCAACGGGCATGTAAGAAATGGTGGTGGAATACCGGGTACCGGGTCAGTCGACTTTCGACTTGATCTCGTAGCAGAGGATTTCGTTCGGGGTGGTGATCGTGCCGAGGCCGAGGACTTCGACTTCGAGGGAATCGCCGCCGTTCATTCCGTTGAACAGGGCGTAGAACTGCGACTCGCTCGAGGCTTCGTCCTCGAAGCGCGCGGCGGGGTCGAAGTTCACCGCGGCGGCGCCGAAGCTCACGCTGTTGCCGAAGGAGTCCTTGAGGTCGCTCATCGTGGCGTTGAACGAGTGAAGAGCGGGAAAGACCGCGACGGCGTGGCCCTTGAAACGGCCGGCGTGGATCTTGGTCTTCGAAGCGGTGATCGTCGGAGCGTTCGCCGGCCCGGAGATCGCTCCGTGCACTTCGAGCTTCAGGCCGACTTGCAGCTGCGACGTCGAGAGGGACGGATTCGCATGGGTATCCAGGAACAAGGAGCTCGCGCTGATGTCGACCATGACGCTCGTCGAGCTGCTCTGCACCTGACCGGAGGCGATCGCCGGCTCATCCGAATCCAATCGCATCGTGATCGTGTTCGGGAAACCGGCGACGCTGGTGATGCGGCCTTCGAACTCCGGCTGGTCCTCGATCTCGATCTGCGAAGCAGGGAAGGGCGAGTTGACGAAGGCGGGGAACTTGACCTTGACACGCTGGCCCTCGCTCAAGCTTGCCTCGCTGGTCGGGATGTGCTCCTCGAGGACGAAGCTCGTCGAGACCGTGTAGGTGACCGGGACCGAAGACTGCCCGTTGATCACCTGCGTGGCAATCGACGAGCCCTTCTCGATCTCGATGATCTGCAGCGTGAACGTGTTCGCGAGCTTGTCGAGGTTGGACACGCGTCCGTCGATCTTGACCACGTAGGAAGAGCCGCCGAACCCATCGTCCTCGACTTCGACGCGCGTCGCGGTGATCTGGCCGCCGATAAGGCTGCCGTGCACCTCGAGCAGGGTCGTGCCCGCGACCAGCGCGTTGAAGAAGCTGTTGGCGCTCGCGAAGCTCGATCCGTTCTCGTCGAGCAGCAGGGTCGCGCCCGTGATTGCGACGGTCGTCTTGCCCAGCGGCAGCGAGAGGTCGCCGTCGGCGAAGGCGTCGATGATGAAGCTGTTGTTCCCGGCGTCGGTCGTTTGCACCACGCCCTTGACCTCGTCGATCACCGAAGAGCTCGCGCCACCGCTGGCGAGCGCGGCCGTGCCGCGCGGATCGAAACTGATCGGCGGCGCCGTCGGCGTGCCGGTCAGCGAAAGGGACAGATCGATGTCGAGCAGGATCTGGCGGTATCCGCCGGAGGTGATCGTCTTCGGACTGGCAAAGGCGAGCTCGAAACTGGTTCCGACTTGCGTGACAGGAACGGCCGCACCATTGCGGTCGATCGCCGATGAAGAGGCTGGCGCGAGCTCGATCGCGACGCCGCGGAAAAGTCCTTCCGGCAGGTCCTCGCGCGAAACCCAGCGCGGCGAGACGCCGGCACCGATCAGATCGATCGCGAGCGGAGCGACCAGCAGGTTGCTGCTTGGGACACCGGCCGAGGAAACCAGCCGGATGCCTTGGATCGTCGTCTGAAAAGCCAGCAGCTCGTCGACGGTTGCGTCGGTGATCAGGAAGTCGGTCGAGCCCGCAGCGACTCCGCCGCCGCTGCTTCCGCCACCGCCGCCACTACCGCATCCGGTGAGCAGCAGAGCTGCGAGGGAGAGACCGATCAGACTTCGTGACAAGGGTTTGAAGAACATGGGGATGATGCTCGGTGAGGACTTCGAAAGCGCAGGGGAGGCAATTGTTTTTCGCCCTGCGCAACGCATAGGCCGACCGGGAGGAGGCAGGCTCACCCCCGTTGCTGCACGCAGGAACATCACCTTGAGCCGGTTTCCCTCGATTCGAAATGCTCGGCGTCCAGGAACTGGACGCAGGTCCGCGCGGGACTTGTGCGTAGTCCGAGCGCTGCAACCCGGAAGCTCGCGCGAGGGAGAGCCCGGAATTGTTCGGTGAGCACCCCTGCGGCTCCGCCTGTCGCTGCGCTGTCGACACACCTGTCGTAACGGAGCCAGGCTCGACTCCGACATCCCTTCACCGCGCGCAACGCGCGCGGCGAAGGGATGTCGGAGTCGAGCCTGGCTCCGTTACGACATCGCCTGGTACCCGGAATACCGGGTACCAGGCAGTGCTAGTTGACCTTGGCTTTGATCTCGTAGGCCAGGATTTCGTTGGGCGTCGTGACTGTGCCCAGGCCGAAGACCTCGACTTCGAGAACCTCGCCGACGCCGAGCGTGGCAAAGAGTCCGTTGAACTCCGCCTCGGTTTCGGCCTCGCCGCTGAAGATCGTCGTCGCCGGGTCGATGTTCACGGTGACCGGCCCAAAGGCGACGCTGTTGCCGAACGAATCCTTGAGGTCCGTGATCGTCGCGCTGAACGAGTGCAGCAGCGGGAACGTCGCCGTCACATCGCCCTTGAAGCGACCGGAGTGGATCTTGGTCTTGGTCGACGCGATCGTCGGAGCCGTGTTCAGTCCGGTGATCGCGCCGTGGACCTCGATCTTCAGACCCGGTTGGAGCTGCGTGGTCAGCAGCGCGGGATCTCCATCCGTGTCGAGGAACGGGGCTGCCCCGGCGATGTTCACGACCACGTCCGTCTGGGCGTCGAGCACCTGACCCGCGGCGATCGCCGGCTCATTGGCGTTCAAGCGGATGATGACCGATACAGGCAAGCCTGTGACATCGGTGATCACGCCTTCGAATTCGGGCTGGTCCTCGATCTCGATCTGCGACGCGGCGAAGGGCGTGGCGACGAAGGTCGGGAACTTGACTTTCACGCGCTGACCCTCGGCCAGGCTGGTCTCGGTCGTCGGCGTGTTGCCGTCGATCACGATGCTCGTGGTGATGGTGTAGGTGACCGCGATCGAAGTCGCACCGCCGATGATCGGCCCGGCGGTCGCCGATCCCTTCTCGATCTCGATGACCTCGACGTCGAAGGTGTCGGCGACCGTGTCGAGGTTGACGATGCGGCCGTCGATCTTCACCACGTAGGCCGGGTTGCCGACGCCGTCGTCCTCGACCTCGATGCGCGAAGCAACGATAATGCCTCCAGTGAGTGTGCCGTGGACCTCGAGCACGGTCGTGCCGGTCACCAGCGCGGCATAGAAGGCGGCGGTGCTCGCGAAGGGCAGTCCGGCTTCGTCGATCAGCAGGGTGCCGGCCGTCAGGCTGACCGTGGTCTCGTCCAGCGGCAGCGTGAGATCGCCGTCGGCGAAGGCGTCGATGGAAAGCCGGTTGGTGCCCGGAGTGGTCGTCAGGACCGTGCCTTGGACCTCGTCGATTGCCGACGATGCCGTCCCGCCCAGGGTGAGGCTCGCGGTCCCGGTCGGGTCGAAGAGCAGCGGGGGTGCCGCGACCGTGCCCGACAGGGACAGGGGCAGGTCGATGTCGAGCACCAGCTGGCGGTAGCCGGTCGCGGTGATCGTGACAGGAGCGGGAAAGAACACCTCGAAGGCGGTTGCAGTCTCGGTCACGGTAATTGCTGCCGCGGCGCGATCGATGGCCTGCGTCGAGGCGGGAGTGATGTCCAGGGCGACACCGCGGAACGTCCCGGCCGGCAGATCCTGGCGCAGGACCCAGCGGGGCGCGGCATCCGCGCCGATCAGGTCGATCGTCAGGGGCACGGCGAGGAGATTGCTTCCTT
>DATHET010000352.1:0-15241 GCA_035490315.1 Planctomycetota bacterium
GGCACCCGCACAGGGTAGCGAGCCGCCCGCGAAGGATCGTCAGCCGACGGCGAGCAGGCTGGGATTCTGCGGGCCTGCCTCGGCGCGGACGACACCCATCGAGCGATCCATGCGGCCGAGCAGCCGCTGGCGAGCGCGGAACATGATCATTTTCATGTTCGAGGGGCCGACGGCGAGACGCACGCCGGCTTCCGCGTAGCTGAGGCAATCGATCTCGACCAGGGCGAGCGCGCGCTGATCGCGCGATGCCAGTCCGGCGTAGGCGCGCGAGTAGTGCTCCAGGAACAGGATCCAGGTCAGGGCCAGCCTGCGGCGCTCTTCCTCTTCATCCAGTCGCCGCATGGGCTCGGCGTGGCGCGCTTCGGGCTCGAAGCTCTTCTCCGTCGGAACCCGATCGGACCGGCGCGGCATCTGGGCGCGCGCGCGGCGGAAAGCGTTGGAGGCGATCGTGCGCACCCAGACCCGGAAGCTCTCCGGGCGCTCGTCGCGGAAGCGCGACGAGTACTGGTACACATTGACGAAGGTGTCCTGCAGCACCTCGAGCGGATCGAGGCCGCAGCGCTGCTGCGAGAGCAGGCGACGCAACCACTCGAAGACCGACCCGCCGGTGCGGGCGTAGAGGGCCTCGAACACCGGGGCGCTGCGCGTGTCGCGGAACAGGGCCATCACCGCGGTGTCCAGCCGCTCGGCGAATCGGCTGGGAGACTCGTCGGGGAGCGCCTCGACGGAAACTCCACGCTCGAGGAGCTCGTTGCGGATGGATTCGGGGAGGGATCTTGCGTCGTCAGACCAGACGTCGCAGCCGGGGACGAGGCGCAGTGTGGTGACCATGCCCCCGGCAACGCATCGCGCGTGCCGTTGCCCGTATCGCTGGGATCCCGGCGACGTAAGTAAATTGAATGAAAGAGCTTGTGTTCGTTCGGTGCGGGCTGCGAGGACTTCGAATCCGCTCGCGGAGCGCGCGGTTTGGCACGGTCCCGTAACGAACCCGCGATCCTGGGTCAAAGTCGTAACATTCCTGCCCTTCCCATCCCGGCCTGGTCCAGGGGATCCCGGCCGTTCCTGGCTCCCGTCCGCCTACAATGCCTGTCCCCGCAGGTCGATAGCTCGCCCGCGCGCACCCCTCCCGAACCGCTTTGGATCCACGACTCTTGCCTCTGCTGGGCGTCGCCCCCTCCGACGTCGATTTCTCGAAGCCCGAGTTCCACGCGCTGGCAGGGGCGGGCGTGGCGCTGATCCTCTGCGCCGCGTTCTCCACCCTGCGCCGGTCCCTGGTCCAGACCCAGGCGGAGCGCGTGATCGAATCCGAGCCCGACAGCCTGCGCCGGGCCAAGCTGCGACTGCGGCTGGAGCGCGCACGCTCCCTTTCGACCTCGGCCAGCATGTTCGAGACGGCGAGCGCGGCCCTCTTCGCAACCCTGGTCGTACGTTGGTTCTCGCAGAGCCGACAGGTGACCTGGGGGGTCACCATCGCCTCGCTCGGGATCACGGTCCCCTGCCTGTGGCTCGCGACCCAGGCCCTGTCCCAGGCCATTGCCATCAGCTGGGGCGACGTGATCGTCCGCCGGGTGCTGCCCACCTTCCACATCATCCAGTGGCCGATCGCGGTGCTGGCCATGGGCTTGGACGGGGTGCGCCTCGGAATGATGCGCCTGTTCGGCCAGCGGACCGACCTGGCGGAGTCCCAGGAGATGGTGGCGGGACTGCGCGAGGTGGTCGCCGACAGCGAAGCCTCCGGACCGCTCGACGCGACGGAGCGCGAGCTGATCGGAAACATCATGGAAGTGCGCGAGGTCGACGTCGCCGCGATCATGACTCCGCGGACATCGATCCAGGCGATCGAGGTCGACACGCCGCTCACCGAAGCGGCGAGGATCGCCTCCGAGTCTGGCTACAGCCGGCTGCCCGTTTACGAAGGCAAGCTCGATGCGGTCGTCGGCACGGTCTCGGCGCGCGACCTGATGAGCGCGCTGGTCGACACGAGCGGCAAGGATCGTTCGCTGCGCTCACTGCTCAGGCCAGCCTACTTCGTGCCCGAGACCAAGCTGGTGTCGGAGCTGCTCGACGAGTTTCGGCGCGAGAAGCTCAAGCTCGCCGTGGTGCTCGACGAGTATGGCGGCACGGCGGGGATGGTTACCCTGGGCGACGTGCTCGGCGAAATCGTCGGCGAGATCCGCGACGAATCGGACGAGGAGGCTCCCTCCCCGCTCAAGCACCTGCCCGGCGGCGTGGTCGAGATCGACGCCGCGCTCCACGTCAGCGAAGTCAACGAGCTGATCGACCTCGACCTGCCCGAGACCGCCGGCTATGAAACCTTGGGAGGCTTCGTTCTCGCCGAATTCGGCCGTTTTCCGCTGCGCGGGGAATCGTTCACGCGCGGCGCCACGGAATTCCAGGTGTCGGAAGTCACGGACCGGCGCGTGCTCAAGGTGCGCGTGCGCAAGCCCGCGGCCTGAGACTCGGCGCAAGTGCTGGCAATCGAGCGCCCGCTGTCGTAATCCAATCCCGTGGTCCGACGCGCCGACACCGCTCTGCTTCTGCGGCGCTTCCCTTTCGGGGAGTCCTCGCTGGTCGTGCACGCGGCAACTCGCTCGCACGGCAGCGTGCACCTGCTCGCCAAGGGCGCTTACCGGCCGACGTCGCGCTATTACGCGGCCCTGGATCTATTCGACACGCTGGAGCTCGAGTGGCAGGAATCGCCTGGCCGCGAGTTGAGCAACCTCGTCGCGGCCACGATCGGCGTGCGCCGCCACCGCCTCGCTCACGACCTCGAGCGCTACAAGGCCTCGCTCAGCGTGCTCGAGCTCGCCGATCTCGGCAGCCAGGAAGGACCGGCCAACATCGAGCTGTTCGAGCTGGCGAGCCGCGCCCTGGATCAGCTCTTGTCGCCCTGCCCCGCCGAGCTCACGCTGGTTGAGTTCGAGCTGGCCTTCCTGCACAATCTCGGGCTCGCCCCGGCGCTCCTGGAGTGCGCGGCCTGCGCGGGTCCGGCTCCCGCCGCGGTTGCGGGAGGCTCTCCACGGGTGGCCTTTTCCGCGCAGGGCGGCGGACGCCTGTGCCTGCGCTGCGCAGGCGAGGCGCGCGCTCACGGCAGGCGCGTCGGGACCCTGCCCGAATCCGTGCTGCTCCACGCCGCCCGCCTCACGGGATCGCCTGCGATCCAACCCAATCCGAACACGGCAAAGGAAGCCCGGCTCGACACGCGCAGCTTGACGCTGGTGCACGACGCGGTGGCACGATTCCTCGAACACCAACTCCAAGGCCGTCCAAAAAGCTACCGTACGTTTCTCGCCGGCCCACAACGCAACACTCCCTGATGATTGCTCGCGCGTTCCTTCTCCTTGCACTCGCGCTCGCGCCGAGCTGCGCTGCCCTGAACCCCTTCGGCGAGAGGGGCATTCCGCACTCCCCCGCCGACGCGGAAAAACGTGTCGCGAAGGCCGAGGCTGAGCTGTCTTCGGGCGAGACCGAACGCGCACTCTACGACCTGAGCAAGGCTCGCAAGACTTCGGACCTGTCGACGGACCAGAAGAATCACATCGATCTGCTGCTCGAGCGCTGCGCGGAAACGCGCGTCGGGGAGCTCTCGGCACCCGGCAGCGATCCTGACCAGCTGGAAGAGCTCTTCGACCTCAATCTGCCGCGCCAGATCGCGATCACCGCGGGCGTGCGCGCGGCGCGGCTGATGCTCGACCAGGGCGAGCCCGTCGACGCCTATGAGATGATCCAGCGCGTCGACAAGCGCTATCCCCCCGCGGGCACGCACCACGAGCGCCAACTGGCCGGCGACGTCCTGTTCGAGGCGGGCATGGGCCTGTCGAAATCCGATTTCTCGTTCCTCGGGATGTTCAGCGACAAGGACGACGCCAAGGCGATCCTCGAATACCTGGTGGTGAATTATCCCCAGGAACGCCGCTGCGATCAGGCCTATCGGCGACTGGCTGCTCTGTACGAGGAAGACCGCTTGTGGTCGACCGCGATCGAGCGCTACCAGGACCTGGTCACCTACCACATCGACAGTCCACTGGCGCCGGAGAGCGAGTGGCGCATTCCGCACCTGCGCCTGGTCGCGCTGCGTCGGCCCGACTACGACCGGCGCGAGCTCTTGCGCGCGCTGGGCGAGCTGGAGGCCTGGTCGAGCGTGCACGCGGGCAACGAGTTCGAGGCTCGCGCCGAGGCCGATCGCCGCGACTGCTTGAAACGACTGGCGCAGTCGGACCTGATCGTCGCCCACTTCTACACCACGGTCGCCAGAGCGGAGTCCGCGCCCGGCTGGCAAGGCGCACTGATCCATGCCGAGCGCGCGCTCGAGCTCGCCAAGCAATCGGGCGACGCGCCGACGATTTCCGCGGCCAAGGCGGCCATCGCCCTGGTGCCGCCGACTCCCGCGGCGATCCAGGCTCCTGCGATCGATGCCTCGAGGGCGAAGGCTGGAGGCGAGCGTTGAAGCTCTCCCTGCACTTCGGCCTCGCGCTCGCCTGCCTGCTACCGGCCTGCGGCTACCACGCGGGCCTGGTCGCTCCCGAAGGCACCGAGACCATTGGTGTCGAATTTTTCACGAACGACGGTCCGCTGCGCGACGTCGAGGTCGAATTCCAGGACGAGCTGGCCCAGGCGATCCAGCGCATGCTGCCCCTGCGCCTGGTCGCCCCGGCCCGCGCCGACCTGATCGTCCGCGGGCGCGTGGTCAACTACTCGCGACGCGCGGGAATCCGCGATCCGGTGCTCAATCGCCTGCAGGAAACCGGTGTGATCATCACGGTAGAGGCCAACCTGATCGACCCGACCCGCCGCTTCGACGCCAAGGGCAACCTGATGCCCTTGAGGGTCTTGCGCCGCTCGCGCACGACGACGGACAGCGGTTACAGGATCGTGGAACCGGACGGCGAGCGGGCGGCGCGGGCACGGGCGCTGCGCAATATGGCCGACCGCCTCGCGCTGGACTTGTTCGGGGCGGTAGCCTACGAGCCAGGCGACGACGCGGCCCAATCCCAAGACCCCGACTCGTACTGAAAACTCCGCTAGCTTTTCTTGTCAAGGCAAGGCCGCGCCAGGTCGTAAGGCAGTAGGGATCGAACAGGCAGACCCGGCCCCGCATCGCGCTCGCACACCGCCCGGAACACCGCACCCAACACTCCATGGCTGACACCCCGTCCACTCCGCCCGAGAAGAACAAGAAGAACCGCTCGTTCGGAGCCTTCCTCCTGTTCTTGACCGTGCTGGTCGCCGTCCTCTTCATCTTCCGCACGGAGATCGGGCGGAACTCCAAGACCCTGACCCAGGACCAGTTCGAGTACTACCTCGTCAAGGGCCAGGTCGAGAGCCAGAAGATGTCGGGTCAGAACCGCATCACCGGGCGACTGAAGCAGATGCAGCGCCTGGGCGGCGACGAGTTCCAGGACTTCGCGGTCGACTACGCCAGCCTGGGCTCGAACGAGCAGCGGCTGCGCGACCTCAAGGCGGTGCCCACCTACCAGCCGATCAAGACGGCCGAGCTGCTCGATGGCATCGAGCAGCATGTCTACGAGCCGAAGACCGCGCGCGTGCTGACCAGCACCTACGAGCCGGCCGTCGCCGCACAGCCCAAGGGCAGCGCGGCCCCGGCCAGCGGATTGGCGCGACCGACCGCGCAGCGCACCGAGTTGCTCGTTTCGGTCTTCGCGCCCTCGAAGACCGAGTACGCGGAGCGCCAGGAAAAAGCCCAGGCCGGCAGCTCGGGTGACGCGACGCGCTTCCCCCTTCCGGTTTCGCCGGGGAATTTTTCGCTGATCGTCGACGACCTGAAGGACGTCGGCAGCCTGGTCGCGGTGCTCGAGCAGCACAAGGTCACGCCGGAGTTCCGCTCCTACGACCTGGTCAACGACAAGGGCACGCAGTGGAGCGAGAGCTCGAGCGTGATGCAGCAGGCGCTGCTTTTCTACGCGCCCTGGCTGATCATTTTCATCGTGATCCTGTTCTTCATGCGCCAGATGCGCAACCAGGGCGGGGCCGGCGGCGTGATGTCCTTCGGACGCTCGCGCGCGCAGCTCTACACCAAGGAAAAGCACACCAACGTCACCTTCGACGACGTCGCCGGAGCCCAGGAAGCCAAGGACGAAGTGCGCGAGGTGGTCGAGTTCCTGAAGAACCCGACGCGCTTCACGAAGATCGGTGGACGCATCCCGCGCGGCGTGCTGCTCGTCGGGCCTCCGGGCTGCGGCAAGACCCTGCTCGCCAAGGCGATCGCCGGCGAAGCCGAGGTGCCATTCTTCTCGATTTCCGGCTCGGACTTCGTCGAGATGTTCGTCGGCGTCGGCGCGAGCCGCGTGCGCGACCTGTTCAAGCAGGCGCGCGAGAACTCTCCCTGCATCATTTTCCTCGACGAGATCGACGCCGTCGGTCGCCGCCGCGGCTCCGGCATGGGCGGCGGCCACGACGAACGCGAGCAGACGCTCAATGCGATCCTGGTCGAGATGGACGGCTTCGGCACCGACGAAGGGATCATCCTGATCGCGGCCACGAACCGGCCCGACGTGCTCGATCCCGCGCTGTTGCGCCCGGGCCGCTTCGACCGCGAAGTGGTGATCGACCTGCCCGACCTCGAGGGCCGCGAGGAGATCCTGCGCGTGCACTTGAAGAAGGTGAAGGCCGCCCCGGACGCCAACCCGAAAGTCCTCGCGCGCTCGACGCCGGGGTACTCGGGTGCCGACCTGGCCGCGATCATCAACGAGGCGGCGATCCGCGCTGCCCTCGCGAAGAAAGAGCACATCGAGATGGACGACCTCGAGGAGGCGCGCGACAAGGTGCGCTACGGTCGCCAGAAGCGCTCGCGCAAGCTGGAGCTCGAGGACCGCAAGATCACCGCCTACCACGAGGCCGGCCACGCCGTGATCGCGGCGCTGGTGCCCGAGGTCGAGGCGCCGCACAAGGTCACGATCGTCCCGCGCGGACGTTCGCTGGGCGCGACGATGGTGCTGCCCGAGAAGGAGAGCTACCACATGCAGAAGAAACGCATGCTGGGCCAGCTCACCCTGCTCTTCGGCGGGCGTGTCGCCGAGCAGGAATTCTGTGGAGACATCTCGGCCGGGGCTTCGGACGACATCAAGCGCGCCACCGACCTCGCCCGGGCCATGGTCGGCGAGCTGGGCATGAGCGCGAAGATCGGCCCGATCAACTACGCCGAGCGCCAGGGCTCCGATTTCCTGGGCACCGAGCTGATGCGCGGGCGGATGCACTCCGAGGAGACCGCGCGCGAGATCGACCACGAGGTCCACCAGATCCTGGACACCGCCTACAAGCGGGCCGAGGAGATCCTGCGCGGACGGCGGGAGGTGGTCGAGTGCATCGCTCAGGCACTCCTGAGCTACGAAACGATCAACGGCGACGACGTCCAGCGCCTGATGAACGGCGCCACGGTCGAATCCCTGCGCCCGGGCCTGCCGCCAGTCGCGCCGGGTGTCGGCAGCGGCGACGGACGCAAATCGCCGGGCGCCAGCGTCTCGGTTCCCAAGCCGAGCGCGGGCGAGCTACCCGGCACACCCGGCCTCTCGCCCGCCTGATCGTTCTGGACGGCTCCTCGCGCGAGCTCCACCATTCCAGGATGGAGCTCGTCGCGTTGGACCTGCTGGGCGAGACCGCGCTCGAGCTCAATCCGCGCGCCCTGCGCGGCGATCCCGATCGGCGGCGCGCGCGAGTCGCCTGCCGCGCGGGTGTCGTGGAAGCCGAGCTGCGCTCCTTCCTCGGCGACGATCTCAGGCTGGCGTCCTCGGCAGGCGCGGGCTTGCTCGCCGAATTCAGTCTCGCTCGCCCAGCTGGCGCGAATCCGCCGTCTTCGGCGCGCGCGCGGGTCCTGCTCGCCGCCGCCCTCGCCCGCGCCACGGCTCCGCGGCCTCCGCGCCTGCTCGCCGTCCTCAATGTAACGCCGGACAGTTTCTCTGACGGCGGGCGCTGGAACGATCCCGCGCGCGCCGTCGAGCGCGGCCTGGAGCTGGTCACCCAGGGCGCCCACGCGCTGGACATCGGCGGCGAGTCCTCGCGGCCGGGATCGCTCCCCGTCGATCTCGAGGAAGAGCGGCGGCGCGTCCTGCCGGTGATCCGCGAGCTCGCCCTGCAGACCAAGGTTCCGATCAGCGTCGACACCACCAAGGCGCGGCTCGCCGCCGAAGCCATCGACCTCGGAGCGACCATGGTCAACGACATCAGCGCCGGTCGCTTCGATCCCGAGATGATCCCGCTGGTCGCGCGCCGTGGGTGTTCCCTGGCGCTGATGCACATGCAGGGCACGCCGGCCGACATGCAGGACGCGCCGCGCTACGCCGACGTGGTCGACGAGGTGCTCGCTTTCCTGCGCGAGCGCGCGAGCGCTGCCTGGCGCGCCGGAATACCGCTCGAAAGATTGTGGGTCGACCCTGGCATCGGCTTCGGCAAGACCCTCGAGCACAACCTCCAGTTGCTGGCGCGCCTCGGCGAGCTGCGCTCGCTCGGCATTCCCCTCCTGGTCGGCCCCTCGCGGAAATCGTTCATCGCGACGATCCACGCGCGCGAGGGAAGCGCCGAGCAGGCAGGAGAGCCCTCCGCGAAAGAACGGATCGGCGGCACCGCGGCGGCGATTTGCGCCTGTGTCCACGGCGGCGCCGAGCTGCTGCGCGTGCACGACGTGCCGGTGATGGCCGAGGCGATGCGCGTCGCGCGGGCGATCGCGGCGCAGTGAAGTCTTGGACTTCGCCGCGGGCGAAGTCACAATCTCCGCGCCACTGCCGCGCTGCGGCGGGCAACACTCGGATCATCCTTCGTGAGTCAGGCGCGCATTTTCGGGACGGACGGCGTTCGCGGTCGCGCGGGCGAGGGATGGATGGCCACCGATCCGATTTCCGCGCTCGGGAGAACCGTCGGCGCGGTGCTCCTGGGCGAGAGCCGGACCAAGAAGAAGCGCCGGGTGCTGCTCGGCCACGACGGCCGGCGCTCTGGTCCCGAGCTCTGCGCCGCCCTCGGTCGCGGTTTCGCTTCGCGCGGGCTCGAGCCCGTGTCCGCCGGACTGATCACCACGCCGGGACTCGCCTGGCTCGCGCGCACTCAGGACTTCGAGCTGGGCGCGATGGTCTCCGCCTCGCACAACCCGGCGGCCGACAACGGCGTCAAGCTTTTCACCGGCTCCGGTTTGAAGCTCTCGGACGAGATCGAGGCCGAGATCGAGCGGCGCTGGCAAGCAGATCCGAGCCCGGTGTCCACGGGAGCGGCGCCGCTGTACGACGAAGCCCTCGAGCTCCTGTACCTGACGCGGCTGGTGGACAAGGTCGGAGCCGGACTCAAGCTCGACGGCCTGGTCCTCGCGCTCGATTGCGCCAACGGCGGCGGAAGCCGCGTGGGCCCGCGGGTCTTCGGACGCCTCGGCGCCCAGGTCACTTCGATCGCGGCCGAGCCCGACGGCGAGAACATCAACCGCGATTGCGGCTCGACGCACCCTGAGGCCCTGCAAAGCGCCGTGCGGCGCGTCGGAGCCGCGATCGGGATCGCCCTCGACGGCGATGGCGACCGCTGTCTGCTGATCGACGAGAAGGGCCAGCTGGTCCACGGCGACGGCATCCTGACCCTGCTCGCTCGGCACGCGATGGCGCGCCAGGAGTGGGAGGATCCGCGCCTCGTCGCGACGGTCATGTCGAACAAGGGCCTGACCCGTGCCCTGCGCGAGGTCGGAGTCGGCATCGTCAGCGTCGACGTCGGCGATCGCAACGTGGTCGAAGCGCTGAAGCGCGAAAACCTTCGCCTGGGTGGCGAGCAGTCGGGCCACATCGTGTTCGGGCCGGAGAACTTCTTCATCGGCGACGGCATCTACACGGCCCTGCGAGTCTTGCGCGTGATGCGCGAGTCCGGTGAATCCCTCTCCAGTCTTGCGGGCCACTACCGCCCCTTCCCCCAGGTGCTGCTCAACGTCGCGGTGTCGCGCAAACCGGCGCTGGCCGGCATCCCGGCGATCGTCGAGGCCGTCCAGGCCCTGGAGACCGAGCTGGGCGAGGACGGACGCGTGCTGCTGCGCTACTCGGGCACCGAGGATCTGGCGCGCGTCATGGTCGAGGGGCCCGACCACGACTGGATACTGCGCCGCGCCAAGGGCCTGGCGGAGATCGTGAGCCGCGAGCTGGCGGATTGAGACGGCGATGCTGAGCGCCGCCTTCGAGACCTCGACCCGCTCGCCGTCCGTCGCCCTCGCGATCGAGGGCGAGATCCTCGAGGAACGCCTGTCGGGCGCGCGGCCCCACGCCAGCGACCTGCTGCCGGCCCTCGATCGACTGCTCTCGAAGAGCGGGCATGGCGTGGGCGAGCTCGGACTGATCGTCGTGGGGACGGGCCCGGGAAGCTTCACGGGCCTGCGAGTGGCCGTGGCGACCGCGCTCGGCCTGGCGAGGGGAACCGGCGCGGCCCTGTTCGGACTGCCGTCGTGGGAAGCCCTGTGCTGGCGCGAGCTCGAGCCCGGTGCCGAGGCTGCGGTAGTCCAGGACGCGCGCGGCGGCAGCTTGTACTTCGCGCACTACCGGCGGGAGGTAGACGGCGTCCTCGCGCTGCGCGCCCCCTGCCTCATCCAGCCGAGCGAGCTCGAGGCACTGGTTCCGACGCGACTGCGGCTCTTCGCGGAGAGCGGGATCGAGCAGCTCGCGCAACGCTCGCCTGACGCGCTCGCCCAACTCTCCGTCGATCGTTCACCGTACGCCTCGGCGCTGCTCGAGCTCGGCCTGCTGCGCCACCGACTCGAAGGTCCCCACACGCCGGCGCAACTCGAGCCCTTGTACCTGCGCGCTTTCGCTTCGCCGCCGAAGCCTCGCAGCGCGTCCAAGTAGCGAAAGAATGCTTGGTTGAACGGCGCGACGCGCTTGCTAGTCTCGGCGCGTGGACTCGTATCGCGTGTGGGCCGACATCGATCTCGACGCTTTCGCGTCGAACATCGCACAGATACGCGCGCGAATCGGCGACGGGACTGCGATCATGCTCGTGGTCAAGGCCGATGCCTACGGTCACGGCGCGGTCGCGATCAGCCATTGCGCCCTGCGCCAGGGCGTCAGCGCGCTCGGCGTGGGAACTTCCGCGGAAGCTCTGGAATTGCGCCGCAGTGGCGTGCGCGCTCCGATCCTGGTCCTGGGCACGATCGTCGACGAGGAAGCGACGGCTTGTCTCGTGCACGACATCCAGGTCGCGCTGCACTCGGCGGATCGCTGCCAGATGCTCGAGGATCTCGCGGCTCGCCTCGGTCTGGTCGCGCGCGTGCACCTGAAGATCGACACGGGCATGGGACGCCTGGGCGTGCTGCCCGAGCGCGCCCTGCCGCTGCTCGAGCAGATCCGCGCTTCGCGCCACATGGAATTGTGCGGCGTCATGACACACATCAGCTCGCCCTTCGGCATGCAGGACGAGTTCACGGCACTGCAGATGCAGCGCTTCCGCGAAGTCGTGGTGGAAGCGCGGCGTCGCAATCTGCTCCTGGGCTGGGTGCACGCCGCGAATTCCGCCTGCGTGTTCACCGGACTCGATCCGCTCTATGACGCCGTCCGGCCGGGAATCAGCGCTTATGGCGTGCTGCCCGACGGCCTGCCCGGCGCGGAGGACCTCGAGCCGGTCATGAGCCTGCGCAGCCAGATCGTGTTCCTGAAGGACCTGGCCGAAGCCAGCCCCGTGGGCTACGCCGGCACGTGGAAATCGTCGCGGCCCACGCGCATCGCCACCTTGCCGATCGGCTACAACGACGGCGTCCCCTGGCGTCTGGGCAACAACGGCGAAGTGCTCGTGCGCGGCGAGCGCGCGCGCATCGTCGGCCGCGTGTCGATGGACTACACGACGATCGACGTCGGCCACATCCCCGGCGTCAGCGTCGGCGACCGCGTCACGCTCTTCGGCCGCGACGGCGAGGAGCAGATCACGCTCGAGGAAGTCGCGCGCCACGCCGGGACGATTCCTTACGAGATCACCTGCTCGGTCGGACGGCGCGTCGAGCGCATCTACCGCGGCGGATCGGGTGTGCTCGTGCCCAGACCCCGGATCGCGCACGGCTCTGAGCCTCTTCCGCTGGACGCCAGTCCGCCGAATCTCGCTCGAGCTTGACGCCGAGCGCCGCCGCAGTCGATTCTCCTGGCACGGAATCCCATGCGGCGAATGATCAAGATCCTCGCTCGCGCGCTCTTGTTCACCAGCTTCGCGCTGGCCAGTGCGATCGCTGTCGGAGCCGGTGCGCTCTACGGCTTGGAGAAAACCGGCTGGTTGCGCGATTGGCTGCGAGCCGACATCCAGGGACGCCTGGCGCAGAGCGGCGCGGAATTCGAGCTGGGCGAGCTGGAGCTCGACTGGTTCGCCCCGGCGCTCAGCCTGCGCAACCTCTCACTCGGCGTCGACGGCAGGCTCTTGCGCATCAACCGCGCCACGCTGAGCCTCGATCCCTTCGCCCCGCCTTCGACTCGGGTCAGCCTGGTGCGGATCGACGGCGGCCGCGTGCGGCTCTCGCAGGAATTGTTCGACGTCCTGGCGGCCATTGGCGGCAGCGCGCCGGCAGGTCCCGAGTCGCCACCCAAGTTGCTCGACAGCCTCAAGAGCTTTCCGCCGATCGAAATCAACGGCGTGCAGTTCGACGTGCGCCATCCGCAATGGGGAGACTTCCCGCTGGGCTCGGTGGACGCCCTGTTCGCGCGCGACGACCAGAATCGCGCGCAATTGAGCGGCGTTCTGGCGCCCAGCATCGCCGACAGCGAGGACCGCACGGCCGCCGTCTATCTGCGCGGGCGCGTGGAACGGCCGGCGGTCCTCAGCCTGCGCCTCTCGACCACGGGCTTTCCGATTTCCGCCTCGGCTCTGCCGCCGGGGACCGAGCTCGACAGCTTGCGAGCCTGGCAGCCGACCGGGCGACTGGCCCTCCACGCCGAAGCGGAACTTTCGATCGACCCGCGCGAGCCCTCGAGCCTGTCGATTCGCGCCAGGCTCGAGGACGGCAGCTTGACCCGGGCGGACACGGGACTTGCTCTGCGCGATCTCGAGCTCGATCTCGACGCCAGCGCCAACCGCGGGCCGGATCGCGACTGGCTGGACCCCGCTTCCTGGAGCGCGCTGGTGCAAGGCAAGGGCGTGTGGAAGGAAGCGAAGCTCGAGACCTTCGTGCGCCTGGGCCAGGCGGCCGGACCTTCTCGCCGCATCCGCGCCGAGCTGAGTCTCGACGATTGCAGCGTGTCGCCCGAGTCCATCTCCGAGCTCGGCCTCTGGTCGATCGCCGCCAAGGAATTCCAGGCCGTCGATCCCCACGGCAAGGCGGACCTGGCCCTCGCCGCGGCCCTCGACGAGCAGGGCAAATGGAGCGGCGCGCTCGATCTCCTGCTCGATGGCCAGATCGGAGCCGTGTACCGCGGTTGGCCTCCCCGACCGGGCGGCGTGAAAGAGGGCTTTCCTTTGCCGGTCGAGGATCTGCGCGGCCGAGTCTGCGCGGCTTTCGATCCCAAGCAGGCGCGCGGATTCCAATTGGGGCTGCTCGACATCCGCGGGCGTCCCGTCGACGACGGCCAGGCGGATCCCAAGGCCGTGGTCAGCGGCGTGATCGCCGCCGCGCACGCGGGCACGACCGAGGACAACGCGCCTGAGTTCCTGCTGGATTTTCAGGGCCAGGGCTTGAGCGTCGGAACGCCGCTGCGAAAAGCGATCGAAGGGCTCTCCGGCACCGCCTGGATCTGGCCCGAGTTCCGGCCGAGCGCCGGCGTCTTCGAAGGCAAGGGGCGGCTCTTGTCCGACCTCGCCAGCGGCGGAGTCTCGGGCCACTTCGAGATCCTGCCCAAGGATCTCCAAGTGACCTGGTCGGGCCTGCCGGTCACCTTCGACCGCGGGCAAGGTCGGATCGGTCTCAGCTTCGATCCGCGCGCCCTGTTCGCGATCAACTTCGACGTCACCGGCGCGACGCCGACCGCGGAGAGCGTGCGGGTGCGCGGCCGAGTGCAGCAGGATCCCGCCCTCGTGCCGCCGCGGCGCACGGCCGCCCATCCCGTGACGGCTTTCGTCGATCCGCTCGATCTCCTGATGGATTTCGACGTCGCGGTGCGCGGCATGGCCCTGCGCGGTTCCGATCGCGAAGTGCTCGCCAGCACCTGGACGGGAGTCGGCACTGCGCTCGACCTCTTCCAGCCCTCGGGCAAGGCGGACGTCAACCTGCGCGCGGTCCGCTCGCGCCCGCAGGACGAGCTCGCCTTCCGCGTCGAGATCGAGCCGCGGCAGGTCCAGCTCACGCCCAAGAGCTTCTCGACGCCGACGAAGAACGTGATCGGCCGCGTGCTGGTCCAGGGCTCGGAGCGCGGCAAGAGCGGCCCCTCGTCGTTCACCACGCGCATCGCACCGCTGATCGGCGACTGGCCGCAGGATGCGCGCGTCGCCTGCGTCGCCGTGTTCCCGACCTCGGGCAGCGATCACATCGAGGTGCGCGGCGCCGGCGTCGACGTGACCAACCGCGCCCTGGTCGGAGCCTTCCGCGAAGCCTTCGCGGGCGGCGCGAGCGGCCGGGGATTCGACCTCAAGGCCCTCTCGATCGACGGCCGCATCGATTTTTCCGCCGACGTCGACCTGTCCTCCGCCGCGGAAGGTCCGGTGCGCAACGAAGGCGTCTACCGCGTCTTCCTGCGCGACAATTCCTTCCGCAGCGACATCGCCGCGACGCCAGGGCCAGGCAGGCACGACGCGAGCCAGGGATTCGCACTCTCCGGCCTGTGGGGCGAGCTGGTGCAGCGCGACGGAATCCTGAGGGGCGAGCACATCCAGGCGCGGCTGGGCTCGACGCCGGTGGCGCTGAGCGACGCGCGCTTCGCCGACGAGGACGGCAGCGTGCTCTTCACCACGCGCGTGCAGGCGCGCGGTCTGCCTCTCGATCGCGAGCACTTGAGCTTGTTCCTCGATCCCGACACGGTCAGCGCCGCGATCGATCGCCTGCACCTCTCGGGCTGGCTCGACTTCGAGGACGCGCACCTGAAATACATCGGCAAGAGCGCGCGCGGAAATCCCCGGCTGGTCCTCTCCGGAGAGATCCGGCCGCGCGATGCCTACGTCGACCTCGGCCTGCCCCTGTCGATCCGGCGCGCCGAGGTCGATCTCTCCGAGCTGGTGCTCGAAGGCGGACACGTGCGCGCCTGGGCCAAGGTCAGCGGGCTGGACGGCTTCATCGCCAACCGCCAGCTCGAAAGCGCGCGCATGCTGCTCACCTACGTCGAGCCGCGGCTGTCGATGCTCGACCTTTCGGGACAGCTCGAGGGCGGCCGCA